>CAJXIL010000070.1 GCA_913054455.1 uncultured Roseobacter sp.
TCTCGCCAATGATCCAGCGGTTCAGCGGCAGTGTGGCTTTGGGCGGCTCAGCGCCGCGCTCGGCGGCAAAGGCGTCAATCTGGCTGTCGCCGTAAGAACAGGCCTGCCAGATCTTGGTGACAAAGTTGCGATAGCCCTCGATCCGCTTCATGTCGAGCTTGAGCACCCCGCCAAGGGAGGCCATGGCTGCATTGGTAAAGCGCAGCGCGTCGGCACCGTATTCACCAATGATTTCCAGCGGATCCACCACGTTGCCGGTGGATTTGGACATCTTCTTACCCTTGGCGTCGCGCACCAGCCCATGCAGGTAGACGGTGTCAAAGGGGATGCGCTGTTCAACCGGCAGATCCTGATCCAGAACTGCCATCTGCATCATCATCATCCGCGCCACCCAGAAGAACAGGATGTCCTGTCCGGTGACCAATGTGGAGGTCGGGAAGTATTTCGAGGTTTCCTCAGACCATTCTGGCCAGCCCAGGGTGCCAATCGGCCAAAGGCCAGAGGAGAACCAGGTGTCCAGCACGTCGGGGTCGCGTTCCAGGTAGATCACACCATCCCAAGAGCCATCTTTGATAATAGCCCAAGTATCTTCTGCCTCGTCATCTCCACGATGAGCCAAACGGACCTGAGTTCCGTAATACTCGGCAGCTTGCGCAAAAGCATCCACGGCATTTGATGCACAGAATGCCTTTTTGTTGTCGGTGAAAGGCTGATCGGCAGATTTGAAACCAGCCTCAGAAAGTTCCGGCCCATACCAAACAGGGATCTGATGACCCCACCACAGCTGGCGCGAGATGCACCAGGGTTCGATGTTTTCCAGCCAATGGTAATAGGTCTTCTCGCCGCTTTCGGGCAGGATTTTGACGGTGCCATCTTTCACCGCATCCAGCGCCGGGCCGACGATCTTGTCGGTCTCAACAAACCACTGGTCGGTCAGCATCGGCTCGATGACCACCTTGGAGCGGTCGCCAAAGGGCTGCATGATTGGCTTGCTCTCAACATAAGGCACGGTCTCGGAGACTTCAGTCTCGTTGCCCTCGTCATCCTTGACGGTCTTGGTAACGGTTTGCATCACCGCCAGACCCTCGGCGGTGATATCGGAAACCACGCGTTTGCGCGCCTCAAACCGGTCCAACCCGCGGTATTCTTCTGGCACCAGGTTCATCGCGGCGATGCTGGCCTCGGTGAACTCCGCCTCGCCATTGGCAATTGCCTGGGCGGTGGTGGCTTCCTCGACATAGGGCGCACCGTCGGCGCGCATATTGGCCTTGGTGTCCATCAGGTTATACATCGGAATGCCGCCGCGCTTGGCGACCTGATAGTCGTTGAAATCATGGGCGCCGGTGATTTTCACCGCGCCTGAGCCAAAGTCCTTATCCGGGTATTCATCGGTGATGATCGGGATCAGACGGCGCTGTTCCTTGGGACCAACCGGAATTTCGCAGAGCATGCCAACGATGGGCGCGTAACGCTCATCCGAAGGATGCACCGCAACCGCGCCGTCACCCAGCATGGTTTCGGGACGTGTCGTGGCGATGGAGATATAGTCGCGCTCCTCCTCCAGCGTGACATTGCCGTCCTCATCCTTCTCGATGTAGGTATAGGTCGCACCATTCGCGAGCGGGTATTTGAAGTGCCACATATGGCCGGGAGTCTCGATGTTCTCCACCTCGAGGTCAGAGATCGCAGTTTCAAAATGCGGATCCCAGTTGACCAGGCGCTTGCCGCGATAGATCAGCCCTTTGTTGTACATCTCCACAAAGACCTTGATCACCGCATCGTGGAAATTGGGGGAATTCTCGTGGCCCGTGCGGGTGTCGCCATGGGCACCGGCCATGGTGAATGCGGTGCGGTCAAAATCGCAGGAGGCGCCGAGGCGTTTCAACTGTTCAATGATGGTGCCGCCGGACTGTTCTTTCCATTCCCAGATCTTGGCCAGGAAGTCAGGACGGCTAAAGTCGGTGCGTTTCTTGCCCTCTTTGGCCAGTTCCCGCTCCACCACCATCTGGGTCGCAATACCCGCGTGGTCGGTGCCGGGCTGCCAAAGGGTGTCAAAACCCTGCATACGCTTCCAGCGGATCAGGATATCCTGCAGAGTGTTGTTAAAGGCATGGCCCATGTGCAGAACGCCGGTGACATTGGGCGGCGGGATCATGATGCAATAGGTTGATGCTTCGGGTTTGGCATTGGCGCCCGCCTTAAAGCAGCCGGCCTCTTCCCAGGCTTTGTAAAGGCGGCTTTCAGCTTCGGCCGCGTCGAATGTCTTGTCCAGTGCCATGAGGGTCGTCCTGCGTCGGTTGAATTCGGAGTTGCCGCATCCAATAACGAATGGGGGCGCAAAGGGGAAGCCATCGCTGGGCCTGCAGGTGATAAAGGCCGGGGGCTAGGGGCTGCGATCCAGCTTGGTGGCCAGATGAATCAGACTCTCAGAAGAGCGCACGCCACGCGCCTCACCGATGCGATCAATGGTCTGATCCAGCTCCGCAGTGGTCTGGGCCACCACCTGGGCCAAAAGATCAAACCGCCCTGAGGTGGTATGCACCACCTCAACCCCCGACAGGCTGCGCAGCCGCGACAACACCTCGGGTCCCGAGCGCGGCTCGATTGAGATCAGCACCGTAGCCTGTAGCGGGGGGCGCGTCGCCGCAGAGGCGCGCAGGGTGTAGCCCTCAATCACGCCGGTGCTTTCCAGCCGTTCAATCCGCGCCTGCACCGTGGTGCGCGCCAGCCCGAGCGCGCGCGCCAAATCCGCCACCGGACGGCGGGCGTTTTCTCGCAACAGGGTCAATAGCTGCTGGTCGGTTTCGTCTGTTTTCATGCCGAGGCCTGCAATTTGCCGAAATTTTTCGTCACCCTAGTCGAAATGCCGAGGGAAATCGACGCCAAAACGCCGGAAAATAAGCAAAACACATGAGGCTTTACCCGATGCAGCAGATCCCACCGCTTTGGCTTGATCCCGAAACTCACCTGGCGCGACACAACCCGGATCATCCGATCTTGTATTTTTCGCCACGGGTGCTGCATCAGGTGGTGGAGCGGTTTCAGGCGGGTTTTGATGGCCTTGTGACCTATGCGGTGAAGGCCAATCCCCATCAGGCGGTGCTGTCGAACCTTGTGGCGGCCGGGATCTCTGCCTTCGATGTCGCCTCCCCGGCGGAAATGGCGGCTGTACGTCTGGCCAGTCCGGATGCGGCAATGCATTACAACAATCCAGTGCGTTCCATGGCCGAAGTCGCCGCAGGGATTGCCCATGATGTGGCCAGCTGGTCGGTGGATGAGCAATCTGAACTGGATAAGCTGGCCGCCGTGCCCCGTGACAAGGAGATCGCTGTGCGCTTTGCGCTGCCAGTGGAAGGCGCGGCCTATGATTTTGGCAGCAAGTTTGGCGCAGCCCCTGAGGAGGCCGTAAAGCTGCTGCAACGTGTCGCCGCAGAGGGCTGGACGCCCGCCCTGTGTTTCCATCCTGGTACCCAATGTGAGGATGAGGCTGCCTGGGTGGAATACATTCACGCGGCTAAGCGGATTGTTGATGCCTCTGGTGTTCCTATTGCCCGGCTCAATGTGGGCGGCGGTTTTGCTGCCAACCGTGATGGGGTGGCCCCGGACTTGGAACGGGTCTTTGCGGCCATCAATGGGGCGGTCATTGCGGCCTTTGGCGCTGACCATCCGCAACTGATCTGCGAACCAGGGCGGGCGATGGTTTCGGAGAGCTTTACCCTGGCGGCGCGCATCAAAGGCATGCGCAAAGGGGGCGAAATGGTGTTCCTAAATGACGGCATTTATGGCGGTTTGGTTGATATCCGCGATATGGGGTTGCCGGGGCGGGTCGAGGTGGTCGGCGCTGATGGTCGTCATCGGGAGGCAGGGCGCAGCCCGCGTGTGGTCTTTGGCCCCACCTGCGACAGCCTGGACCGTTTGCCAGATGGTTTGCCGCTACCGGACGACACCCAGGCTGGCGACTATGTCCTGTTTCCTGGGTTGGGTGCCTATTCTTCCGCCATGAGTACGCAGTTCAACGGCTATGGGCTTTCTGACGTGGCGACGGTCATAGAGCTCTCTGGACAAGCGCGCGCGTGAGGCTAAGGTCCCCCTAAAGCACCAGCCAGCGCGAACAGGGGGCGAGCATGGAAAAATTTGGAAAAAGTCAGCCAGTCAAACGGGTCGAAGATGTCCGGTTTCTGACTGGACACGGACGCTATATCGAAGACTGTGCCCCGTCAGGCGCTTTGCGTGCCTGGGTGCTGCGCAGTCCGGTAGCCCATGGCGCAATCTCGACGCTGGACCTCCAAGAGGCCCGCGCCGCCGAGGGCGTGCAGATGGTACTTACTCTTGCGGATTTGCAGGCGGCAGGCATGACCACCACCATGGATGCCACAGTGGTCAAGAACCGTGATGGCAGCGACGGCGCGGCCCCGGAGCGCCACATGCTGGCCAATGGGCGGGTTCGTTTTGTGGGGGAGCCAATCGCCGTGGTGATTGCCGACACGCTGGAACAAGCGCGCGATGCAGGAGAGTTGATAGAGCTAGATATCGACGACTTTCCGGTAAAGTTGGACCTCACAGCGGGCGGCGAACCGCTGCACCCGGAGGCGCCCGAAAACAGTGCCTTTGACTGGGGTATGGGGGATGAAGCCGCAACCAAAGCCGCCTTTGATGCCGCCGCCCATACCGTGTCGCTACAGGTTGAGGACAACCGGATCATTGTGAACGCGATGGAACCACGGGGCTGTTTTGCAACCTGGGAAGAGGATCGTCTGCATTTCACCTATGGCGGGCAGGGTGTTTGGGGCGCCAAGGGCCAGCTGGCAGCCAAGCTGCACCTGGAAGAGGAGGCCGTGCATGTGGTCACGCCGGATGTGGGCGGTGGCTTTGGCATGAAGGCGATGACCTATCCCGAGTACTTTGTCGTCGCCTATGCGGCACGGGCGCTGGGCAAGCCGGTGTTTTGGATGTCGGACCGCACCGAGGCGATGCTGAGCGACAACGGCGGTCGCGATCTGACCTCGCTGGCGGAACTGGCCTTTGATAAGGATCTCAAGATCACCGCATACCGGGTGCAGACCCGTTGTAATCTTGGGGCCTATAACTCGCAATTTGGCCAGCCGATCCAAACCCAGCTGTTTAGCCGGGTCTTGGCTGGGGTCTATGATATCAAAACAGCCTGGCTGCAGGTAGAGGGGATCTATACCAATACCACCCAGGTTGATGCCTATCGTGGCGCTGGGCGGCCCGAAGCGATCTATGTGCTGGAACGTGTCATGGACCGCGCTGCGCGGGAGCTGGGAGTTGATCCGTTTGAACTGCACCGCCGCAACTTTATCGCGCCTGCGAATTTTCCCTATGCCACCGTAACGGGCGAAAGCTACGATGTGGGTGACTTTGGCATGATCCTGTCGCGGGCCACGGTTGCGGCCGATATGGCAGGCTTTGCCGCCCGTCGCGCTGCTGATGCCGAGACTGGAAAACTGCGCGGTGTTGGCCTGTGTTACTATATCGAAAGTATTTTGGGCGACCCTTCGGAAGGTGCAGAGGTCGAATTTCTTGAGGATGGTCGGGTGAATATCTACGTAGGAACGCAAAGCAACGGGCAGGGACATGAAACTGTCTATGCGCAGTTTCTTGCGGATCAGACGGGCATTCCGGCCGAAATGATTTCGACCATTCAGGGCGATAGTGACCGCATTGCCAAGGGGGGCGGGACGGGTGGGTCGCGCTCGGTGACCACCCAGGCGAATGCGACATTGGCCACCGTGGATGTGATGGTTGCCGCATTTACGCCTTTCCTTGCCGAAGAGATGGGTGTTGAAGAGGAGGCCGTGAGTTTTGATGGGGAGACTTTCCGGGCACCTGGATCAAATCTGACTCCCTCGATGCTGGAAGCCGCGGAGATGGCCCGCGCGCAGGGGCGCGTGGATTTGCTCCGTCACGCGGCGCGGGCGCAATTGCCTGGGCGCTCGTTTCCAAACGGGGCCCATATCGCGGAGGTTGTGATCGACCCCGAGACCGGAGTATCCGTTGTGGACCGCTATACGGTCGTTGATGATTTTGGAAACCTTATCAATCCTATGCTGGCTGAAGGTCAGGTGCATGGCGGGGTGGTTCAAGGCCTCGGTCAGGCGATGATGGAGCATGTGGTCTATGATGACGAGGGCCAGCTGCTCACGGCAACGTTTATGGACTATGCCTTGCCGCGCGCGGATGACGTCCCCATGATTGGGTTTACCTCTGAACCGGTGCCCTCGACGCAGAACCCCATGGGGATGAAGGGCTGCGGTGAGGCAGGTACAGTTGGCGCTCTGGCGGCCCTGGCCAATGCGGTTCAGGACGCAACTTGGGATCAAGGCCTGCGGAAAGTGGACATGCCGTTCACACCGTTGAAACTATGGGAAGCACTCCAGGATGGTACTGAAGCAGCTTAGTAATCGCTTTCTCGGATGGCTCGGGCGCCCGATGCGCTCGGAGCATTCCGGTGAGGCCAAGCTGCGGGGGCCGCAGGCCCATGTAATTATTCTGGATGGCACCATGTCGACGCTGGAGCCTGGGCATGAGACCCATGCGGGCAGGCTCTATCAGATGTGCCGGGAAATGGGGGCTGAGGTTTCTGTTTTTTATGAATCTGGCGTGCAATGGACCGGTTGGGCCAGCGCACCGGATGTCATGATGGGGCGGGGAATTAACCGTCAAATTCGGCGCGCCTATGGCTATCTTGCTTCGCGCTATCGTCCGGGTGACCGGATCTATCTGCTGGGCTATTCTCGTGGTGCCTATGCCGTGCGCTCCCTTGCGGGGGTGATCGGCGAGGTTGGCCTCTTGAAGGCGGAACATGCAACCGTACGCAACATTCGCACCGCCTATCGCCACTACCAGCAGGGGGGATCCCCACAGGTGGCCGCGGCTTTTCACACCGCGCATTGCCACGCTGAAACTAAAATCGAATTGATTGGTGCCTGGGACACGGTCAAAGCGCTGGGCCTGCGATTGCCCTTGCTGTGGCGCTGGGCGGAAAGCCGTCATTCCTTTCACAACCATGAACTAGGGCCGCATGTGAAACATGGCTACCATGCCCTGGCGCTGGACGAGACCCGCGACGTGTTTGAACCGGTGCTTTGGACTTGCCCTGAGGGCTGGAACGGGCGGATTGAGCAGGTTTGGTTCCATGGTGCGCATGGCGATATCGGCGGCCAACTGGCCGGTCATGAGGAGGCGCGCCCCCTGTCCAATCTGCCGCTTGTTTGGATGTTGGAAAAAGCAGAGGACTGCGGTCTACCGTTGCCACAGGACTGGCGAATGCGCTTTCCGGTCGACCCCAAGGCGCCTTCGATTGGGACCTGGCAAGGCTGGGGCAAGATCTTTTTGTTGCGCAGCAAGCGCAAGGTGGGATTGGATCCCAGCGAACGTCTGCACCATAGCGTCCAGGGCGTTGAGATGCAGCCAAACCCGCCTGGCTGGTTTGCAGGGCTGACCGGCAATACGCCCTAGGACAACTTCCAGCTCCACATCCTGGGGTGCTGGAGATTTGCTGACCTCACGCCCTAGGCCTTACTGCCAAAGACTTTCATCACGATACAGGTGGTCGAGCCGGTTGCGTAGAGCTTGCCATCTTTGACGCCGCGAATTTCACCATGTGCAACCCCAGTGGAGCGGCCAACATGGTCGATCACGCCAACACAGTCCACGGTGGTGCCCAACGGAATCGATTTAATGATATTTATCTTATATTCCAGCGTAGTATAAGCGGATCCCTTGGGCACTGCCGTCATCACTGCGCAGGCCATGGCACTGTCGAGCAATGTGCCGTACCAGCCGCCATGTACTGTGCCCATGGGATTGGTGACTTCAAACTCCGGGGTGCCACGAAACACAGCGCGCCCCTCAGAAACCTCGTGCAGGGTATAGCCCAGTTGAGCCCCGATTGGGGGGCCGGGTAGGCGGCCTTCGAGAATGCCTTGCATGAATTCCAGCCCAGAAAGCTGTACAACCTGATCCATCGGTAAGAGATCGGCTGGTGATTTTGCAATTGCCATGTCTTGGACCCTTTTTGCGCGCCTACCAAAGACGCACCAGGGAGGCGGCTCCCTAGTGCGTTCCTTTTTGGAATTACTGCAAATGCAGAACCTGCAACAAGCCTTACGCTACGTTCTCAAGCGAGACATTGGGGGTGAGGCCAAGAGCAAAACAAACGTCGCGGGTCAGTTCAGGACGGTTGAGGGTATAAAAATGCAATTTCTTTACGCCCTCGTCGACCAAATCGGAGCACAGCTCGGTGCAGATCGCGGTGGCCAGAAGGTCCTCACGGTCGTCACGGGTCGCTTTTTCAAAGGCGTCATCTACCCAGGCTGGGATCACGGTGCCGCAGCGCTTGGCGAAATTGCGTGCACCTTTCCAGTTCTCAATGGGCAGAATGCCGGGGATCAGCTTATCCCCATCGATGCCCGCCTGGGCGCAGGCATCGCGGAAACGCAAAAAGGTTTCTGCCTCAAAGAAGAATTGAGTGAGCGCCTCATCGGCACCGGCATCCAGCTTGCGTTTGAGCCAGTCGACATCCGCTTGGGCATTGGGGGCTTCAGGGTGCGGGTCGGGGTAGGCACCGACGCGGAGAGTGAATTTACCCGTCGCCGCCAGGGCTTCGATCAGTTCCACGGAATTGGCAAAGCCCTCAGGGTGCGGCACAAATTTGCCACTGCCCTTTGGTGGGTCCCCACGCAGGGCGACAATCTCAGTGACGCCGACCTTGGCAAAGTTCTCAGCGATCTCCAGGGTCTCGGCGCGGCTTGCATCGACGCAGGTCAAGTGCGCCGCCACATTGAGCCCAGAGCTGCCATGAAGCGTTTTGACCGCATCCCGCGTCAAATCCCGTGTGGTGCCGCCGGCGCCATAGGTGACGGAAACAAAGCGAGGATCCAGCGGCGCCAGGGTCTGCACCGTGTCCCATAGACGAAATGAGGCCTCCAGCGACTGCGGCGGGAAAAACTCAAATGAAATCTCAGGGCTGGTCATGACTTTGCTCTCCAATAGATTTATCCTCTTGTTGCATGTGCAGCATTGTGAAACAATTTCATAATTCTCAAGAACAACATGAGCTGATCTGAAGTAATGCATATCGAGTTTCGCCACCTGCGCACCATTAAGGCTATCCACGAGGCGGGGGGGCTGGCGCGTGCAGCCGATCAATTGAACATCACGCAAAGCGCGTTGAGTCACCAGATCAAGGGTTTGGAGGATCAAGCTGGAGTGGAGTTGTTTTTGCGGCGTTCCAAGCCGATGAAGCTCTCAGCGGCGGGGTTGCGGCTGCTGCGCTTGGCCGAACAGGTGTTGCCCCAGGTCGAAGCAACGCAGGCGGAGTTTTCCTCATTGCGGGATGGCCATACGGGACGGATGCATATCGCCATTGAATGCCACGCCTGTTTTGAATGGCTGTTCCCGGTGCTCGAAGGGTTCCGCAAGAACTGGTCTGATGTGGATGTGGACATTCGCCCGGGCCTTGCCTTTGATGCGCTTCCTGCGTTGCAAAAGGAAGACGTGGATCTGGTGGTGTCCTCAGATCCTGAAGATATTCCTGGCGTCGATTTTATTGAACTCTTTGACTATAAGGCGGTGTTTGTCGCTTCGGCACAGCACCCGTTGGCCAAGAAACCCTATGTCGAAGCAGAGGACTTTATCGGCCAAACGCTGATCACCTACCCGGTAGAGAAGACGCGGTTGGATGTGTTCAGCCAATTGCTGATCCCCGCACGGGTTGAGCCAGAAAGCATCCGCCAGGTGGAGCTAACAGCCGTTATTCTGCTCTTGGTGGCCTCGAACCGGGGGATTTCGGTGCTGCCGGACTGGGTGGTGCGCGAGGTGAAATACTCCTCGGATTATGTCACCCGACCGTTGACCAAAGAGGGCATCACCCGACGGCTCTATGCGGCGATCCGCAGCGATGACCGGCAAAAGCCCTATATGCAAGAGTTGATCCGCCTGGCCAAAGTCGAGGCCCGCAAACTGCAACAGCAGTGAGAACAGCAGAATAAGTAACCATAGCGCATCTGTCGAATAAGAAGTGATTCAGGATGAGGGACACCTGCCGGGGCAGAAGGGTAGGCCCTGTGCATAGCTGTCGCACAACAAGACTGACCCCGACAGGCAAGTGCATTAGTTGCGAGTTGAACTTACGAGCAGGAGGTTTTCAGCGTATTTTGCGCTCAATTCTTGATACCGTTGTTCTTTGGTGGTGCCCGAGTTCACCGCCAGCATGACCGGCATAAAGAGACCGCCGCCACGGAAGGTACCTTGCTCTACGTTGAGAGCCTGAGTTTCAAGGACTTTTCCAGTCTTGGGATCGAGCAGACGAGCGGTCGTTGAAATGAAGGCAGAGCCGCCAAAAGCACGCCCAGTGCCAGTGGGAACTGTAAGGCCATGTACCGTGACATCGAGTTTCGCCGGTATGGTGCCTTTGAACGCTGGGCGGGCGTTTGCATTCAAAATGGTTGCCATATGGGTTGGAAAGACTTGCTTCAACTCAGCTTTCTGTTCCGCAGGCAATTGAGGAATGTTCTGGATGCGGACATTTTCACTCATTGTAACTGTGGCGTCCGTCAGCGAATAGGCGTTCTTCCAAATGATTGCTGACTGTGATGTCGTGCTGTCACCCGCGCAAGCCGCGAGAAAAAGCAATCCGACAAGCGCAAAGACTTTTTTTGTTATGGTGTTCATTAGTTTTCCTAGACTGAAATGATTTTCAGGTTTTAGTACGCCAAGCCATTGTGCCACATGCTTAAATCAAGCTCAGGTACGCCGACCAATTCGGCAACAATCAATGGAATGACGTGGTTCCGAAGTCAATGCCGCCAGTGGTCTATCCTAGTCAGCCTTTCGCGAAATTGGGAAAGGCTGACTAGGTCCCGCCATTCAGGAAGTCTGCCCGAATACCAACAAGAATATTCCTTCGGTGACCCTTGCGGGCTTACCTGCTCACACCAGCTTGACGATCTGCTTGCCGGTGTTGCCGCCGTTCAGCATTGCCATAAAGGCGGCAGGGGCGTTCTCCAACCCATCGGCGATATCTTCCACAAAGCGGACTTCGCCTTTGGCAACCAGTGGGCCGACCTCTTTCAGGAACTCAGGGTAGCGGTCAAAATGGTTGGAGATGATAAACCCGTTTACTGACAAGAACTTGACCAGCACATTGCGCCAGATGTTTGGCCCGGTCAGCGCCGCGTCGCTGGCGCCTTCGCCCAGGCCCCCGGCGTTGTACCAGGCGATCATGCCACAGATCGGAATGCGGCCATGAGGGTTCATCATCGGCAGCACGGCTTCCAGCACTTTGCCACCGACGTTCTCAAAGTAGATGTCGATCCCCTTGGGGCAGGCCTCTTTCAGGTCTTTGCGCAGGGCGCGGGCATCTTCATAGGCGCGGTGATCAAGGCAGGCGTCAAAGCCAAATGTGTCCACCGCCATCTTGCATTTGTCTGCGCCGCCCGCGATGCCGACAACGCGCAGACCAGCCTGCTTGGCCAGCTGCCCCACCATGGAGCCTACCGGGCCGGTAGCGGCGGCCACAACTAGGGTTTCCCCGGCTTGGGGGCGGCCGTAAGCAGATAAGCCATGCCATCCGGTAAACCCGGGCATGCCCAGAACGCCGAGCGCGGCTGTGATTGGCCCCTGGTTTGGGTCCAGCTTGCGCAGCTCCTTGGCGGGCAGGCAGCCGTGGCTGGCCCAGCCAAACATGCCAAAGGCGAAATCGCCGACTTCAAAATAGGGGCTATTTGAGGCAATCACCTGGCCCACGCCGCCCGCTTCCATGCGGCCACCAATAGGCACTGGCGCGGCATAGGATTTGGCGTCATCCATCCGGCCCCGCATGTAGGGGTCCAGCGACATATAGTGCACCTTTACAAGCACTTCGCCTTCGTCGGGCTGTGGAAGCGCGGCGCTTTCCAGTCGAAAGTTCTCAGCAGTTGGGGCCGCATCCGGGCGGCTGGCCAATACGATTTCTTGCATCTCTGCGCTCATGTTTCTCTCCCTAGTGTGTTCCAGCGCTCACTTCGGTAGAGCGATGGGGTTTACTGAACTGTGTCGTTCAGTTTGGTCTTTGACAACACTTCCATAGAAATGACCCTGCGGAAAACCCATTGGCCTGAGAGGCAGGGCACGTCAACCAGATGCCGTATTCACCCTTGGCAAATGCGCCCCTGCGGCGTATAGGCACGCATTGACCGACATCTCCCCGCATTCAACAGGATCCAGCAGACATGATTGGCAGCGCAAACCTCAATGTGATGATCAAAGCCGCCCGCAAGGCTGGCCGTTCCCTGGTGAAGGATTTCCAGGAAGTGGAAAACCTGCAGGTCTCGCGCAAGGGCGCTGGTGACTTTGTTTCCAAGGCCGATATCGCTGCCGAGAAGATCCTGAAAGAAGAGCTGATGGGCGCACGTCCCACCTATGGCTGGCTGGCCGAGGAGGGCGGGGAAACCCCCGGCGAAGACCCCACCCGTCGCTGGATTGTCGATCCGCTGGATGGCACCACCAACTTCCTGCATGGTCTGCCGCACTGGGCGATTTCCATCGCCCTGGAGCACAAGGGCAAGATCATTTCTGGTGTGATCTATGACCCGGCCAAGGACGAGATGTTCTTTGCCGAAAAAGGCACCGGTGCTTGGATGAACGAGACCCGCATCCGTGTCTCAGCCCGGCACCGCATGATTGAATCGATCTTTGCCACTGGTCTGCCCTTTGCTGGCCGTGCTGATCTGCCCGAAACCCTGCAGGATCTGGCGCGTCTCTTGCCTGCCACCGCTGGCGTGCGTCGCTTTGGCTCTGCTGCGCTGGATATGGCCTATGTGGCGGCTGGCCGCTACGAGGGCTTCTGGGAGCGTCGCTTGCATGCCTGGGATCTGGCTGCTGGCATCATCATCGTCAAAGAGGCCGGCGGTCTGGCAGAATCCATGGACCCTGAGGCGAGCATCGTCGAGAGCGGCGAAGTGATCTGCGCCAACGAGCCGATCTTTGAAAGCTTTGCCAAGGTGGTCCGGGGCTAGTCTAGACCCGATTGGATCCTGCTAAGTTCAGGTTTTGAGTTTGACAAAGGCGTGTCCCTGAGGCGCGCCTTTTCTGCGTGCAGAGGTCGCGTCACTTGCCCCAGGGGCCGGGGTGCGTCCGCACAGGGTGTTTCTTTTTGCGGGGCAGGCGCGGCACGCGGGTGACACTATAGGTATATTCTGTCTTGGGGTTGGGCGGTGATCCGGCTGTTCGTTGCCAATAGCGCGGGCCTCCGCGCAGCAGCCAGAGGGGCAATGCCAGGACCAAGCCGACCGCAAAGCCCCCAGCATGGGCCCAATAGGCGACACCGCCCTCATTCGGGTCAGAGCCAAAGCCACCAAAGATCTGCAAGGCCAGCCAAAGCCCCAGCATCAGTGAGGCTGGTACCGTGATAACGCGGAAAAACACGATCAAGATCAGCAGAATATCGACACGGGCCTTGGGAAAAAGCAACAGATACCCCCCCATGACTCCGGCAATCGCGCCAGAGGCGCCAATGGTCGGCACCTGCGAGGTTGGGGCTGCGAGCACATGGATCAACCCCGCGCCAAGTCCACAGGCAAGGTAGAAGGCCAGAAAAGGCAGGTGGCCCATCTCGTCTTCGAGGTTGTCGCCAAAGATCCATAGGAACAGCATGTTGCCCCCCAGATGCATCAACCCGCCATGGATGAAGGTTGATGTGAACAGGGTGGAGGCGTTTTCCCCGCCGACGATCTCAGCTGGGATGATGGCATAGGCTTGATAGAACTGCATCAGCGCGCGTGGATCGCTACTCAGCCCGGCATACATTACAAAGGCCAGGACATTGGCTGAGATCAGCAGGTAAACCACATAGGGTGTGCAGTTTGACGGGTTATGATCGCGCAGTGGAAACATGAGGTGAAGCTGGGCCGATCTTGGCCCAGCGTCAAGGTCTTATAGCGCAAAGGTCATCTTACCCTTCGCCGCCCAGCAAGGCGGCATTTCCGCCCGCTGC
Source organism: uncultured Roseobacter sp. (assembly GCA_913054455.1). Classification (GTDB taxonomy): domain Bacteria; phylum Pseudomonadota; class Alphaproteobacteria; order Rhodobacterales; family Rhodobacteraceae; genus Pseudophaeobacter. The sequence continues at coordinate 13,997 of CAJXIL010000070.1, forward strand.
GGTGGTGTCGACGCAGACATGACGCTCTGCCAGAACACGGGCACGATCTGGGTGACCAGGGATCAGCGGCAGGATTGGCCCCTGTCGTTTGGCCAGGGTGCGCTCAATCTCGCGGCCTGTCTCGGCGTCACCCCACCACAACACGCCTGCAATGCCCTGGATGAATTCCAGACGATGCAGATCAAACATGCCATGGGCCTCGATTGCGGTGCCCCCCATGCCGATCACTTCTTTGGCTTGGGCCGCAGCGGCGGTTGCACCGGGCCCCATACACAGCAGCGGCGGGCGGGCAGAGGTGGTCAGGCGATTTGACTCCCCAGTGGGCCCTGGCAGAGAGGTCGTGATGGGGCGACCTGGAACGCCGGTCTCGCCGGGCAGATCCGCTGTGGTTGTGCCCCATGTTTCGGCGCTGGTCTGGCGGTCTGGCGCGCAGAACCGGGCCAGATAGTTAGGGCCACCGGCCTTGGGGCCCGTTCCAGACAGGCCTTCGCCCCCAAAGGGCTGGCTGCCGACAATGGCACCGATCTGGTTGCGGTTCACATAGATATTGCCAGCATGAATACGATCGCAGACATGCTGTACCCGGTCGTCGATGCGGGTATGCAAGCCAAAGGTTAGCCCGTAGCCAGTGGCATTGATTTCGTCGATGACCCTGTCCAGATCCTGGGACTTGAACAGGGCCACATGCAGAACCGGACCAAAGATCTCTTGCTCAAGATCGCTGATGCCCTTCACAGAAATCAGGGTTGGTCCCACAAACGTGCCACCTTGGGGTGTGCTCATTTCTTTCAGCACTCTGTCTTCGGCCCGGGCCTGGTCAATATGGGCCAGAATGCCAGCGCGGGCACCCGCATCAATCACCGGGCCGCTGTCGATATTCAGATGCCAAGGGTCGCCAAGGTTCAGCACATCCATCGCCCCTTTGAGCATGGTCAGAAAACCTTCGGCGATATCCGCTTGCAGATAGAGACAGCGCAGCGCCGAACAGCGCTGGCCTGCGGATTGAAAGGCGCTCTCTATAATCGATTGTACAGCCTGCTCGGGCAGGGCGGTGCTGTCGACGATCATCGCGTTCAAACCGCCGGTTTCCGCAATCAAAGGCGCACCGGGGCGCAGGTTCTCTGCCATGGTGGAGCGGATCCGCATGGCGGTGGCGGTGGAGCCGGTGAAAGCAACGCCATCAACACGCGCATCGCCGGTCAATGCAGCACCAATTCTTGAGCCTTGCCCCGGCAGCAGTTGCAAGGCGCTGCGCGGCACACCGGCGTCATGCATCAGAGCAATGGCGCGATGGGCAATCAGTGGCGTTTGTTCTGCAGGTTTCGCCAGCACGGCATTGCCGCAAGCAAGCCCGGCAGAGATTTGTCCAGAGAAGATCGCCAGAGGGAAGTTCCAGGGCGAGATGCAGGTGAAGACCCCGGCAGGTGCAGCATCGGGGATATTGGCGGCGTAGTAGCGCATGAAATCCACCGCTTCGCGCAGCTCTGCCACGGCGTCTGGGATGCTCTTGCCGGCCTCGCGTGCCAGAATGGCAAAAAGTTCGCCAAAATGTTCCTCATAGAGGTCAGCTGCCTTGTTCAGTGCAGCGGCGCGTTCCACCGCCGGGGCATCCCAGGGTTGGGCTGCGGCTAGGGCCTGCTCCACATCAGCTGCACTGGCGGTTGCAACCTGGCCGACTGTGGTCAGGTCAGAGGGATTGATCACATCCTCAGGTGTCTCGGGGTTGGTATCCCCTGCAATCAGAGGGCCTGCCTGCCAGCTGTGTTTATGCCAAGGCGCACGGGCCTGCTCGATACGGGCAAGCGTCGGCGCATGACCCAGATCAAAGCCTTTGGAATTCGGCCGCTCCGGCGCAAAGAGGTCAGGGCCTGTGGGGATTTGATTGGCGCAATCTGCGGCGGCAATAAAGGGGTCAGCGGCCACCACCTCTGGTGCCACCTCTTCGTCAACGATTTGGTTGACGAACGAGCTGTTGGCGCCGTTTTCCAGCAGGCGGCGGACCAGGTAGGCCAACAGATCACTATGTGCACCTACAGGGGCGTAGATGCGGCAGCGGGTCTGGTTTTGCTCAAGCACCATGTTGTGCAGGGTTTCGCCCATGCCGTGCAGGCGCTGGAACTCATAAGCCTCTGAATCGTCTGCCATGTGCAGGATGGCGCTGACGGTATGGGCATTATGGGTAGCAAACTGCGGATAGATCCGGTCGGTCATCTGCAACAGTTTGCGGGCATTGGCGATATAAGAAACATCCGTGAGGGATTTATTGGTGAAGACCGGAAAGCCGTCGACCCCTTCGACCTGGGCCAGCTTGATCTCGGTGTCCCAATAGGCCCCCTTGACCAGACGCACCATAAAGCGTCGGTCGTATTTCTCAGCCATCTCATAGAGCGCGTCCAGCGCCAAACCGGTGCGTGGCCCATAGGCCTGCACAACAACGCCAAAACCGTCCCAATCGGCCAAGGACGGGTCGGAGACTACTTCTTCGATAACTTCCAGTGACAGCGACAGGCGGTCAGCTTCTTCGGCGTCGATATTGAGGCCCATCTTGGCGGATTTTGCCAGCAGTGCCAGCGCCTTGATACGCGGCACCAGCTCTTCCATGACACGGGTTTCCTGCGCCAACTCATAGCGGGGGTGCAGCGCTGAGAGCTTGATCGAGATACCAGGATTCTTGCGAATATCGGTGTCGGTGCAGCCTGCTGCAATAGCCGAGATCGCCTTGGAATAGGCCAGGTGATAGCGCGCGGCATCGGCCTCGGTGCGGGCGGCTTCACCCAGCATGTCGTAGGAATATGTGTAGCCTTTGGCTTCCATTCCTGCGGCCCGCTTCATGGCGCTTTCGATGCTCTCGCCCAGAACAAACTGGCGTCCCATTTCCTTCATGGCGCGGCCAACGGCGGTGCGGATAACTGGCTCACCCAGGCGCTTAATGGCCCCGCGCAGCGCCCCCACAGGGCTGCGGTCCTCGTCCAGAACCCGCCCGGTGAGCATCAAGGCCCAGGTCGAGGCATTGACCAGTGAGGAGGAGGAGCGGCCTAGGTGCTTCCCCCAATCCGAGGGGGCGATCTTATCTTCGATCAGCGCATCAATTGTATCGGCATCGGGCACCCGTAGCAGGGCTTCTGCCAGGCACATCAGGGCGACGCCTTCATCGGTGGACAGGCCGTATTCCGCCAGAAAGACCTCCATCAGCCCTGGATTGGAATGGCCCCGGATGTCGCGAACCAGCTGAGCCGCTTTGGCGCTGATAGTGGCGCGATCGGCCTCATCCAACGCAGCGGTTGTGCTCAACTGGGCAAACATTTTCTGTTGATCGACGTAGGTTCCGGCATCAATCCGGTCACGCAGTTTGCAGTGCTGGGTCATTCTTAGGCTCCAATGCTGTGAAGGAGGTCATTTCGGGTAGTTTATCGGCTTTTGTCCGGGACATTCGCCTGAAAATAGGGGTAGGATACGAAATATGGGTATGGATTGGCGAAGTTTGGAGCGCAAATGGACTTTTCAGATCTTGATGGTTTTGATCGAAAGATTCTCAACGTATTGGGGGAGGACGGGCGGATTTCCATCGCGGACCTGGCGCGCCGTATCGGATTGTCAAAATCGCCAACGCAGACGCGGCTACGCCGATTGGAAACTGTGGGGATCATCACCGGCTACCGCGCCTTGATTGATCCGATCCGTCTTGGCCTTGATCATGTTGCCTTTGTCGAGGTTAAGCTGACCGATACCCGCGAGGCCGCCCTGTCCAAATTCAACGCGGCTGTGGCGCGTATTCCCGAGATCGAGCAGGCTCATTTGATGGCCTCTCACTTTGACTATCTCCTCAAGGTGCGCACCCGGTCGATGTCGGACTATCGCCAGGTCCTGGGGGAGAAAATCTCCTCATTGCCTCATGTCTCGGCCACCTCAACCTATGTCGCGATGCAAGCGGTCAAGGAAGATGCAGCACTGGCTTCGGTCTGAGAGGGTTTGGGGCTGAGAGACTTCGACAAAATCACCTGTTCCTGCGCCACCTGAATGCCTGCCAAGGCGGAATTTCGAGATCAAAAATCTTGCATTCGCCGATAAAACCGATTGTGCCCTGATGTTTAGGAGGCTAGATCATGAAACCACGGTAGGGCCAATGGCTTTGCCTAGGTTGCGGGCGTGATGGAATGGTAGACATACCAGACTTAAAATCTGTTGGGCCTTGTGCCCGTGTGGGTTCTTATCTCAACCCGAATAAAGTGCATGCTTATGTGCGTAGTTGACGAAGGACAAAGCTGGAATTAGTAGACACGAGCCAAAGAACAGGTTTTGCGGGCGTGGTGGAATTGGTAGACACAAGGGACTTAAAATCCCTCGCTTTTCAAACGAGCATACGGGTTCGATCCCCGTCGCCCGCACCAATCTCTTGAGAAGAAGATGTTCTCGGTCTCTCTTTTTTGACTGAAGTTCGGGTTGCTCTTAGCGTTCAGAACGATGCATGTTTATTGCGCGGCGCATTCAGTTGTTTGCCAGGCCAGTGGGCAGGCTCTTCGTAAGTATATTCTCCCAAGAGTCAGCTCGCAAAGGCATGCGTTCATGGCTTAGTTTCGGAGCGAAAAAAGTGCTCTGTTCCCCGAAGTTTCTTCTGTCAAATCGTAGGACGCTGGTTCTAGCTATCGAGTTTGCGGAACGTTTATTTGGGCAAGCGCGCCAGGCGCGGAGTTCTCAAATTGCTCAAGCGTTCGGCGCGCTTGCCCAAAGATCTCTTTGTTAAGAAATTCCCAAGCCGGTTTCCGTTGTGTGATAAAGTGATCGAATCTTGATATGCTGTGCTGGGATCTGTGGAAAGCTCTTCAACATCATTGCCGTTCGCATACTTCAACGTCGCTGGACTAGTGAACTTCGTACTTTCTCTATCAGAAAAAGCGCTTGTTTGAGGTTGAGGTCGCGTACAAATTCTCATTTTATGAAGTGGGCGGTTGAACCGAGCTCCTGTGTTCAAAGCGATTTCTCTGAAATCTGCTGTCGAGATCGGCTATGGGTTCAATTTGCTTAATCGCTTCGACTTTGGAAGCTAGATGATACTCCGGCTGAGAGTGTTTTTCGTCAATATTTTGTCGTAATTCGCGGCGAATCGGAGACAAATCATTGCGAACCTGGACGGTGGTTTTTCCAAGGGTAAATTTCTAATTTCTCATCGTTCCGAGAAGTTCTGAAGGATAGTCGCGGACCTTTTCTTTGAAGTTCGCTAATCTATCCTTGGAAATATGATTGAAAAACAAGGTGTTGACTCTTTTCTGTTTGCTCGCTCATGATTGCCGAAACGCAATGTGTGAAATTAGGGAATCTCTGAAAAACCTCGGCATGTTGGTGTGATCTGATAGACTTCGGACTGAA
>CAJXIL010000071.1 GCA_913054455.1 uncultured Roseobacter sp.
TCGAGCTCATACCGTAGCGCCCAGCGACGCGGAACAGGTCCCGCCGCGAGATATGGTTAAGATTCTTCTTGAGTCCCATGGTTTTCCTCCCTAGATGATCATTATTGAGACGTTTTATCTCAAAAAAAGCTAGCCGAATTCATGCAATCTGCATAGAGTTTTTTTCGTGAGCAATTGGAGGACCAGATTTTGGAGGCAGATTACATCATCGTTGGGGCAGGCTCCGCTGGCTGTGTTATTGCCAATCGGCTGAGCGCAGATCCCGGCAAAAAGGTGATCCTGCTGGAAGCTGGCGGGCGTGATATCAATCCCTGGATCCACATCCCAGTTGGATACTTCAAGACGATTCACAACCCAAAGGTGGACTGGTGCTATAAAACCGAACCGGATCCAGGTTTGAATGGGCGTTCCATCGAATGGCCGCGCGGCAAGGTGCTGGGGGGGTCTTCCTCGCTCAATGGGTTGCTCTATGTCCGTGGACAGTCCCAGGACTATGATCGCTGGCGGCAGATGGGCAATGAGGGCTGGGGGTGGGATGACGTGTTACCCCTGTTCAAACGCTCTGAAAAGAACGAGCGCGGACTGGATGAGTTCCACGGCGATCAGGGACCGCTTTCAGTGTCTAACATGCGTATCCAGCGCCCAATTACCGACGCCTGGGTCGCGGCGGCGCAGGCCGCTGGATACAAGTTCAACCCAGATTACAACGGCGCTGACCAGGAAGGCGTGGGCTTCTTTCAGCTGACCGCACGCAATGGGCGGCGCTGTTCTGCGGCAGTGGCCTTTCTGAACCCGGTTAAGTCGCGGCCAAACCTGCAAATCATCACCCATGCCCATGTGCAACGTGTTGTGATCGAGGGCGCGCGAGCGACCGGGGTTGCCTATAAAGACCGCGCAGGCCAGACTCATGTTCTCAAGGCGGGCCGCGAGGTGATCCTGTCCGGTGGCGCAATCAACTCACCGCAGATCTTGATGCTCTCCGGTATTGGGGAGGCTGAACAGCTGCTGGAACAAGGTATCAATGTCGTGGCGGATCTGCCCGGCGTGGGTAAAAATATGCAGGACCATCTGCAGGCGCGGCTGGTGTACAAATGTAATGAACCCACCTTGAACGATGAGGTCAGCTCTTTGACAGGGCAGGCCAAAATTGGGTTGAAATACCTGATGTTTCGAGCTGGGCCGATGACTATGGCTGCCAGTCTAGCCACTGGCTTCCTGAAAACCCGCCCTGAACTGGAAACTCCTGATATCCAATTTCACGTGCAGCCTCTGTCCGCAGAAAACCCTGGCAAAGGCGCTGACAAGTTCTCCGCCTTTACGATGTCGGTGTGCCAGTTGCGTCCCGAATCGCGCGGTGAAGTACGCTTGAACTCTGCCGACCCTGCCACCTATCCAAAGATCATCCCCAGATATCTTTCGACCCAGACTGATTGCCAGACCGTGGTTGCGGGGGTCAATATCGCGCGCAAAATTGCCAGACATGCGCCGCTGGTATCCAAGATCTCCGAGGAGTTCCGCCCTCACGCCAGCCTCGACATTGAAGACTATGATGCGACGCTCGACTGGGCGCGCAACAATACCGCGTCTATCTATCACCCAACTGGAACCTGTAAGATGGGTCAGTCCCTAGATGCCGTTGTTGATGCCAAGCTGCGCGTGCATGGAATTTCCGGGCTACGCGTGGCTGATTGTTCGATCATGCCAGAGATTGTCAGCGGCAACACCAATGCCCCGGCGATCATGATTGGGGAAAAGGCAAGTGATCTGATCCGTGAGGCCCACGGCTAAAGGTCAAAAGAAAGCAACCCCAAGGCCGACGGCCTCGGGGTAAATCGTTGAAGTTTCCTGCAGGCAGCAGCTGTCAGGCCTCGACGCTATCGACGACTTCTCCAAAGGATTTAAAGAATTTTCCAGCCAGTTTTTTCGCTGTGCTTTGGATCAGGCGGGACCCCAACTGAGCCAGCTTACCGCCAATATCCACCTTGGCTGTGTATGTGAGGGTGGTGACTCCATCTGCTTCGCTCAGAGTGACATCCGCGCCGCCCTTGGCATAGCCGGCTGCGCCGCCGCTGCCCTGTCCGGTCAAAGAGAAAGCATCCGGCGCACCAGAGGTGTCCAGCTCCACATTGCCGCCAAAGCGCGCTTTTACGGGGCCAATCTTCAACACCACCTTGGCTTCTAATTCGCTGTCAGAGTGCTTGATCAGGTCTTCGCAACCAGGAATGCACTGTTTCAGGATCTCAGGATCGTTCAAGGCCTCATAGACCCGCGCCATTGGGGCGTTGATGGTGATTTCGTCGTTCAGTTCCACGTGCGTATCCTTCTTAACAACAGGGATGTTTTATTGAGGCCATGATCTCGGCTTGCTCTTTGCTCAGTGGGGTCAGAAAGAATCGAGCGCGCAGGTAAGTCATCATACGTTTCATGCGCTTGCCTCTTTTTGGTCTTGCTGGTCCGGGGTGATTTGGTCTTCGCTGCGATGGTAACGGCGGCGGACTTGCGTCAGTTGCGCGAGAATGGAGAGGGCAATCTCATCCGGTGTCACGGCACCAATGGCCAGCCCCGCTGGGGCTTGGACCCGGTCCAGATCAGCCCGCGCGACGCCACGCCCGGTCAAAGTCTCTGAAAGGGCCGCGAATTTGCGATGGCTGCCAACAAAAGCGACAAACTCAGCCGTCGTTTCCAGTGCCTGTTTCAGACAGGCCAGATCGCCCCTACCCTGGCTGGCCACGACGATCATGCGGGTCTCCCCCTGCGACAGGGTCGGGGGAGAGGCCTCTGGGTCGCCTTTGGTTACAGCCCACTGGAACTGCTCTGCGAGCCGTGCCAGAGAAAGCGCCACCGGTGCATCGCCGTAGATCACTAATTCTGGCAGCGGCAGGATCAACTCAACAAAGATATCCATCGACCCCTTAGACGGGCAGCCATTGCGGGCAAAGCGAACGCCGTCTACGTCGTCGCCTGCGGTGAGCCCCTTCTCATCCAAGAGATCCTGCGGATGCAGCGAGACCAGTTGCGGCGCGCCGTCTTGCAGGGCGCGTTTTACGGCCTTCACCAATGCGCCGCGCACGCAACCGCCGCCAATCCAGCCCTGCAAGATGGTGCCTTCGCCATCCAGTAGCGCCTTCGCGCCCGGTTTTGCCGCCGTTGCGCCCAGGGTGCGCACCACCGTGGCAATGGCAAAGGGCTCTCCGCGCGCGCGCATGTCCTGAGCAAGAGTTGCCATATCTGCATCGGTAATCTCAGCTGGGGTCATAGGCGGGTCAGCTCCTGTTCCAGGGCGGCCAGATCGGCCAGGGTGTTGGCGGGGCTAAACAAATCCAAATGCGGCAGAGCCTGGGCCATGCCCAGTGTCACTGGCTCATACCCAGCCCAGCCCTTGAGCGGGTTCAGCCAGATGATCTTGCAACCACGTTTTCTCAGCTTCTCCAGCGCCGTGCCGAGTAGCTCGGGGGTATCGGTGTCGTAGCCGTCTGACAGGATCAGCACCACGGTGCGCCCATCGACAAAGCGGCGCGCATAGGTCTGGGAAAACTGCATGAGCGAGGCGCCAATTTTGGACCCGCTGCCAAAGCCATCGGCGAGAACCGATAGGCGACCCAGGGCGCGCAGCGCGTCCTTATCGCGCAGAGCTTCGGCGATCCGTACCAGCCGGGTGTGAAACAGATAGGCATCCGTGTTTGGATCTGCCCGCATCATTCCAGCCACAAAGGCAAGAAACACCTGCGCATAGATGGTCATCGACCCTGATACATCGCAGAGCGTCACGATTTTAAGCGGTCTGTCTGGGCGCTGCATCTTGGCCAGTCTCAGGGGCTCACCGCCGGTGGACAGGCTTTGGCGGATCACCTTTCTGAAATGAATTCGGTCTCCCTTGCGGTGTTGCCTGCGCCGCCGCGAGCGTCGATCCTGCAGGGCCGCGCCCAAACGTTGCGCCACCACCTGCGCCTCGGCGATCTCTTCGGGGCGAACCAGATCGCGCAGGTCTTTCTTCATCTTTGCCTGGGTCAGGCTGGCAACCAGCTTGCCCTCTCCATCCGCTTCGGCCGGGTCTTCGCCCGCGCTATCTGGCGTGCTGGGTGTTCCTGCACCTCCTGCATCTTCAGCTCCGGCGGCATCGCGCGAACTATGGACATTGTCCGAAGCGGGGGACTGGGTTGGGATGGTTTTTGTCGTGACGCGGCCACCATTCATCCAGAAGGCATCAAACAGACCATCAAACCGCTCCACCTCCTCTACTGACCCCGTGCAAATGGCGCGCAGGGCATGGCGGGTAATGGCTGGATCCGCAGCGCCCACATGGGTCAGCGCCTTAAGGCTCAACTCCGCTTCACCAACGCCCAGGCGAAAGCCGTTGTCGCGCAGATGGGACATAAAGCCAACCATTCGGGCCGTTGGTCCCGGATCGCGGGCGGCGAATTTAGTGACGCGGCTCATGCTGCTTTGCCCGCAAGGCGCTGGGCTATCTCAGTGGTGATGTTGAAACGATCCGCTTCGGTTTTCAGCAAGGTGGCCAGGGTCGCCTGTAGCACCACCGGATCCTGTGTCAGATCGGCAATCCCCAGCCCCATCAGAGCGGCGGCAAAGTCCAGCATCTCAGCAATGCCCGGTTTTTTCTCCAGATCCTCTTTGCGCAGGGATTGCACAAATCCGATGATCTGCCCTGCCAACTGATCTTCGATGTCGCCACAGCGCGCCTTGAGAATGGCCAGTTCTGTGGCACGTTCGGGATAGGAAACATGGGCATAAAGGCAGCGTCGCCTCAGCGCATCGCTAAGGTCCCGTGTACCATTGGCGGTCAGGATGACAATCGGGCGGGATTTGGCACTGATCGTCCCCAGTTCGGGGATGGTCACCTGAAATTCAGATAGGATTTCCAGCAGATAGGCCTCGAACTCTTCATCAGCGCGGTCAATTTCATCAATCAATAGCACCGGTGGTGTGTCCCGGCGGATCGCTTTGAGCAGGGGACGTTCCAAAAGGAACTCTTCGGAGAAAATGCGATCCTCAACACTGCGGCCGGTTTCTCCATGTTCGGAGGCGGCCCGGATCGACAAGAGCTGGCGCTGATAGTTCCATTCGTAGATTGCCTGGGAGGCATCCAGCCCCTCGTAGCATTGCAGGCGGATCAACTCGGTCTTGCGTAGGTTGCTGAGCACCCGAGCGACCTCGGTCTTGCCCACGCCGGCGGCACCTTCCAGCAGCAAAGGACGGCCGAGCGACAGCGCCAGATGCACCGCCATCGCCAAGTCGTCATCGGCAATATAGCCCTGTTCCGCCATGGCGGTTTGAAGCGTGGTCCAGGTCATGATCATTCCCGTTTGGTGAGGAGGCGACCCCGCGACGGGATCGCCCCGGTCTCCCTAGTCGTGCAGGCCCAGGCCATTGGCGGTCTGCCAAATGCGCCAGTGGTCATGGGGCATATTGGTGTGTCGCAACCCGAAGGCGCGGAAGGCATCTTGCACTGCATTCGAGAAGCAGGGCACGCCGCCCACATGGGGGCTTTCGCCGACGCCCTTGGCGCCGATGGGGTGATGTGGGCTGGGGGTGACGGTATAATCCGTCTCGTAGTTGGGTACTTCCCATGCGGTCGGCAGGAAGAAATCCATCAGCGTGCCGGTCTTGACGTTGCCCATATCGTCATAGGCAATTTCCTGTCCCAGCGCGACGGCGAGCGCCTCGGTCAGCCCCCCGTGCACCTGACCTTCGATGATCATCGGGTTGATCCGGGTGCCGCAGTCATCCAGCGCATAGAAGCGGCGGATTTCCGGAACCCCGGTGTCCACGTCGATATCCATCACACAGACATAGGCGCCAAAGGGATAGGTCATGTTGGGCGGATCATAGTAGCTGACCGCCTCAAGACCTGGTTCGATCCCCGGAATGGCCTGATTATAGGCGGCATAGGCGATCTCTTTCATCGTCTTGAACCGCTCTGGCGCGCCCTTGACCACAAACCGGTCGATGTCGAACTCTACGTCATCGTCATGCACCTCTAGCAGATAGGCCGCGATCATCTGCGCCTTGGCGCGGATTTTACGCCCCGCCATGGCGGTGGCCGCGCCTGCAACCGGGGTGGAACGTGACCCGTAGGTGCCCAGACCATAGGGGGCGGTGTCAGTGTCGCCTTCCTCGATGGTGATGCTATCGGCAGAGATGCCGATCTCACTGGCGAGGATCTGCGCAAAAGTTGTCGCATGGCCCTGGCCCTGGCTGATGGTGCCAAGCCGTGCAATCGCAGAGCCTGTCGGGTGAATACGAATTTCACAGCTGTCAAACATCCCCATGCCTAGGATATCGCAGTTCTTCACCGGCCCCGCGCCGACGATTTCAGTGAAAAAGCTGAGGCCAACGCCCATGAGCTTACGGGTTTCTCCGCGCTTAAAGGCTTCAACCCGTTCCGCCTGTTCGGCCCGGAGCCCCTCATAGTCGACGGTCTCCAGCGCTTTGTCCCAGGCCGTGTGGTAGTCGCCAGAATCATATTCCCAACCCAGCGCTGCCGTGTAGGGGAACTGCTCTTTCTTGATGAAATTGATACGGCGCAGCTCGGCTGCATCCATATCCAGCTCAATCGCCAGGACCTCGATCATGCGCTCAATAAAATAGACCGCCTCGGTCACCCGGAAGGAACAGCGATAGGAGACGCCGCCGGGGGCTTTGTTGGTATAGACACCATCAACAGCCAAATAGGCCACCGGGATGTCATAGGACCCAGTGCAGATATTCATGAAGCCAGCCGGGAATTTGGTCGGATCAGCGCAGGCATCAAAACCACCGTGGTCGGCGGTTACATGGCAATGCAGCCCGGTGATTTTACCCTCTTTGGTGGCTGAGATCTTGCCGGTCATGTGATAGTCGCGGGCAAAGGCGGTGGACATCAGGTTTTCCATCCGGTCCTCGACCCATTTCACCGGCTTACCGGTCACAATGGAGGCGACGATGGAACAAACATAGCCAGGGTAGACACCAACCTTGTTACCAAAACCGCCGCCAATATCGGGTGAAACCACGCGAATATTGTGCTCTTCGATTCCCGACAACAGCGAGGCCACGGTGCGCACCACATGTGGCGCCTGGAAGGTGCCCCAAAGCGTCAGCTTGCCGTTGACCTTGTCCATCGAGGCCACTGAGCCGCAGGTCTCCAGCGGGCAGGGGTGGGTGCGGTGGTAATACATGGTTTCCTCAGCCACCACCTCGGCATTGTCCAGCACCTGATTGGTGCCTGCCTCATCGCCCTGTTCCCAGGTGAAGATATGGTTGTGGTGTTTGCGCGGCCCATGGGCGCCTTCGGTCTGGCCCTCCAGATCCTCCCGTAGCACGACCTCGGATTTCAGCGCCTCAAAGGGATCGGTAATCACTGGCAGTTCTTCGTATTCCACCTCAACCAGCTCAACGGCATCCGCGGCCACATAGCGGTCAGAGGCAACCACAAAGGCAACCTCCTGGCCCTGAAACAGCACCTTGCCGTCTGCCAGAACCATCTGTTTGTCACCCGCCAGGGTGGGCATCCAATGCAGATTCAACGGTGCGAGGTCCTCGGCGGTCAGAACCGCAACAACACCGGGCAGCGCCAGAGCAGCCTCTTTGTTGACCGACACAACCCGTGCATGGGCATAGGGGGAGCGGACAAAATCGCCGTGCAGCATGTCGGGCAGTTTGATGTCATCGACATAGTTGCCCTTGCCCTGAGTGAAACGGGCATCCTCGACGCGTTTGCGTGAGCAGCCCATGCCCTTGAGGTTGGCAGAGCGTTCTTCGCGGTCTGGAGTCATATCGTTCATTGCGCGGCCTCCTTGGCAGCGTTGATCTCGCTTGCGGCCGAGAGGATGGACTTCACGATGTTCTGATACCCGGTGCAGCGGCAAATATTGCCAGCCATGCCAAATCGAACCTCTTCCTCGGTGGGATTGGGGTTTTCTTCCAAAAGCTTGGTGGCGCGGGTGATCATGCCGGGGGTGCAGAAACCGCACTGCAACCCGTGGTGCTCGCGAAAACTCTCCTGCAGCACATGCAGCGCGTCTGGTTCACCAATGCCTTCAATCGTGGTGATCTCAGCGCCATTGGCCTGGGCCACAAACATGGTGCAGGATTTCACCGATTTACCGTCGAGGGTCACGGTGCAGGCACCACAATGAGAGGTCTCACAGCCCACATGTGGGCCGGTAATGTTCAGCTTTTCGCGCAGGGCGTAGATCAGCAGCTCACGTGGTTCGGCCAGGAACTCCTTGTCCTCGCCGTTCACCTTCAGTTTGATATGCATCTTGTCTGTCATGTCTCTCGCTCCCCTATGCCCGGTCCCAGGCGCGTGTCACAGCGCGTTTCAGGATCACGCCAGCCACGTGGCGTTTGAAGGCAACCGGTCCGCGGTTGTCCTCGGATGGGTCAATATCGCCCAGCATGGCCGCTACGGCGGCGCCGAGTGCATCGGTGTCACAGCTGGTGCCCACCAGCGCTGCACCTGCCTCCTCAGACCAGACCGGAACGTCGCTCAGGTTGGTCATTGCAATGGAGGCTGAGGCGACCTTGCCCTCGGAGTTGGTGATCTGAACCGCAGCTGCAGCCGTGGCATAATCGCCAATTTTGCGCTTTTGCTTTTCATAGGCGTAGCCACCTGTGGGCGCCGACAAGCTCACCGAGACGAGCACCTCGTCATCGGCGCGATCGGTCATGTAGGCGGCTTCATAGTAGTCGCGTGCGGCGACGGTTCGGGGGCCATCGGGGCCGACCAGATTGATCTGCGCATCCAGGCATTGCATGACACCCGGCATGTCATTGCCAGGGTCACCGTTGGCAACGTTGCCACCGATTGTGCCCATGTAGCGCACCTGTGGGTCGGCAATCTGCAAGGCTGCTTCGCGCAGAATTGGTGCCGCCGCAGCGATACCATCATGGTCGATCAGATCATGCTGGGTAACCATCGCGCCCAAGGTGATTTGACCGTCTTTGACCTCTATCGCGTTGAGGCCTTCAATGCTCTGCAGGTCGATCAGATGGGGCACTTCGGCCATGCGAAGTTTCATCATCGGAATCAGGCTGTGCCCGCCTGCCATCACACGGGCATCATCGCCGTGTTCCTGCAACAAGGCGATTACCTCATCCATGTTGTTGGGGCGATAATAGTCAAACGCCGCTGGTATCATTGCTTGTCCTCCCTGACGTGCAATTTACTTGCTTGAGGAAAGCCTGCGGCGCGCCGTGGTTTTGGCGCATCCGTTTTTCACTGAAAAGAGAGGGTTTGCGCACGAAATGCGAAACAGATGGCACGAAATGCGTGGTGGCTAAACGCCCAACATCTCGCGCACAGCCCGCAATCGTGAGCGGCTCACTGGAACCTTGGAGAGCTTTGCAATGTCAAAATAGCAGACGCCATTATCCTTGAGCCGTTCAAACCCGGTGACAAAAGCTGGGTTCACCAGATAGCTGCGGTGAGTTTTGATAAAGGGGGTCGGGCCCAGCCGTTTTTCCGCCTCAGTGATGGACCAGACACAAAACAGCTTATCCTTTTTGGTATAGATATGGGTGTAGTGCCCCTCGGCCCGGATTGCGGCCACCTCTTGGCGATCGAGAAACAGGGTTCGCCCTTCCAGCTCATAGGGGATTTGGCTTTGTGTGGTGGTTGTATGGGGCTCATCGGGGGCAACAATTGGAGCAGCAGGCAACGCTGTTGGTTGGGGCGCGGGCTGTGGCTCCGTTGAAGGGAGTGGAGACGGCTGTTGTGCAGGCTCCGGCTGCGTCGGTGCCAACTGGGGTGGTGCCAAAAAAGTAACCCCGGTCAGCAGGAAAGCCCCGCACAGAACAAAACTGCTAAGGACAACCGCAATTGCCATGACCTCATTGCTAATTAACGGTCCAACCTCGGTCAAATCATCCACTGCGACAAAATCCGCACCACTGATGGCAATGAAATGCACCGCGAAAACGGCAAAGCCGAAGAACAATGTACCGACCACGATGTTGCGTTGGGTGCGCTGTCCATAGGCGATGGCAAAGGCGGCGGTATTGAGCACACAGGAGGAGACCACAGCCAAAGCAACCCCGGTTGGAGTATAAAGCGCCTGACAGAGCTCCATAGCGGACATGCCCAGATAATGCATGGCCAGAACGCCCAACCCGACAATCCCCCCCGCAAGAACCAGCGTTCCTGCGGTGCGTTTCCAAAAGTGAAGGATCAGAAGGGCACTGCCGACCACCAGTATGGCGATCAGAGCCGAAGCTAGGGTTATGGCGGCATCATAATAAAACAGAATTGGCAGCTGCAGCCCCAGCATCGCAACAAAATGCATGGACCAGATACCGCCCCCCAATGCAACCGCCGCGAGTGCGATGAGGATCTTCCTGTGGGCGAAACTGCGCTCTGACAGACCCTTGGTGAGCGAGAAACCAGTGAACCCGGCCATAGTCGCGACCAAAAGGGAGGCGAGGACCAATAGGGTATTGTGGGAGTAATCCAGTATCTGCATGACAAATCAGTACCCAACTGCTTAATTTCTCGCAAGCTTTGCGGGTCAGGCAAGGGCCTCGTTCGCGGTCTGGCTTAGCTCAGGCTTGAAGACCTGACGCGACCATAGCAGCGAAGATGGCATATTTCCTAACACTGTCGAGCAGACGCTGGGCGGAAGTATTGTCTAGGTATTGGCGTGACCGCGCGATGCCTAGGTGGCTTTGGAGATCAGGCCCTGGAACACTCTCTCTGCGCCGCTGGGTGAACACGAACATTTGAGTCAAAGCCCAGCTTTCAGAATGTCGCAGGAAGCCTGCAGGAAGCTGAAAAATAATCTTTTTCTTTGTCGCTACCCCGACGGGTGTAGGCCTATATCACACGACCAAAGTGACCAAGTTTTCCCAGAGCCAGAGGGCGCAACGAGACAGGTTGAACGCCCCCCGTTTCCAATCCGCTAAGATTGTCTGGTTTTTGTCAGAGCGGTTTAATCAGTCTTTAGATTTCGTAAGGGTTTTTGCTGCAAAGCTCCGTTTATGAAATTTGCCGCCCCAGATGTAGCACTCATGGTGACCGCTATGGTTGTTGTGCTGTGTTCGCCGGTCTTGCCGTTGTTGATGCAGGAGCGCCCCCAAGTTGGAGATGTTGCCTTGGTAATCGCATCTCCCTGGGGGGATGCCGCATGGATTGCAGACAAGGCGGGTGTGCAGGAAGTGGCACCAGAGCGCGCTCCATTGGGTGTTTTGGTTGCCCTGGAGACGTCGCAAAGCGTTGCCCAGCTTTATGCACATGGTGCTTGGCTGGTGGTTGATGGAGAGAGAGTGTTAGAACTATGCGCAATATGAAACCTACTGGCGCGAAGCCCGAAGCTGCCAGCTCAATACTCACGAATGAACGCAGCATTCAGCAAATTACCAGCTGGCTCTTGGTGCCTGGGCCTGCTGTTGCAGCCTTCTACCTTAACGGCAACCCAAACTGGTGGGTCTTTGCTTGCCTTAGTCTTGTATTGGGTGTTTTTGCCTATGTTTCAAAGGCACTTCCTCCCTCAACACGGGACTACCTGCTGAGTTTCTGCTTTGTGGCCCACTGCATTCTTCTGACAGCATCCCTGAGCGGTCATGCCTGGCAGTTGGACACGCATATGATGTTCTTTGCCGTTCTTGCCATTGTCTCAACCCTGGCAAACCCCAGAGCATTGATTTTTGCTACCGTTTTGGTGGCCCTGCACCACGTTTCCTTTAGCTTTATGCTGCCAAAGATGGTTTACCCAGGCGGTGATCTGATGGCGAACCTGCAACGCACCGTTTTGCACGCTGTCATAGTTCTGTTGGAAGCGGGGGTTCTACTGCTCAGCCTGCTCAAAAGCTTGGCTGCCGATGCTGAACTCAAACGTCAGCAAGAAGCGGCAAGTGCACAGACCCTTGTGGCCGAAGAAGCGCAGGCCAAGGCGACCAAGAGCCAGAGAGATGCTGTGCTTGTTGTGGATACCGTAGGCTCACATCTGGGCGAAATGGCCAGTGGCCAGTTGGATTGCACCATCAACGAGAGCTTCCCGAGTGAATACGAACAGCTGCGCACAAATTTCAACGCAACTGTGACATCGCTCAAAGAGACCATGGAGCAGGTGATCGGAGCCAGTGAAAGCATTAAGAACGGGGCAACTGAGATCAGCCAGGCTTCGGATGACCTGTCCCACCGGACCGAAAGCCAGGCCGCTACACTGGAAGAGACAGCCGCCGCTCTGGAAGAAATGACGGTTTCGGTCAAATCTGCCGCAGATGGTGCCCGCAATGTTGAAAACACCATGGATGAAGCGCGCAAGGAAGCCGAAAGCAGTGGCAATATTGTGACCAAAGCCGTGGACGCGATGTCGACAATCGAGAGCTCCTCTGACCAGATTGCGCAGATCATCGGGGTGATTGACGATATTGCCTTCCAGACCAACCTTTTGGCCCTGAACGCGGGTGTTGAGGCGGCGCGTGCCGGGGAGGCTGGCAAAGGCTTTGCGGTTGTGGCTTCCGAGGTACGTGGATTGGCGCAGCGCTCTGCCGATGCGGCGACCGAGATCAAAACACTGATCACAGAGAGTTCAAAACAGGTGGAACATGGTGTGACCCTCGTTGGCGATGCTGGGAAATCCATTGATACGATTGTCAGACGCGTGGACGAGATTTCAAGATTGATTTCAGACATCGCAAATGGTGCGGTAGAGCAAGCAACTGGCCTGGGTGAAATCAACACCGGTGTGAGTCAGCTCGACAATGTGACCCAACAAAACGCGGCTATGGTGGAACAGGCGACGGCAGCTGGTCATATGTTGCACGCTGATGCGACCAAACTCTCTGCTTTGATGGCACGGTTTGAGCTGGACCAACACAAGGTGGGTACGACCGGTATTAGCGCTGCCGCATAGGGCAGAGCCTGGACCGCTAACCTTGCCTTTGACAATGCTTAGATTGATCCGCTTGTAAGAGCGGGTCAATTTGTCGTTCGAGGGGGCTGTGCCAGCACCAGATTTTTGGCGGTCATGTGATCTGTGGCCTCTGGACCATGTCGGAGGTACCTCTGACAGTGCCTGTTGCGACCCAGCTATCGGGAAAGCGATTGTGTGAGACTTGACGGAGCAGAGAGAACTGCCGTAAGCGAAGCCCTAGGTTTGGGTATCCTGCCTGCCGCAGCTCTGATTCGGGGCCATGGTGAAACCCGAGAAGATCAAGACGACATCTATCGCTCAACTCTTGGCGCGCTGGATGGCAATGCGGTGCCCATCGTGACCTGCGTGCCCTTTTTGGGACGAGAAACAGATGACTGATTTTTCTAATGTACCTTCAACGGATGCGTTGAAGCTGCAGGCAAAGCGCCTGCGACAACAATTGCACAGTAGCGGTGTTGCGGTTGGCCATTCCAAATCTTTGGAACTGGTTGCACAGCAATATGGTGCGCGGGATTGGAACACCCTGCAGGCGCGCGCCTCCAATCGGTTGCAGCTACAGGTCGGGGACCGGGTGCGCGGGCGTTACTTGGGACAGGTCTTTAAAGGTGAAATACGCGGGCTTTCCCTGAGGGGAGATGGTGAGCATCGCCAGATTACGCTGCATTTTGACACGCCGGTGGACGTGGTGCGCTTCGAGAGCTTTTCCGCGCTGCGCCAGCGGGTCACAGGGGTTATCGGCTGGGATGGTTGCTCCGCCCAGAAGACTTCTGACGGGGTGCCGCAGCTTATTGTCGAGGGGCTGGCCTGACAGAGCCTGCCCAAGGTCCGCCCTTGTTCTGGCTTTGGCCAGGGCAGGGGGAGGACGCGGGAGAGCCACCTTCGCTTTGAAAAATCCGACCTGTGAACTCACGCGAGGGATTGCCAAAAAGAAAGGCCGCCCGGGGGGCGACCTTTCAACACTGTCCGTCTCTGCCGAGACGGTCCTTATTCTAGTGTCCAACCGCCGATGGATTTGACTTCGAGGAAATCTTCGATCCCCCAGCTGCCACCTTCACGGCCATTGCCGGACTGTTTCATGCCGCCAAAGGGCGAACCGGCGCTGCGGGATTTGCCATTGATTTCCACCATGCCAGAGCGCAGCACACGGGCCATACGATTGGCGCGGGCGCTATCCTGGGTCTGCACGTAGTTGGTCAGACCATAGGGGGTGTCATTGGCGATCTCGATGGCTTCCTCTTCGGTTTCGAAAGGGATCATCGTCAGAACTGGGCCAAAGATCTCTTCGCGGGCCACGATCATCTGATTGTTGGCATCCGCAAAAACCGTGGGTTTGACATAGAAGCCCTTGTTCAGCCCATCGGGGCGACCAGTGCCACCGGCCACCAGCTTGGCGCCCTCATCAATGCCTTTCTGGATCAGATCCTGGATCTTGTTCCACTGCAGCTCATTCACCACCGGACCGATGTGGCGGCCCTCTTCGGAGGCGGGGCCCACTGTGATCTTGGAGGCAACTTCGGCCGCAGTGGCAACCGCTTGATCATAGATCCCTTTCTGAACCAACATCCGGCTTGGCGCGTTACAGCTTTGGCCGGTGTTATTCATCATGTGCATGACGCCGCGCTTCACGGCCTTCTCATCGGCATCGTCAAAGATCACGTTGGCACCCTTGCCGCCGAGTTCCAGATGCACCTTCTTGAGGGTTTCGGCAGCGGATTTCGAGATCGCAGTCCCAGCGCGGGTGGATCCGGTGAAGGAGACCATATCCACATCTGGATGCGCGGTCAGCTGCGAGCCAACGCCCACACCGTCACCGTTCACCAGGTTGAACACACCCTTGGGGAAACCAGCCTCGTCCATCATCTCGGCAAAGAGCATGGCGTTGAGCGGGCTCTGCTCAGAGGGTTTCAGCACCATTGTGCAGCCTGCAACCGCAGCGGCGCCGACCTTCAGCGTCACCTGGTTCATCGGCCAGTTCCAAGGGGTGATCAGCGCGGCAACGCCAACCGCCTCGTGGATGATGCGATCGTTTGGCGCGTGGTCGCCCAGCGGCGCGTCAAATTCATAGGCCTTGGCGGCACGGATGAAGTCTTGCAGGTGGTAGCTGCCGGCCCCCACTTGCTGACTGCGAGACATTTCGATCGGCGCGCCCATTTCGATGGATATGGCCTGGGCCATCTCTTCGCTGCGCTTGCCGTAGATCTCGACCAGCTTTTCGACCAGCGCGATGCGTTCAGCCACAGGGGTGGCCATCCAGCCTGGCAGGGCAGCCTTGGCAGCGGCAACGGCGGCATCAGTATCTGCCTTATCGCCAAGCGAAATCACTGCACAGGCTTCTTCGGTAGAGGGATCGATCACCTCAAAATCATTCGCTTGCGCAGGGGCAACCCACGCACCATTGATGTAAAAGTCGCGTTTCTCAATCATGTCCGGTCTCCCATTCAGACGCAGAATCCGGCGCGCTGGCCGGAAGTCATCCGACACCTTGTCATTGCGGTTCCGGCGGGGCAAGCGGTCATGTGGAATAATTTGATCATATTGTTTGAAGGGGAGATGGGCGCAGGCAAAGTTTCGCAAAGCTGCGCGTATTGAGTCATAGGTTTTGCCTTTTGGGCTGGCCAATCCAGCCTTGGGCTGTAACGTTGCGGCATCACTGGCAGCGGGCTGTTTTGTGGCCCGGAATAGACATAAGAGGAGACCGTCATGGGTTTGCGTATTAATGATGTAGTTCCAAATTTTACGGCTGAGACTGACCAGGGGGAGATCAGCTTTCACGACTGGATCGGTGACAGCTGGGCGATTCTGTTTTCCCACCCCAAGGACTTCACCCCCGTCTGCACCACCGAGTTTTCGGCAGTTGCACAACTAAATGATGAATGGGCCAAGCGCGGCACCAAGGTGATCGGCGTTTCCGTTGATGGTGTTGAGGACCATAAAAAGTGGAAAGGCGACATTGAGAAATATGGCAACGCAGCCGCCGGTTTCCCCATTATCGCTGATGAAGGCCTGGCCGTGTCCAAAGCCTTTGATATGCTGCCCGCCGAAGCCTATATGCCCGACGGTCGCACCCCCGCTGACAGCGCCACTGTGCGTTCGGTCTTTATCATTGGGCCTGACAAGCAACTCAAACTTTCGATGACCTATCCCATGTCTGTGGGCCGCAACTTTGCTGAAATCCTGCGCGCACTGGATGGGTTGCAGATGGCGACAGGCAATGGCGTGGCCACTCCGGCAAACTGGGTCCCTGGCGAAGACGTGATCATCCCGCCTACCGTGTCGAATGAGGATGCCACAGCCAAGTTTGGCGAGTACGAGACCATCTTCCCTTACCTGCGCAAAACCAAAGCGCCTAGCTAAGCCAGAAGATCAGAGAAGACCGGAAAATGGGGCCAGCGGCCCCATTTTTTGTGCTTCAGCCAGAGGTCATTTGTCGGTTTGTTGTCCCGCACTATTGATGCCGCGCCAAGTGCAAACGGCTGCTCTGTCGACATGGGCCGATTGTCAGAACAGCCGCCCAGATCAGGTGTAACGTGTTTTTTTGAACGGATTGTCAGAGCCAACCTTTCGTCCATCACGCTATAGCCTAGACCTGTGAAAATTGCCTAGCTCGCCATTGCGGCTTTGAGCACATCCTTAATCGGTGTGGTTGGATGACCAATCAAACCGGAAAGAGTTTTGCTATCATCAAACAACCAGCCATCTTTTGAGACCGCATCGGCATTTGACAACAGCGCTGCCAATGGCTCGGGCAGACCGGCCCCTGTGAGCGCATCCTTGAAAGCGGCTTCAGGCATATCGACATAGGTGATCTCTTTGCCAGAAAGTTCCGCGATGGTGCCGACATAATCCGCGTAGGTAAAGGAATCGTCCCCGGCTAATTCATAGGTCTTTCCCTCGTGACCTTCACTCGAGAGCACCACAGCAGCGGCGTCGGCAAGATCAGCGCGGGTGGCTGGGGCAAATTTAGCATCTCCGGCGGCGCCGAAATGCTGACCGAGTTCGAGAATTTGTGGCAAAGCCATCAGATAGTTTTCTGCGTACCAGCCATTGCGCAAGAAGGTGTAGTCGAGACCAGAGGCCGCTATGGCTTCTTCGGTGCCTACATGCTCAGGCGCAAGGCCAATTTTGCTGCTCCTCGCTTTTAGCAAAGACGTATATGCGATGAATTTCACTCCGGCGGCTTTGGCGCTGGTGACTACATTGAGATGTTGCGGCAGGCGTTGGCCCACTTCCGAGCCAGAAATCAGCAGAAGACGCTCAATTCCCGCAAAGGCAGAAACCAGTTTGTCTGTATCGGAATAGTCACCCATGCGCACATCATACCCCTTACTCTTCAGTTCAGCAGCAGCGACCTCACGGCGTACCAACACAGCTATGTCAGAGGTTGGAATATTCTTCTCAGAAAGGGCGCTCAGAACAAGTTGCCCCAACTGGCCGGTCGCTCCGGTCACGAGATATTTTGTCATAGGGATTTCCTTTGGTTTGGATTTTGGTCTCGAATCGCATATAGGTCTCGTTTAGAGACCTTGTTCGATCCTGAAAAGGAGGCACTTTCCCCACCATAGGTTACGCATAGGTAACCCCTATGGGTGCCACCAAGAGAAGGCAGAGCAGACTAGAAAGGACAGAAAATGCGAAGTGCGTTGGAAAAACGAGTCGAAGACTGGAAGGCAATGGGATTTGACCCGAGCAACTGCCCTGTGCGCCAGGTTCTGGATCATGTCGCTGCGAAATGGACGTCTTTGATTCTTCTTGAACTGGAGACAGGGCCGCAAAGGTTTAACGCCCTTGGGCGATCTTTGCCGGACATCTCAAAGCGGATGCTGACGCAATCGCTTCGCGATCTAGAAAGGGATGGGCTAGTTGCGCGCGAGGTATTTGATACGAAGCCGCCTTCGGTTGCCTATAGCCTCACTGATCTTGGTCTGTCGTTTATGGGGCCGCTGCATGCCCTGATCGATTGGTCAGCGGATAAGATGGGCAAAATTGAACAGTCGCGGGAAGCCTTTGACCAAGATTGAGGTTCCCAGATGGCGGGGGAGATCATCCTTTTTGCGGTCGGGCAGCGATCTGCGCCCGGTAAAACGCGCGTTTTAGTTCCCGGGTCAGCTTGCCCGTCTTCGGCGTCTTTTGCTGAATGGTCGAGCCCCCAATCTGCGCTGCAACCTCTTGGTTTCCAGTGCCCAACAGGGCATGCACGGGCTGCTGGGTGATCCAGTGCATTTGCAAAAAGGTATCAACCGGGCGATCAATCTCTTGGGTTGCCTGTAGCAGGCGGGCGGCCGCGCGGCGGCCCACCACCTGGCAGATACATTGCAGGCCAATCACACGCGGTAGGATCAGTTGCAGGCCGTCCTTGTCTTCCAGCACCTTGGCAGAGGTCTCGCGTTGTTTCACTGGTAGGCGGATATAGTGGTCCGTGGTAGCATGACGCTGTAGCAACTCCAGCGCTTTGGGAAACAGCACAGGATCGATTTGCAAATCATCCTCGGTGATCAGGGCTAAATCGATGCCCTCATCCACCATCTTTTGCCAGATCCTGCGATGGCTTTGAAAGACCCCGATTTCAGCCGGGCGCAGGGCAAAGGGATAGTTAGGGGAATGCAGATCGCCACCATGGTATTTGACCCCTGCGATCTGCGCCAGGTCGCGTCCGTTCACTGCGTCAAACAGGGTGCCAGATGGAAGATCGTCACAGAGACGCTCAGCATTGGCCTGGCGCGCGGTGCTGTCGTGCATATGAATTATGAAAGAACGCATGGGCTGCATCTACCGCAGAAAGCGAAGTGGGAAAAGCTCTCTGTTTGGGTCCAGGGGGAAGGGGCGAATTTTTGATAGGACGAGGCGCAAGCCCTGGGATAGTCTTGTCTACACGAAGTAAAGCAGAGGCGAATTCTTTATGCGTTGGAGCATCGTATTGGTGGCGATTCTGGTGTGCACGGGAGGCGTTGCTCTCTGGTTCAACTGGCCAAAGGACTGCGCCTGCCTGCCGCTGCTGGAGGAGGACGGCGTGGTGACAGACGCAGGTGTTGCGGCCTCGCCAGATTGTTTGTGCTAGGCCCCCACCAGAACAGAATGACACTGGAAGTGCTGAAACGAAAATGGCCCCAGAGCTGAGCTCCGGGGCCATTCTGACAGTCAGAAGTCTATATTAGTCTTCTTTTTTCTCAGGAGCCATTTCTTCGCCGGTCTCCTGGTCGATCATTTTCATCGACAGACGGACCTTGCCGCGATCGTCAAAGCCCAAGAGCTTTACTTTCACTTCCTGGCCTTCCTTCAGAACATCCGAAGGGTGGTTCAGGCGGCGGTTTTCGATCTGGGAGACGTGGACCAGACCGTCGCGCTTGCCAAAGAAGTTCACGAAGGCACCAAAGTCGACGATTTTGACGACTTTACCGGTGTAGATCTTGCCTTCTTCGGGCTCGGCCACGATCGAATAGATCA
>CAJXIL010000072.1 GCA_913054455.1 uncultured Roseobacter sp.
GCCGCTGGGCTGCCTGATGATGCTGCGCGACTACCACGGCAGCCTGTCCGGCATGGATGCCGTTGTCATCGGGCGCTCCAATATTGTTGGAAAACCCATGGCGCAATTGCTGCTGGGTGACAGCTGCACTGTCACCATCGCCCATAGCCGCACCAAAGACCTGCCCGAAGTGGTGCGCCGCGCCGATATCGTTGTGGCCGCTGTGGGCCGTCCTGAAATGGTGCCAGGGGACTGGATCAAGGAAGGCGCTACCGTCATCGACGTTGGCATCAACCGGATCCCTGCTCCGGAAAAGGGCGAAGGCAAGATGAAACTGGTGGGCGACGTGGATTTTGC
Source organism: uncultured Roseobacter sp. (assembly GCA_913054455.1). Classification (GTDB taxonomy): domain Bacteria; phylum Pseudomonadota; class Alphaproteobacteria; order Rhodobacterales; family Rhodobacteraceae; genus Pseudophaeobacter. The sequence goes on from CAJXIL010000072.1 coordinate 337, forward strand.
CAGCTGCTCTGAGCGCGCGGGTGCCATCACCCCTGTTCCCGGTGGTGTCGGTCCGATGACCATTGCCTGCCTGTTGGCCAATACCGTCACCGCCTGCTGCCGCGCCAATGGTCTGGCGGAGCCAGAAGGCCTCACGGCCTGAATGGGTAGCCACTGAACTTCTACACAAAGGGCGCTCCCGAGGGGGCGCCCTTTTTTGCCCTAGGCCAGAGATGGCGTCGAACTGGGCCAAGTGGTGATGCGCAAAGGCCGTCCCAGAAAACTGCCAGAGGCGAGGCCGAGAAGACCCGGAAATAGGATCTGATAGGCCATTCCTGCTGTCAGTTCCGGTGCCACTGCTGCCAGGGCGCCATTGGCGAAATTGGCCCAAAACAGCAGCATCATCACCGTGAGACTCAGCCACTCCCCGGCGACCTCGGCGCGCAGACCTCTGCGGGCGATGATCCAGCGCCCCTGGACCCAGAAACCACCACTGATGCCCGCAAGGTAAGAAAATCCCCAGGACATCAAGGCCAGCTCGGCAGAGTGCTGCGCCAGCAGGGTGGGCATATTGGTCAGGGCAATCAGCGGCATCAGAAAATAGGGCAGAATGGACATTTCACGCCTGCGGCTACAGTGCAGCCCCAGCGCGATGAGCAAGAACAATAGTGGCCATATCCAGAGCGGGGCACCGTTAAAAATGCCAGCCAGAAAGTTGGTCAAAAATTCCATTAAGCTATTCCTTGGTTAAAGACTAAAAAGGACGGCGTGCATCAGCCGACCAGGAAGTAGGGTAAAGGCACCGGCACCCATCAGGGCCGCAAAGGTGATCCAAATCATCACCCGGCGATGCTGGCGGATCCTCTGGTGCCGTGCGGCCAAGACCGCCGCCAGCAGCGCGATCAGCGTCCCGATTGACAGCAAATGGATCGGACTAAAGCCGCCAATCAGGCGGATCTCCTGGATCCAGAAACTGGTGAGCGCAACGCAAGTCATCAATAAAACCCAGGTCCAGCCTAGGATCCGGTGCAGGCGGTTTCCGCGCTTTAGCGAGAAAATTGTGATGGTCAGCGGGATCAGGGCCAGGGCAGCAAAGGCATGTAGCTGTATCGGCAAAGGCGCGTTAACTAGCGGTGAGAAAGTCATATCGGGTCCGTGGTTGATATCTGTTCTCAAGCCATGGCAAATTCGATGCAATATCAGCAAAGTGATTTACGCCAGAGACGTTCTGGCTTCGTAAAATGCAAGGACTTGGGACGTAATGTCATTCACGAAGCGTGAAAAACCGATGGCGGTCTCGCTGTTCTTGCTCTGGGCATTGCTAACGGTTTTTGCTGCGGCCACTGGCCCCTTTGGCACTTTTGAGGGGCTGGGTTTGGGCGGTCGCATTGCCTATTGGGCGGTCATTGTGGGCGTATCGATCGGGCTGACCAGGCTGCAGTTGCATCTGTTGCGGGGCGCGCCGCAAATCCTGCGCTTTGCCAGCCAGCTGCCCTATGGGCTGGCCTTGGCCGCCCTGGCGCATGGCATGAACCTGATGATCTTTCCGCAGTGGGGCGGCTGGGCGGATTTTGGCTTTTTGGCCCTCGTGACGCTCAGTGTGGTCTTGATGATCGAAGCCGCCGTGTTCTTAGGGCGCCGCCACCTAGCCGCCGCCCCTCTCAGAGAGGCAGCGCCAGACAGCAAGGACCAGCCGCCTGAGACGGGAGCGCAAGCCCCACCAAACCCCGAGGTTCTGTTTCAACGGCGTTTGCCCCTCGACAAGCGCGGCGCGTTAATCCGTCTGGAGGCGCAGGATCACTATCTCTTGGTGGTCACGGATCAGGGCAGTGAAACCCTGTTAATGCGCCTGGGCGACGCAGCCAGTGAACTGGCCGAGGTCGGCCTGCGGGTGCATCGTTCCCATTGGGTCAGCCGCGCTCAGGTACGGGGGCATATCCGGCAAAAGGGTCGGGATATTCTCAAGATGTCTGATGGTGAGCCCGTTCCTGTCAGCCGCAGTTACAAGGCCGCGGCGCAGGCCGCAGGTGTTTTGTAGCGGGGATGTTCTTTAGAGCGAGACAGGGATCATGGTGCCCTGCAGGACTGCGATCAGTTTTTCGTCCTCTCCAGTGACGGCGTGGACTTCGGCGCTGACCACCACCAGGCGGCGGCCGGGCTTGATAACGCGACCTGTCGCGCGCAAATAGTCCCCGGCGCCTGGTGCCAGTAGGTTCACCTTGATCTCTGCCGTCATCACCTCCTGATCTGCAGGCAGCAGGGTGAGGGCCGAATAGCCCGCCGCGCTGTCGCCAATGGCGAAGGTCAAAGCCGCATGGGCAAAGCCCTGCTGCTGGCGGCTTGTGTCTAGAATAGGCGCAGTGATCACCACCTCGCCGGGGCTGATGCTGCTGAGACGGGCCCCTAGGGTTTCCATCATGCTCTGACCAGCAAAACTGTCGCGAATACGCTGTTCCAAAAAGCGGGTCCTTATCTGGGCTATTGTGAGACAAAGCCTAACGCAGGAAGGCAGGGTCGCGCGCCGTGACGCTGCGCCACATCTGCGCAGGGGGCGGGCGGCAGCCCCTGTGCGCAGTCTTGTTCAGCGCTCCGAGGCTGCTATTTGACGATATTCTCGTCTTTTACAAACATATTGGCCCAGGCGCGGTCGATCAATTCCGGCGACATCTGGTAGGCGATGCCCTCGAACTCGCAGATGGCAATCATCTGATCAATTAAGAAGATCGGCTGGTAATTGGCATAGGTGTTGTCGATGGTTGGGTATTTCACCTTGAGCAGGTGCACCAGCGCGGACTCGTCCAGCGGCATGCCGCGTTTGCGGGCGACCATGGCAAAGATCTTGAGGAAGTTTTCCTGGTTGGGCCCGTCGATCTTGATCTTGAAAAAGATCCGCCGCAGCGCCGCTTGGTCAAAGATTTCATTGGGGTGAAAGTTGGTTGAGAAGATCACTAGGGTGTCAAAGGGCACCTCGAACTTTTCCCCCGATTGCAGCGCCAGGATATCCTTGTTCTCTTCCAGCGGCACGATCCAGCGGTTGACCAGAGACTGCGGCGGCTCGGCCTGACGTCCCAAATCGTCGACGATGAAGATGCCGCCGGTGGATTTCAATTGCAAAGGCGCCTGATAGGTGCGCGCTGTTGGATTGTAGACCAGATCCAGCATATCCAGCGAGAGCTCGCCGCCGGTGATTACCGTGGGGCGCTCGCATTTTACATAGCGGCTGTCAAAGCGCTTGGGGCGGCGAATGGCCGTTGGATCTTCGGGGGCCTCTTCGATTAGGGTATGCACGATGGGGTCGTAGACGGTGATCACCTGGCCCGCATATTCGATGGCGCGTGGCACATAGACATGATCGCCCAAAGCATCGCGAATGCCGTTGGAGATCGAGGATTTACCGTTGCCGGGCGGGCCATACATCAGGATTGATCGCCCGGCGCTGACTGCTGGACCCAGATGATCCAGTAGGCTGTCGGGCAAAACCAGATGCCCCATCGCGTTGACCAGCTGGTTGCGGGTCACCATGATATTGCGGATCGACTGGCGTTTGATCTGTTCGCGGTAGACATCTAGCGGCACTGGCATCGGGCCAAAGTATTCGGATTGGGCCAGCGCATCCTGGGCGCGGGCCTTGCCTGCATCTGTTAGCTGATAACCCATCTCATTGCCGCTATTGGCGTTGAGCGTGCCGGTAGCCTCCAGCAGTTTCTGTTCGCGGGCCATGTCAATCAGTTCTTGGGTGACCGGCATGGGCAGGCAGACGGCCTCGGCGACTTCACTGACAATATTGACGTTCTTGCGAAAGATCGTCTTGAGCAGAATATCCCGCATCATCACGATTGGCAGCTGCATCTGCGCCAGCCCCTTTGGGGTGGGAGGGGCAGTGACGGGGCTATTTTGCATGTTCATCTGGTGGCCTGCTTATCTGATCGCGAAACGCCGTGTCTGCCAAATCGGCAGGGGGCTTGCGCAACAGTCTATTCACCACTGCGGCAAGACTGAGGCAGGTAGAAAGCAATTTGACGGTGGATAAGACGGATTAGACCGGATTTGAAAAAGATCGACGGATTTTGATTGGGACCTAGCAGCTGGAAGCGTCGGCTAGTTGCTGCGCGCAGAATACACTCTTGGAATTCACCTGTTCCGGTTGGCATGCGGGCAGTATTTCGAACACCGAATTTTCCAACATTGGAATACGCCTGTGCGACAAGTTTGGACACAAGCGCAAGCGGGGGCTGGACCAGAAAACGGCTTGCGCGCGTGAAGCTCGCGAGCCCTATTTTGTCAATTAGGACACCACACCGTTGTCGCGGGGCCTGTTTGGCTACGTCGGGCGCTACCTTCCGATTGAGTAGGTTGGGTTTTAGACCCAGTGTGAACAGCTGGCTTTGAGTCAACCGAGACGAGGGCGCAGGTCTTCGACGGAGCGCTTGCGGACTGGCTCTCAGCTAGGCAGAAACAGGTTATTGTCCGAAAAAGGCAACCAGGATCAAGTATATGGCAAGGGTTCCGCCGAGGCTGAAGCCCATGGGGAACTTCTTGCCGACGCTCCAGCTCTGCCAGTTTGGTGCCAGGCGGTTGAGAGGGGTGAACTTTGCCAGACGGTGCGTCGCAAAGGCGGCTAGCAGGTTGGCGGTATAGATCATGATTAGGGCGGGCAGGTCGGCCAGGACCACCAGCGGTGCCGCTGCGCCGATAAATTTGGCATCGCCAGCGCCCATAACACCGGCTGAATAGAATAAAAACCCGATGGCAACGCCAATGGGCAGATGCAGCAACTGCCAGCCGTAGTCCGCCCAGGTTGGCATAATAAACAGCCCAAAGAGTACATAAACCGCGCCGAGGCAGTCAGTAATCCAGTTGGGAATGCGCATTCTAGACAGATCGGTATAGGCTGCCGCAAAACACAGCGGCAGCACCAAGGGTATGAACCAGCGGGCAACCTCCGCCGAGCCGGCAAGAACCGCCATGATCAGCCGTTCTCCAATGCGTTCAAGGCCTTGGCTGCGGCTTCAAAATGCTGTGGATGGGTGGCTACTGCCTGACGCAGCAGGCCTTCGCCAATTTTGACATCCCCTTGCTTGACCGCCGAGAGCGCCAGCGTATGGAGCAATTTTGCCTGTTCGGTCTGGGTCATGGTGATCACCGGTAGATCGTAATTGCGCTGTGCACCGCGGGCCAGAACAAGATTGTTCTTGGCGGTGAACAGGCTTTGATCCTGATGAATGGCTTCGCCAAACAGGCGCTCTGCCTCGCGGTAGTCGCCACGCGATAGTTTGGAATACCCCCAGTTGTTCATGATCTTGGCCGGTTTTGTGGTCAGGCCAGCGGCGATTTCATAAAAACTATCGGCGCGTTTCCAATCCTGATTGGCATCCGCGACCATGGCCTCCAGCCTGTAGCGCTGGTAACTCTCATGGGTGGGTGGAATGGCGTTCAGCGCCTCTTTGGCCCCGTCCCAGTCGCCGGTGCGGATCAGGGAATCCGCCAGCCCGAGACGGTCCTCATGGGTGACATCCGGCAGAGCGGTTACCCTTTTCCAGGCCGCGACGGCCTCGGTGTTACGCTTGGCACGGATCAAAGAGATCGCCAAGCCGCGCTGAAGGTCGATCCTGTCAGGGCTGCCTTTTGCGCTGTCCCGGAAGTAGTTCACGGCTTGGTTTGGGTCTGCCACGGTCATCATAACGTCATTGAGATTGCTTTCATCAATGACATTCACGTCCTGAAAGGCGCGTTCGACGGTTTCTTCGCCGTCTTGTTTGCCGCAGGCCGACAGCGCCAGGGCGCCTGCCAGACATGCAGATACTAGAAATACATGGCGCATTTTTTTGCGTCCTTTTGCTGCTCTGCCTCTAGAGATCAGGGGATTTGCGAATCGCGTAGCTACCCCCGCCCTGTTGCACCAACTTGTAAGCGTTGTTTTCTGTGCTTTGCCCGCCACTATGAGGGGTGTTTTCAAATTTTTCGAGGGCCAGACGCAAATTATCCCGGATTGCGTCACTTTCGCCATTGTTGAGCGCATAGGCGCGCTTGAGGATTTGCACCGCTTCTGCGGTTTTGCCCCGTTCCATCAACACGATGCCAAGGTTGTTGTGGGGCTCAGCCCAATCCGGCGCCTGTTTGATCGCCCGTCGCAATAGCTCCTCTGCCTGGCCCAAGCGTCCCAGCCCCAGATTGGCGGAGCCCAGGCTGGACAGAATTTCAGGGGTCAACCCATGCTCCAGCGTGGCGCGGGTAAAGGCATCCAGTGCCAGCTCATACTCCTGCGCGGCCATCAAGCGGTGACCAACGATGAGCGGGTCTTCTCCCTTTTGGCGCAGATCGATGCCAGGTGCTGCCCAGCTGCCTGGCGTGGTGTGCGATTGGCCCGCCGGAGAACAGCCAACCGCCACCAATGCAAAAGCAAAGGCGGCGGTTCGGGGTCCAAATCGGCGAACGGGCGCGGCCCGTTCGAGAATAGTCATTAGTGCGTGCCCATATTGCCCATGTTTGTGATGTTCTTAATCGAGGGGCCGACCAGAATGATCAGCAGCGGCGGAACCGTGAGCATCATTGTGGCAAGGGTCATCTTCACTGGCAACTTATTTGCGGCCTCTTCTGCCCGCATCACCCGTTTGTCCCGCATTTCAGCGGCATAGACCCGCAGGGCTTCGGCGATCGAGGTCCCAAAGGCGGCGGATTGGATCATCACGGTGACAAAGGAGGAGATATCTTGCACGCCGCAGCGCGTGCCCATGTCGCGCAGCACTTTTTCCTTGTCCTTACCTGCCTTCATTTCATGGGCGACAATGTCGAACTCATAGGCCAATTGTGGGTAAGAGGCCTGGAGTTCGGAGGCCACGCGAACGATGGACTGATCCAGGGATTGCCCGGCCTCGACGCAGACCAGCATCATATCCAGTGAGTCTGGAAACCCTGCTTCGATCTGTTCTTTGCGCTCCGCGATGCGGCGTGTCACCCAGTACTTGGGGAGCATATAGCCTGCGCCACCGGGTCCGATGATACGGATCATCAAAGCCTGGGTGTCGAATTCAAAACCAGCGTTCAGAACATAGACATAGAACAATCCCAAGGCGAGGCCGGCGAGGCCAAGAGACATCTGGGCAAAGTGAAAGATTCGTACCGCATCCTTTGAATTATACCCCGCCTGACGGAGCTTCAGCTCCATGGCCGAGAGTTCTTCGGCGTTTTGGGGCTCAAGAAAGCTAGCGAATTTCTGCAGCTGTTCGTTGCGGTTGTTCTGGCGCAGGCGTTCCTTCTGCGGCTTGCCCCGTGTTTCCGGCGCCTGGGCACGTTGCAGCTTTTTCAGGGGATCTTCGGGTTGGTTCAGCAGCAGGAGCGCAGCAATAACCACCATCAGGAGGCCCAGAAAACCCAGAACCAGCAGCGGGCCAAAGGCGCCAAACTGATCCGTTAGGGTGGTTTCGATAGTGGTAAAGAGGCTCATAGTCTCATCCTCAAACCTTGATATTGGTTAGAACGCGCATCACAAACAGGTTCACCGTCAACATGATGCCCACAATGAAACAAGCAGGGATGAAGTAGGGGTGATCCAGCACGCCGTCATAGTAGTTCGGATCCTTGAGCAGAGTTCCCATGAGTGCGAGTAGCGGGAAAGCGGACAGGAACTTGCCCGACCACTGTGCTTCGGCGGTGATGGCCTTGACCCGGCGAAACAGCCGGAATCGTGCCCGGATCACTTTGGCCAGACCGGCCAGCACCTCGGCGAGGTTACCGCCTGACTGCTGCTGGATGGTCACGGCTACTGAAAGAAAGCGCAAATCCTGAATATCCAGTCGTTCGGCCATTTCTTTGAGGGCCTCACCGATATCGCGACCATAGGCGCTTTCATCAGCGATAATGCCAAACTCGGTGGCCAGGGGGTCCTCGATTTCATGGGCGACGATCTGCACGGTTGAATTAAACGGATGACCAACCCGCAGGCTTCGCACCATCAGTTCGACCGCATCCGGCAGCTGTTCTTCGATCAAGGCCATGCGTTTACCGGCCTTCCGGTTTACCCAGAAGAACACGCCGCCGACACCAATCACAATGGAGGCAAGAACCCGCAGGGGCAGGGGGGTGCTGGTCCCAATGCTCAAGCCAAAAAAGGCCAGGGTGGCGAGGCCGGCCATGATCATCATTAGCTGTTGGGGACTAAAGGCAATGGCGGCTTTTTGCGCCCTTTCTGCTAATATGGAATAGAGCGGGATGGTTTTGGATTTGCCATGCTGGCCCAGCTCTTTCCGCAGCTGTTCAAGCACTTGCTCGCGGCTGCTGCCCTTTTCCATCATTTCCAGGCGCCGATTGACCTGGTTGTTCGATCGGATGGATTTTCCAAAGGCGACCAGGTAGATGCCTTCGACCAGCACCACGACGCCAACAAAGATCAGAATATAGATGACGGGCTCTGCGCTCAGTTGCATCTTTAGACCTCTACTTTGCTGGGTTCATAGATAGACGAGGGCAAATCATAGCCCCAAAGACGGAAACGCTCCGAATAGTGGCTGCGCACGCCGCTGGCGGTGAAATGCCCGATGATCTTGTTGTCCGGTGTCAGGCCGACACGCTGAAAGCGGAACAGCTCCTGCATTGAAATCACATCGCCTTCCATGCCGGTGATTTCGGTGATCGAGGTCATCCTGCGCGAACCATCCTGCAAGCGTGAGGCCTGCACAATGACATTGACCGCCGAAGAGATCTGGCTGCGCACCGCCTTTGTCGGCATCTCCATGCCGGCCATGGCGATCATGTTCTCCAGACGCGAAATCCCGTCGCGCGCCGAGTTGGCGTGGATTGTCGTCATCGAGCCATCGTGGCCGGTGTTCATCGCCTGCAACATGTCGATGACCTCCTCGCCGCGGGTCTCGCCGACGATGATCCGGTCAGGGCGCATCCGCAGGGCGTTTTTGAGACAGTCACGTGGCGAGACTTCGCCCTTGCCTTCAACGTTGGGCGGGCGGCTTTCCATCCGGCCCACATGGGTCTGTTGTAGCTGAAGTTCCGCGGTATCTTCGATTGTCAGGATGCGTTCAGAGTTATCAATAAACGAGGACAGCGCGTTAAGTGTGGTGGTTTTGCCAGAGCCGGTCCCGCCCGATACGATCACGTTGAGCCGGGTGGACACTGCGGCCTGGAGATAGGCGGCCATTTCTTCTGTGAAGGCACCAAATTCAACCAGATCGTCGATGCCCAGCTTGTCCTTTTTGAATTTCCGGATCGACACCAGCGAGCCATCCACTGCCACTGGCGGCACCATGGCGTTAAAACGTGAACCATCGGCCAGACGCGCATCCACATAGGGGTTGCTTTCATCGACACGACGTCCCACGGCTGAAACGATCTTGTCGATGATCCGCATCAGGTGCTTTTCATCTTTGAAGGCGATGTTGCTCAGCTGCAGCTTGCCGCTGCGTTCGATGAAAATCTGGTGCGGGCCGTTGACCAGAATATCGCTGACAGTCTCATCCTGCAGAAGCGTTTCAAGCGGGCCCAGGCCGGTGACTTCATCATAGAGCTCTTTGTTGAGCGTCATGCGGTCTTCGCGGTTGAGCACAATACCCTTTTCTTCAAGGATTTCAGCGGCAATGGCTGAAATCTCGCCGCGCAAATCCGCTTCCGGGGCGGTTTCCAGGGCGGCCAGGTTGAGGTTTTCCAGCAAATCGCGGTGCAGCTGTACTTTAATCTCGCTCAGCCGTTCCTGACGTTTGCGTTCCTTGTCATGAGCAGAGGCTTCCGCCGCCAGCCGCGCCATGGGGCGGCGCAGGCTGGTTTTGGGCTGTGGGCTGGGCGCGGCTGCAACGGCGGCATCCACGACCGGAGCTGCGGCTTTGGGCTTGGATGATGACTTCTTGTACTTGGAAAACATGAGAGACCCCCCGGTTACTCAATGAAATGGGACGGTAGAGACTAGGCGGCTGCCTCGGCCTCGTTGGCCCCCAGATCGTGCAAAGAGCGCGCCAGTTTGGCGATTTCTTTGCGAAGGGGGTTCTTGGCATTCGATGTCGCAAGCGGCAGACCGTGGTCGCAGCTCTGGGTGATTGGCTTGCCGCCATCTGGTAGTTGCAGATCAATCGAGATCCCGAGGCTTTCGGCCATCCTCTTCACCCGGCTCTTGCCACTGAGGTCGGTGAATTTTGGCGCTCGGTTCAGAGCAAAGCGCAGCTTGTCAAAGGGCAGGCCTTCGGATTGCAGAGCGCGTTTCATGCGCAAAGAATTCTGAGCCGAGCGCATATCCAGTTCGATCAGGGCGAAATAGACATGGGCCATCTGCAAAATGGTCTCGGACCATTGGACTAGGGTGTGGGGCATATCGATGATGACAAAATCAAAATGGCTGCGCGCCATTTCGACAACCCGTTCCACGTCCTCGACCGAGATGAAATCCAGCGGGATCATCTCGCTCGGCGCGGTCAGAACTTGCAGTTTGTCCTCAAAGGTTAGCAGGGCCTGGCCAAAGATCTCGGCGTCCATCTCTTCGGTTTCGCTCAACATCTCCATCACCACCTCGCGGCGGGGCAGATCGAGATAGGTCGAAACTGACCCCTGCTGCATGTCAAAATCCAGTAAGCAGACCGAAGGGGTCTTTTGGGTGCTCATCTGGGCCAGTTCCCAAGCGAGGTTCACCGCCAGTGTGGTCGAGCCAGTACCACCGGCCAGGCCATGACAGACAATCACCGCACCTTCGCGGCGGGAATCGGCCTGCAAGGAATGCAGGTTGCTTGGTGCAACGGGTTCCGGTTCTGGGGTGCTCAGCCTGTCGATGGCCGCTTGTAGCTCGCGTTCTGGCAGCGGGTAGGGGATAAACTCGTCGGCACCTTGACGCAGCAGGGTGTGCAGTGCAGCGGGGCTGACCTCTTCGGCAATCAGGATCACCTTGATATCGCGAGCCTTGGCCTGAGTGATGATTTCACCCATTTGCGCCAAGTTTGCTTCATCCGCGCTATCCATTGCGAGGGCAACAAATTCCAACGTCTCGGCTTCGGGTTGGGCGAAAAAGGCCATGGCTTCGCCAAACCCCAGATCCCCCCAGGCTTCACCGAGTGCGGTTTCCATGTCTTCAATCAGGAGGTCGAAGTTCTGCACGTCGCGGCTGATCGTGCAGGCAACAATGGCAGCTGTTTCTGGTTGTGGCATTTCACCGCTCATCGACATTATCCTCTTGGTTTAAAAGCGGCCAAGCAAAAACGGGTTGCCTGACTGCCTCTGAGGATCAATGTCGATGAAGATCTGGGCAAGATTGGGGCCAAAAAGCCCCATTTATTGGGAAATGTTAAGAGTTCTTAAAACTCTAAGAACTCAGTCACTCTGAGGTGTGGGCCTAGCCCCCGGTGGCCGACAATGACTCCGGGACCGTCAAGGTGGTGGCTGGGACCGCGCTTTCGACATAACCGCGATAGACGATCTGCGCGTATTTGCCATCCAGAACCGTTGGGTGGCGTTTCAGGAAGCCGCTGACCTCGGTGACCGTGCGGCGATTGCGGCGCTCGGGCTCTTGGGTCAGAATCAACGGCTGGCTCTCCCCCTGCGAGACCATGGCCTCCAGACGGCGACGATCAATGCCGCGGCTCACTAGGTGGTTGACGGCCGAACGCGCGCGGCGCAGCCCCAGCTGTTTGTTGTAGCTGCTACCGCCCACTGCATCGGTGTGGCCATAGACCCGGAAACGGACCTCTGGGAACTGTTTGATCCAAGCGGCCTGGCGGTCCAGAACAGCGCGGGCTTCGCCATCCAGACGCGCATCGTTAAAGGCAAAATTGATGGTGGTCGGGACTTCTTCGGCAAACCGGGCGGCCAGCTGGATCGCATACTCGCCTTCGCCGCGCATCACGGCTGCGTTGTTTGCGGTGGCCGCGCCAATGAGGTTGCTGCCCAGCGGCTCACCGGCTTGGTTATGGCTGCAGGCTGTGGCGCTCAGGACCAGCCCCAGGATCGCTATGCTTTTGATCATTTTCCTGGTCATCCTTTGCTTTAGTCCATCACATAGCCGTAAGAGCCATTGAAGTCTTGCTTGGCAACTTCGCTGGCTGGGCCTTTTTGAGAGTGGACCGTACGGCCAAGCAGAAAGAGCTCAGACTCGCTGGGCGGTTTGATACGATCGGTGGGCAGGCTCAGGGCCTCGCCGCGGGTGGGGGTCACCAGATGGGCGCTGACAATAATGACTAGCTCTGTCTGCTCGCGCTTGTAGTCGGCGCTGCGGAATAGCGCCCCCAAGACAGGAACGTCACCGATCCATGGAACCTGCGAGGTATTGTCTAAAAAGTCATCTTGAACCAGGCCGGCAACGGCAAAGCTCTCGCCATCGCGCAGCTCGACAGTGGTCGAGGTTTCGCGCCGCGAAAACGCCGCAATCGAAAGGCCGTTTGCGAGAACTGAATTGCTGGTATCAATTGCGGATACTGCGGCCTTGAGTTCAAGGTTGATCAGGTCTCCATCAACAACACGTGGAATAAAGTTCAACTCAATACCAAAGGGCTTGAATTCAATGGTTACAGTGCCGCTGTCTTGGGAAACTGGAATGGGGTACTCGCCACCCGCCAAAAACTTGGCCTCCTGCCCAGAGAGGGCCGATAGATTTGGCTCTGCCAGGGTGCGCACGACGCCTTTTTGTTCCAGGGCTTCTAGCAACAGACCAACCTGTAGCGACCCCACGCCAAACTGAAAGGCCAGGGCGCCGGCAATGCCGTCTTTCACTTCAATCGCGTTGCCAAGCCCGTTGGAGCCCTGCAGCCATTGGCCGGTTTCTCCTAAGGTACTTCCGCCCGCATTCCCAAGGGCAACAGAGGAATGGAGGGCCTTGGAAACCGAGCGCTGCATTTCGGCAAAGCGAACTTTCAGCATCACCTGTTGTACGCCACTGACGCTCATTAGGTTGCTTACCCGTTCGGGGGCATAGCGCTCTGCCAGGTCTAGGGCGCGTTGCAGACGTGCCGCGCTGGACACGTTGCCAGACAAAACGATCCCGTCGTTTGCTGTACGTACTTCGATTTGCTCGCCCGGCAGGATCTGGCGCAGACGCTCTTTGAATTCAGAGACATCTGCGGCAACCCGCACATTTACATTGGTGATCAACTTGCCCGAAGCATCCAACAGGGTCAGCGTTGTCAGGCCAGGAGATTTGCCCAGCACGTAGATGGTGCGATCAGAAAGAGAGGAAATATCGGCGATATTGGGGTTGGCAATGCTCAGCTCTGCGAAGGGGTCATCGCTTTCGACAACCACCGCCCGGTTCATCGGCACGTCCAGGGTGACAGAGGTGCCGCGTTTGACCACGCGCAAACCATTTGCCAAAGACATCTCTGGCACAGCAATACTGAGGAGCGAGAGCCCCGTGAGAGCTGCCGCCATAAATCTACGAATTTTCATGTGACCTGCCTTTCCGATCACGCCTCATTTTCGGGTCTTTTTGCCCGTTGTTTTGCACTACTGTGCGGCAATTTGCGAATTATTGCAAGAATCAAAGGCTTCTGCGGGGCAGTTGCAGTCTTTCCCCTGTGGGGTCGCAGCAACAGAAGCAGCCGGACTGCCCCGAGAGGGCTGTCCGGCATCGGGGGTAATTTGTTGAGAACACGAAGGTTCTTACAGCATTTGCTCAGAGTAAACCGAGACTACGGCGTGCCGGTTTAGTTGGTGCAGGGGATCGGAATTTCGACTACCTCGGCGCCACGACGGGTGCGAATGGTGCAGACCCGTTTTTGCTCGACCTGCGCGGGTGCCTGCTGTTCACCAAGGCCTAACAGGCTGCGCTGATTCACTTCGATAACCGATGCAACGGTATCGTCTCCGGCGCCCACCAGTGACAGGGAAAGCCTGCCGGTCGACTGCGCTTGCGCCAGGGAGGCCACTTGCTCCGGGCGGACTGCTACGGTCACGGTGCGGGCAATGCGGGCGCCGTTCACATCACCGTTGGCGCTCTGGTCGACAGCGATCAATTCGATGCTGGTATCAATAAGCCGGGTAATCTCCTGTTGTCCCCGCACGCCTTCCCCGCGCACGGTACCCGTCCAGTAGACGTCAACGTTATCGCCAGGACGCAAGAAACCAGAGACGCCGGAGTGAACGTCAACCTTGATAGCAAAGGCGCGCATGCCGGGTTTCAGCCGCGAGGTGATCCCCGCCTCCTGGCCAGGATTGGTCAACTTAACCGTCAATAGCGCTTCATTTTTTTCCATGGCTCGCAGTACAACCCGCAGATCACCGGGATTGGCGGGCGGGAATAGTGCCTCAAGCGACGTAAAGGCGCCTTCGGGCACCGACTCGCTAGGCCAGTGCACCTTGCGCACCAATTCTTTGGTCAGGCGCTCGCCATATTTCAGTTGCTGGGTCGCCACAAAAATTTCGGTGGTGGGGATTGCCTCAGTGCGATTGGCGCGCTCTTGGGCAAGGGCGTTCTGATAAGTGGAAATGTAGTTTTTGGCCATCATCACCGCGCCGCCTGCGAGGGCGACCCCGACAATCAGGACCAATCCGAATACTGCGCGCATGGGGTAAGCCTTTCAGATTTGCTCTGCGCCGGTCCTTGGCATTTGCCGATCGTGCAAGAGCGGGTGTGTCGAAAATGGTGAAATTCTGCCTTCGGCAGATGTTTGACGGCCATCCTTTTAAAAGAAGCTCAAACCTTCCAGATAGGTGCGTGTGTTTTCTGCGACTGTGCTGATCGCAGTGGGCAGTGTCATATAGATGATAGATGCTAGGGTGACGCAGATCGAAGTCAGGAAGACCCAATCGATGGTTACTGCACCATCATCGCTGGCAATGAAAAGTTGAAGTTTTTTCATGGCAACCTCGCATAAGGTAAGTGTTGGTCAAAAGGCCGCGTCCTTGGTGAAAAGACGCGGCCTCGAAACTCACGAATGTCTAAGCGTTGCGCTTAGAGAACGTCGCTTTAGTTTGTTGGAGCAACGCCAGTGTTAACAGTGTTGGTACCGGAGCTGGTGATGTAGGAAGCTGTGTTGGTAGACACTGTATCGGTGGCAGTGTCGATGGCGGTGTACGCAGCGCCAGCCAGGGCAGCAACGGCAGCGGTCAGAACAACCCAGTCAACGGTCACGGCGCCAGAGTCGTCTTTGCGGAAGTTTTTGATGAATTTGATCATTGTGTTGTCCCTCCAGGGATATCTAAGTTTTTTACGTTACCCGGCGACGTTGTTTCAGGGTCTGTCTCTCTCTCTCACCGACCCTGTGTCGCTTGGATGAGTACATATAGCCGGGTGAGCGTGGCAGGAATTGGGCCGGATTCTGAAAATCGCTGCCCAATTTTAACTTTCTGGCAAGGATGTGTCTAAGTGACTGTAATTGAACAAATTAATAATTTACTTTTTGTCAATCATCGGGGCTTCACTGGGGCGAAGGGGGCCAAATAAGGCGAAATCGCCAGATTTGGGCCGCTAGAACTGGCTTTTTGCACCTGGATCGGCGAGTCTGTCGCGAAAAAGACCCATGTATTGAGCTGTAAAATGACCATGAGATCTTCTTTGGGGCTGGCATTAATTTTTGCCTCTCTTCTTTTGGCCTTTGAGGGCAGAGAGACTCTTGCCCAGCAGGGCGCTGAGACCGGGACCAAACCGGTACCAAAGGCCTTTCCTAAATTTGAGGCGAGACGAGTCGCGGCCCCCAAGCCCGGAACCCCGCCAAAGATCACGATACAAATTCAAGAACCTCCGCTTTCTCCCCCCGCGGCGGCCGACAGTGCGGCCAGGCCTGATCTGGGGGGCGGCGTTGCAAGCGGGGAGATAGGCCGCTACGCGTGGTTCTGGCAACGGGTTCCAACAGAGATAGAGGCCGGCACTGCCTACAGTCGGCTGGAGCAGGCGCTGACGGCGCTAAAGACCGCGCCAACACCCGTCTCTGCCCCCGGCCTCCAACTGATGCAGCAAATAATTCAGGAACAAGCCACGCCGATCCTGATCTCCTCTGCCGATAGTCAGGTCTCGCCTGCCCTGGTGTTGGCAGTGATTGCGGTGGAATCCGCCGGCAAGGTAGAGGTGGTGAGCAGCGCTGGGGCAACTGGATTGATGCAGTTGATGCCGGACACGGCAGCCCGGTTTGGCGTCACTGATGCGCTGGTGGCGGACCAAAACATCCAGGGAGGTATCAAATACCTGGACTGGTTGCTCGAAGAGTTTTCTGGTGACGCGGTTTTGGCATTGGCCGGATATAACGCAGGCGAAGGGGCGGTGCGGGCCCATCAGGGTGTGCCCCCCTTTGCTGAGACACGAGACTACGTGCCTAAGGTGCTGGCCGCCTATCAGGTCGCACGTGCGCTTTGTGTGACCCCGCCGCAGCTGATCAGCGATGGTTGCGTCTTTCGTCAGTTGAAATAGCCGTCCGCTCCGAAACCAGAGGTTCGTGGCAGATGTTCAGTGACCTGTAGGGGGGGAAGGGACTGCGCACTGATCTGGTATCAGAGTTGTGGCAGATGTGGATGCCGGGACCACAGACTGGTCCCGGTAGGTTTTTCGATCAGTTTAGCCGTAAAGAGCACGGGCCTGGGAGAATGACAGCAGCCGTTTGCTGTTTTCATCCCACAGATGCAGTCTTGCACAGGCAAAGCTCTCACGAATGGTAAGCCGGTTTTTCATGGCCAGTTCCGAATGATCCCGGATCACCTCTGTCAGGCGGTAGAATGGGATGCGGCTGTACAGATGATGAACCTGATGAATGCCGATATTGGCAGTGAACCACTGTAGCACCGATGGCAGCACATAGTAGGAGCTGCCATTCAGGGCCGCATCATGCAGCTGCCAATCGTCAGCGTTTTCCCAATGAGTGGTTTCAAACTGGTGCTGTACGTAGAACAGCCAGACCCCTGCGGTGGCCGCGAGAATCGTCGAGGGCAGGAAGATCAGCACCAGGGGCAGCAGGCCGCCAAAGTACCAGATCGCCCCCAGAGCTGCGAGAATAGCCAGATTGGTGCCCATGGCACTGGTCCAGTACCGCAGGCTGTTCATCAGACCCAGCGGAATACGGTTCTGTAGCAGGAACAGATAGCTTGGCCCCAGGCCAAACAGCGTGAAGGGGCTGCGATAGACCCGGTAGTGGAGTTTGCCAAAGGGGGACAGAGCCTTATATTCGGCCACGGTCAGGGTGTGAACGTCCCCCATGCCACGCTTGTCGAGATTTCCTGCCGCGCTGTGGTGTTCAGAATGGGTCCGGCGCCAAACGTCATAGGGGGTCAGAGTCAAAACGCCTAAGATCCGGCCAACCCAGTCGCTCACCTGGCGGTTCTTGAAAAAGGCACCGTGGCCGCAATCGTGCTGGATTGTGAACAGGCGTAGCAGAAAGGCTGCATTCACCACTGAGATCGCAAAGGCCAGCCAGTAACTGTAGGAGAGGGCCCACCAGGCCAGCGCCCAGAGCAAAAAGAACGGAATAGCGCTGACCCCCAGTTCAAAGCCGCTGCGCAGCTCATTGGGCTCGCGGTATTTCGCCAGAATTTTCACCCAATCGCGCGAAGACCGCTCAGTTGGCTGCGGTTTGGGAAGGTCATTGGAATTTGTCATGCGCCTGCCGTGTTTTTGAATATGTGCCTTCGGATAAACTACCTGCGCCGCTTGGCAAGCTATTTGTGCCGGCATTGTGTTGACAGCGGCTTTATGCCGTCAAAAAAGCGCATGAATAGTGGATTTTGCAGGGCGTTTTCAGCTAAAGCGGGAGTAAAGCTTACCTTACGTGAACGTCATGTTCATTGGGCCAAAACCCAGGCACCATCGTGAAACATGAAAATGGCTCACCTCGGCAGAGATGAGCCATAACCGTAACTTTTCTAGGCAATCCCGGCCCATAGGCTAGGTCTTGCAGGTCTAGTCGACGATGGTCGCCAATGTGGAGGCGCGCAGCTCGTCTTCAGAGACGCCATCAGCGCATTCCACGATCTTCAAACCACCTTCAACCACATCCAGCACGCCAAGATTGGTGATGATACGATCAACGACCTTTTGACCCGTCAGTGGCAGAGTGCATTCCTTCAGAACCTTGCTGTCGCCGTGCTTGTTGGTGTGATCCATGACCACCACAACGCGGCCAA
>CAJXIL010000073.1 GCA_913054455.1 uncultured Roseobacter sp.
GCCACCTGCCGCCGCGCCCGCTGATCAGAAAATACCAACACAGCTGTCGTTTTCCACACCGTAGAGAACGGCAGCTTCGAGCCCATTGTAACGAGTGCTGTACCACGCACGAAGGTCAGCTTTGACGATTTCAACCCTCAAATGTGGCTTTCATCTTTGGGGCGTCATACTCAAGAAGCCATGACTTATGTTTGTCATACAGGTGAGCCAAGTTTTCCTTGTCCATCGAGACAACGTCCATTCCTCGGTCATCATAGGGATGGAGCGCGATGCTGTTGTCAAAATCAACGATGTAAATGTCAGCATGTACTGTTGGTTTGATGCCGATTTCTGAGCCCAGAGCTAGCCAAAGAACTTCGCGAAGTTGTTCCTTATCAACAAGTTTAGCGACATCCCAATGGCGATAAATGTCCGAACCAAACGCATCGATGTGATTACTATCCTGCTGTGGAGTGGCACCAAGGTATTCAAATGATGACTTAGTAAGGCCACAGATCTTGTAAGGTTTTAGTCTTTTCTTTGCTGGACGTTCAGTTCCATACGTTGATGACAGCAGCCAAAGCGACGATGATTTTTTAAACACGCATGAGGAAACTGTATCAGCTCGTGAGAATGCTTGTGTGAAGCGCTTTAGAGGTCGGGATGTAGAATTTCCCTCGCCGCCGAGTTCAAATCGGAGCCCGATGTCGACCTTGTAGAACATTCCGTGTGGAAATTCTGCAAGGGTGAAACCGCTCCCAAATCGTTGAATAAATTCTTCCATGGAGACTGGCTAGAGTAGTCGGAGACCATAGACAATAGTTCGTGCCTGCATTCCAAAGAAGACCTTGGACCTTCGGAAACCAAAGGAAGCTTTGTCCGCACAGCTGCCATTCAAGCTGATCCAAATAACGGGTGTGCTACCGAGAGCCAAATCAAAGATTTGGCAGCGCCCGAACCGCCCCCCCACGGGGCGGGCGCTTTGCTTCCCACCCTTCGGTTCGGACGCGGTGGTTTTTCTGAAATGGTCCAAAGGCAGCAAAGTCCGCAACGCAGGCCCTGGCCGCTAGGGTGAACTGCTGCCGCCACCCGAACTAAACAGCGTCGACGGCAGGCGCATACCGGTTTCCAGCGCGCCAAGGATCACTGTGGTTTTGCCCCCTGCCCCGTCATGGACCACCCATTTGCGCAGCTCAACTGGCTCGCCCGTGAACATCAGCTCAAGGCTGCCGTAATCGGGATTTTCAGGATCCTGCGCCTGCACTACGGTTGAGGTCCCGTCAAAACCGTGACCCACCACCATGTTGGCCTGATCCAGATTGACCCGCTTGGCCAAGATGATCGACAGCGGCGTGCGGCGCAGCGGGAAGGTCTCGGGCGGTTGGTTGGACTTTGGGTCATGGATGCGTACCGCACCGGCGCCGGCCACTACTGTGCCACCGCCATTACCATCATATTCAAACCGCATCCGGCCTGGACGATGCAGGTAAAGCGTACCGGTGGTTAGCGTGCCATCGTCATTGATCTGGGTGAAGCTCGCCGTCGCGGTCTTCATCCCGTTCAGATAGCCCGAGATCTCATTCAGGCTCAGCTTACCTTCGGCCCAGGCGGCAGTGGAAAAGACAAGGGCGCAACAGCTCAGCGCGATAGCATGCAAAATTTGTTTCATGAGATCTAGATAAGCCTTGCCATTCAAATGAAAAGAGGCCGGATCATTTCTGACCCGGCCCCGCAGTGTCATGCGCGATTTATTGCTCTGGTACCAGGATTTCACGTTTGCCCACGTGGTTTGCGGGCGAGACAAGGCCTTCGTCTTCCATCTGTTCGACCAGGCGCGCAGCCTTATTGTAACCGATGGCCAGCTTGCGCTGGATATAAGAGGTGGAGCATTTGCGATCTTTGATGACGATCTGCACCGCAGAATCATAGAGCGCATCTTCTCCAGTGGTGTTGCCCCCCGTATTCAGCCCCAAAACCGCGTCGATATTATCGGCCTTTTCGTCATCCGGGCCATCCACCACGCCGTTCATATAGCTGGGCGGACCAAACTGTTTCAGGTGGTTCACCACCTCTTCGACCTCTTCATCCGACACGAATGGCCCATGGCAGCGGGTGATCTTGGCACCGCCTGCCATGTACAGCATATCGCCCATGCCAAGGAGCTGTTCTGCCCCCATTTCGCCAAGAATAGTCCGGCTGTCGATCTTGGAGGTCACCTGGAAAGAAATCCGGGTGGGGAAGTTGGCCTTGATGGTGCCGGTGATCACATCCACCGAGGGGCGCTGTGTCGCCATGATCAGGTGAATGCCAGAGGCCCGTGCCATCTGCGCCAGACGCTGGATGCAGGCCTCGATCTCCTTGCCCGCCACCATCATCAGATCGGCCATCTCATCGACGATAACAACGATATAGGGCAGCGCCTCGGGGGCGAATTCATCCGTCTCGAACACTGGCTCGCCGGTGTCATCATCAAATCCGGTCTGCACCGTGCGGCTGAACATCTCACCCTTGGCCAGGGCTTCTTTCACCCGGCCATTGTAGCCTGCGATGTTGCGCACGCCCATCTTGGACATCTTGCGGTAGCGGTCTTCCATTTCGCCCACCACCCACTTCAGGGCTACAACCGCCTTTTTGGGATCGGTCACAACCGGCGACAACAGATGCGGGATACCGTCATAGACGGAAAGCTCCAACATCTTGGGGTCGATCATGATCAGGCGGCATTCCTCTGGCGATAGCTTGTACAGCAGCGACAGGATCATGGTATTGATCGCAACCGATTTACCTGAGCCCGTGGTCCCGGCAATCAGCAAATGCGGCATCTTGGCCAGATCAGCCACCATGGAGGCCCCACCGATATCCTTACCAAGCGCCAAAGGCAGGCTTTGGATGCCATCACCATAGTCGCGCGACGACAGGATCTCGCGGAAATTCACCATCTCGCGTTTTTCATTGGGCAGTTCAATGCCAATTACAGTCCGGCCCGGCACGGTAGAAACCCGCGCTGACAAGGCTGACATCGAGCGCGCGATATCATCTGACAGGCCAATCACCCGGCTGGCCTTGAGACCTGGCGCTGGCTCCAGCTCATACATGGTGACAACAGGGCCGGGACGCACCGAGACGATCTCGCCCTTCACGCCATAATCATCCAGCACCACTTCCAGCATGCGCGCATTTTCTTCCAAAGCTTCGTCGCTCAGATGGTGGCGTTCGACCCCGTTAGGATGGCCAAGCAGTGAGAGCGGCGGCAGTTCAAAATCGGCGGCATTATCCTCAAAGGCCAGCGCAGGCTGGGCTTCGGCCTTGGCCCGTGTCGAGGGCTGAACCGGCTTGCGCTGGGGCTGTTCCACAACCGCCTTACGCGGCGTGGCGACGGGCAATTCATATTCAACCGGATCCGCTGCTGTCTGAGCGGCAGCCGCCTTTGGAGCTGCGCCAAACTCGCGGTTGATTACGCGACCTGCAGGCAAATCTTCTGAGGCAACCCGATCCGGAGCCAGCTCTGAGGACAAATTCATTGCTGGGGGTTCAGGAGCCGCTCTCTCTTGGAAGGGCTCTGCTTCCATTGAGGCGGCCTCATAATCCTGAACCTGCTGTAACTCTGGGGCAGAGGGTACAAATGCAGCCACTGCAGGCGCGGCAGGAATGCTCTGCGTTGCAGTCAACGGTGGCTCAGGTGGCAAATCACCTTGGGCTACGTTGGGATTAAACAGCAAAGGCTCCGCCCGTTTACCGCGCCCCTTGGTCAAGGGAAGATCCGGGTCATGGTCCGGCGCCTGGCTGGCGGCACGGCGGATGCGAACCGCGCTGGCAATCTTTTCCGAAATCCGCGCATCCCCTGACAGCAGGGATTCACCAGATTGCGCCGTTTCCACCAGCTCTGGTTCCGGCATTTGCTCTGGGATCTCTTCAGGATCAGAGCGACGCATCAGGCCTGGCACACGAGCAAACAGCCCAACCTTTTCAGGCCTGTCCTCAGCATAGTCCTCTTCAGCAGCATCTGTATCAGCGCCACCCTGCGGGTAGCTTTCAAACATCTGCGCGTCATCGTCTTCTGCAATCCAGGCGTCCTCTTCGGCCTGTAATTTGGCGGCACGGCGCTGATCACGCAGGGTCATGGCGGCCTTAAAGCCGCTGGTGGCACCACGCCCCAGCAGACTGGCAATGCCACCATAAATAATCACAAAACCCAGCGTCAGATACCGCCCTGCGCGAGTCATTTCGCTGCGGCTGAACCCGGCCACAAAGGCCCCAAGCGCCAGCATACCAAAGGCCATCAACAACGACATCAGTTTGACGGCAAAATGCGAGCTAACTGGCAAGAGTGTGAGCAAAGCCCCCATGACGGTATCGCCGAACAATCCACCCAACCCAAAGCTATGAGTCGCCTTCCAGTCGGCACCCGGCACCAAGGTCGCCGCATAGATAGAGGCCACAGCCAAAAGAACCGGTGCAAAGATCATCCGGCCAAGCACCCGGTCTTCGCCACTGTGAAGCAGGAACCGCAGGCCCCAGGCCAGTGGCGTCAGCGCCAAGCTCCAGGCCGCCCAGCCCACAATCATGAACAATGGCGCCGCAATCGAAGCCCCAGGGCGCCCCAGCCAATTCTGCACTGGCGCATCGGTAGAGACCATCCAATTGGGGTCATCCGGCGTGTAGGAACCAACCATAGCCGCCACGAAAACGCCAAGCCCGATCAGAAAGATCCCAATCAGCTCCTTGCCACGCTTTTCGATCGCCGCCTGCATCGAACTGTCAAGCAGGGGGTCCCTGCTGCGGGTTTGAAATGCCATGCCTACCTCGGTTCATTGTTGCCGATGTGCCCTGATTGTACCACAGGATCGGATCACCGGTCGTTCTTATGTATTGGCCATGCCCCCTCTTGCCTGAGGAGCCATCGCAGTCATTCAATCGTCGTAAAGACACCGCCGCAGCTTGGTCAGCGCCTCTCGTGTCACCTCGGGCGCGGCCACCAAGGCCACCCGGATATAGCCAGCACCAGGATTCCCCTCACCGCTGCCCTGGGCCAAATAGGCACCAGGCAAGACTCGCACGCCAGTCTCCTGCCAGAGCTTCAGCGCGGCGTCTTCGCCATCGGGCACCGGAAGCCAGAGGAAAAAGCCCGCCTCAGGTGACACATAGCCCTCAAGCCCGGCAAAGACCTCATCTGCGATTTTGTATTTCTCAACATAAAGCGCGCGGTTTTCCACCACATGAGCCTCATCCGCCCAGACCGCTGCTGCAGCGGCCTGCAACGGCCCCGGCAAGGGCGCCCCGGAATAGGCCCGCAACTGCTTGATCCGTTTGATATTTTCCGCACCGCTGGCAATCAGCCCTGACCGCAACCCCGGCAGGTTTGAGCGCTTGGAGAGCGAATTGAACAGCACCACCCGGTCTGGGTCCGCGCCCATCTCCTGCGCCACAGTGAGGGCGCCAATGGGGGCCGCGTCGCGATAGATCTCGCTGTAGCATTCATCGGCAAAGATGCAGAAATCGTGCTTTTCAGCCATGGCAATCAGCCGCTGCCAATAGCTGCGATCTGCTACCGCCCCCTGCGGATTGGCAGGCGAGCAAATATAGGCAATCGCCGTGCGCTCCAGCAGCTCAACCGGCAGGCTTTCATAGTCTGGCAGATGGCCTGTCGCTGCCGTAGCCGACAGGAACACCGGTTCTGCGGCAACCGACAGGCTGGCCACCATATAGACCTGATAAAACGGGTTTGGGATCAGGATCGCGGGTGTTTTACCGTTCTTTTGTTCAGGGCAAAGCGCCATGGCAGCATTATACAAGCCTTCACGAGTGCCGTTCAGCGCCATGATCTGCGTCGCCGGATCCATGGTGACGCCATAGCGGGACGAGATCCAGCCCGCCATGGCTGCGCGCAATTCATCAGACCCATCGTTGGGCGGATAGCTGTTAAAGCCCGCCGCGTGCTCGACGATAACATCTGTCACCCATTGGGGAAATTGGTGTTTTGGCTCGCCAATAGTCATATGCACCACATCGCCGCCAGGCGTGTGATGGTCCAAAAGCGCCCGCAGGCGCGGAAACGCATAGGCTGGCAGGTTCGAAAACCGCTCAGGGAAGTTCATAGCTGTGCCTCAAGTTCGGGATCATTCGCGCCCCGTTTGGAGTTAAATTACAGAGCAAGAGCCAATGCGTCCAGCCGCTGGATGTGGCCTTGGCTGAATTTGTGGCATTCCAGCCAGACTTTAGATCTTTGCAGAAGCTGCCTTACCCTTCCAAAGCAGCCTCGACGCCCATACCAATCCGCAGCAGAGCCTCTTCACAATTGGGCTGGCCAAGCATCTGCAAACCACAGCTGGGGATGCCCGTGGGCAGGCTCAAGCCGCAGGTGCCCATCAGATTGCCAATGCGGGTGTTGCGCAGCGTCAGCAAATTGGCCTGAACGTAATAGTCCTCTTCCTGCTGCAGCCGGGCCAGGTTTGGGGGCAGGATCGGACAGGTCGGTGAAAGCACGGCATCGAATCCAGCCGTGGCCTGGTCCCAGGCCATGCGGGCTTGCTCCAGCCGCCCCCAAGCCGCAACATAATCCGCCCCGGAAAATTGCGCCCCAGAACGGAACCGCTCTAGGATCTTGTCAAACATCACTTCCGGACTGGCCTCGATCACCTCTTTCCACAGGCCATAAGCTTCAGTGGTGAACAGGATGGCGCTCAGCCCCATGGCCTCTGACAACTCTGGCACCTCCAGTGGCACAATCTCTGCACCGGCCTCTTGCAATTTTTGCAGGGCCTCGGCGTAGCTTTGGGCGACAACTGGGTCGAGATCGTCTTGCGCGATGCTCTGCAAATCGGCAAAGCGCCGCCCCTTTAGGTCGCGCACGCCGCGCAGATCCGGCCCCTCTGTGCCCTCCAACAGGCCCAAGACCAGCCCCGCATCCTCAACCGAGCGCACCAGTGGGCCAACGGTATCGAACTTCAGGCACAGCGGAACCACCCCTTCTAGGCTCACCCGCCCCGCAGTGGTTTTTAGGCCCACCAAGTCGTTCCAGGCAGAAGGAATACGCACAGAGCCGCCAGTATCAGATCCAATGGCCACCGGAGCCAGATCAAAGGCCACCGAGGCTGCCGCACCGGAGGAAGAGCCGCCTGGCACCGCAGCTTCGTCGTTCACGCAGGGCGGTGTTGCGGTCACAGGGTTAAGCCCAAGACCAGAAAAGGCCAGCTCGCTCATATGGGTTTTACCAAGGCAGACAGCCCCCATCGAGGTCGCAACTTCCAGCACCAGGGCATCCTGATCAGGCACCCGACCTTTAAGCAGGTGAGATCCTGCCTCGGTCTTGACGCCTGCCGAATCAAAAAGGTCTTTCCAGCTGACCGGCACCCCATCAAGGGATGAGCGCCGCAGGCCCATCCGCGCGCGCTCGGCAGCGGCAGTGGCTTCAGCCAGAGCACGTTCGTGCGTCACTTCACTATAGATGAGATCGCGCTGCGGATGCGCTTCGATGGCTGCAAGGTAGCACCGCGCCAAGGCCACTGGATCGATCTCCTGTGCCGCAATTCCACGCCCTAGATCTGCGGCGCTCATCTTTAGCCAGTCCTGCATTGCCATCTCTCCGTTTGGGTTTTTGCAACGGTAGCCTTGTGCTCAAAGCCGTACAATCCCGAAGACCCGATTCCCTGCGGTTCAACGGCTGAGATCTGCCGAAATGCGCAGCCCTGCCATGGACAATTCCGCCAATCGGCGCATATTGCCAAGTATGAAAAACACATCCGATATTCTAATCATAGGCGGTGGGTTGAACGGCCCCGCTCTGGCACTGGCTCTGGCACAAACGGGCCACAGCGTCACCGTTGTCGACGCCCTGCCCCGGGGCGGGTTTGAGGAGGAGGGGTTCGATGGACGTGGCTATGCTTTGGCGCTGGCCTCGCAGCGTCTGCTGGACCAAATCGGTATTTGGCCCATGGTGGCGGACCAGGCCCAACCGATGTTGGAGATCAAGGCAAGCGACGGCCATGCCGGCGAAGGGGCTGCACCGTTTTTTGTACATTTCGACCACCGCGAAATAGAAGACGGCCCTATGGGCTATATGCTGGAAGACCGCTACCTACGACGCGCCTTGCTCACGGCGATGGAAGCGGCCCCCCGCATCACTCTGATCAATGAAGCCCGCGTGGTGGCACAGGAGCCGGATCAAACCGGCGTCACGCTGACCCTGGACAGCGGTGACACCCTGCGCGGCGGTATCTTGGTTGGGGCAGACGGGCGCAAAAGCGGCACCGCCGCCCGCGCCGGGATCAAGCGCACTGGCTGGGACTATGGCCAAACCGCGCTAGTTTGCGCCATTGAACACGAAAAGCCACACCAAGGCATTGCGCATCAGTTCTTTATGGAACCCGGGCCACTGGCGATCCTGCCCCTGCCGGGCAACCGCTCTTCGATTGTCTGGAGCGAAAAGACAGAGATGGCCGAAGCAATCCATGGCCTTGGGGATGACGACTATATGGCAGCGCTGAAGCCACGATTTGGCAATTTCCTGGGGGAAATCTCCCTGGCAGGCAAGCGCTTTACCTATCCGCTGAACCTGACCATCGCCAATCGCTTCACGGCTGCGCGTATGGCACTGATTGGCGATGCGGCCCATGGCATGCACCCCATCGCAGGACAGGGGCTGAATGCCGGTCTGCGCGACGTCGGCGCCCTGGCTGAGGTCCTGACCGAGGCAAAGCGGCGGGGCGAAGACGCCGGTTCTTCGCTGGTTCTGGACCGCTATCAACAATGGCGCCGCTTTGACACGGCCACGCTTGTAGCTGGCACGGATATGGTCAACAAGCTCTTTTCAAACGACAATCCCCTTCTCAGGCTCGGTCGAGATTTGGGAATGGGTCTGGTCAATAGCCTGCCCGGTCTGAGGCGCGGTTTCATGCGCGAGGCTGCTGGGCTGACCGGCGATTTGCCACGCCTGTTGAAAGGTGAAGCCATTTGACGTCTCGCCCCGGCAAGGGGAGCGCTCCCGCCCATTCCGTCAACACCTGCGGTATTGCGATCTGGTTGGGCCCAGCGCCTTGCCTAGTGGCACGGCGCGTCACCGCAGATTTCATAGGAAAAGGAAAAGCCACCCTGACCGCCGGCCCCACTACCGATAGGTCGCCAAAGGCCGCAACAGTCCAAACCGCGCGATCGCTGTGCGTCAGCACAGCGCCGAGCCCAAGGCCGCCAAGGCGCCCCAACGGGGCACCTGCGGGCGCGGGAGCCCCCCTTGCCCTTTTTCCGCCAGACCATGCAACAGCCGCGTTTGCCGCAGCCTGAACCAAGGCAAATTTTCAAACACCTTCACTCATTCCGCAGCGGAGAGGCCAGTGCGGACTGGCCGAAAACAACAGAGAAGGGCCGCTAGAGGCTAACAAGCGCTGTAGGCCTACTCAAGAGCGCGGGCTTCATCCACCAGCATGACGGGAATGCCATTGCGGATTGGAAAGGCCAAATTGGCAGCCTTTGACAACAGTTCCTGCGCCTCTGCATCATACTCCAATGTCCCCTGAGTTCGCGGACAAACCAGGGCCTCCAACATACGCCGGTCAAAAGTCGCCGATTTTGTATCACTCATTGCAAGATATCCTCATCTGCGCCGCCCCTGAGAGAAAACTCTATCAATGTCACCAGCGTTTTGCGCCTTGTGGCAAGACAGGGGGCCTCTAGCAAGGCCTGTTTATCTTCGGGGTCAAATTCCAACAACATCGACAGGGAGTTTATCAGCAGCTCATCTTCAGCCTCTTTCATCGACTCCCAATCGGTCGACACCCCCTGAGCCACAAAGAACCGCTCCAGCAAAGCCAAAAATCCACTGCGATCAAATGCTGTATCCACATCGCTCGCATGGGCCAAATCGCCCTCAAACCCACTCCAGTTCACTGCGCAGCGGCGATACGGGCTAAAGCCGGTGACTTCTTCCAGAATGCGAAATCTGGATAGGCCCGACAAGGTGACCATATAACGCCCATCTTCTGTCTCAGAGAACTGCGTCACCCGCCCGGCACAGCCGATGGCCTGCAGCGTCCCGGCATCCCCAGACCCCGTGCAGGGCTGTATCATGCCGATTAGGCGCTCCGGAGTTTTCAGAGCATCTTCGAACATCTGCAAATAGCGCGGTTCAAAGATATGCAGCGGCAGTCGCGCCCTGGGCAATAAAATCGCCCGGGGCAATGGAAAGACAGCAATAGTGTCCGGCAGATCTGCGAGATGCATCATGTCTATTACTGTAGGGCAGTGGCCCAATTAGGCAAATATCAATGAGCTCAACTTGCGACGGCCATTCAAAACCACCGGGTCATTAGGCTGCAACGCGTCAAAGATAGTGAAAAGCTGCGCCTTGGCGGCACCATCATTCCATTCACGATCCCGACGGAACAGCTCCAAGAGTTCAGTCACAGCCGCCTCGGCATCGTCGGCGGCATGCAGCGCCTGTGCCAGTTCAAACCGTGCCTCCAGATCCTCTGGGCTGGCCTCGACTTTGGCTGAGAGTTCCGCAACCGGTCCGGCATTCTCTGCCTGCCGCGCCAGTTCGATCTGCGCCCGTGCTGCCTCGATCTCTGCGGCATCGGCAATCTCTGCCGGCGCGCCATTCAGAATCGCTTCGGCCTGATCCAGATCTTCCAGCGCGATATGTGCCCGCGCCAGACCGCCATAGGCAGCAGCACTCTTGTCATCTTCGCCAATAATCGCCGCAAAGGTCTGCGCCGCATCAGAGACGTCACCATCTGCGAGCATCTGCTCAGCCACTTCCAAAGCTTCGCCCAAACCGCCGTCTGCACTTCCACCACCAGCTTCGATAGCCTTGTTCACAAAGGCTTCGATCTC
This sequence comes from uncultured Roseobacter sp., assembly GCA_913054455.1. GTDB lineage: Bacteria > Pseudomonadota > Alphaproteobacteria > Rhodobacterales > Rhodobacteraceae > Pseudophaeobacter. The sequence continues at coordinate 10,804 of CAJXIL010000073.1, forward strand.
ACTTGGTGGGACATTGCCCTGAAACATATCAATGGGGCGCCCTTCGACAAAGGCAACAACGGTTGGGATGGATTGCAACGGCAACCCCTGCTGCGACAAGGCCTGCGCCAGACGCTGGTTTTCATCCACATTGACCTTGGCCATGGTGACAGCACCCTTGGCTTTGGTCACCACAGCTTCCAAGGCAGGGCCCAGCGTCTTGCAGGGGCCACACCAGGGTGCCCAGAAATCCACAATCACCGGCGCCTGCATCGAGGCCTCGATCACGTCTTGCATAAAGGTCGCCTCACCGACGTCCTTGATCACATCACCTGCGGGGGCTGCTGTGCCCGCTCCGCCAATAATATCCATTGTCTCAATCTTCTCCGTTTGAAGCTTGGCCCCTATATGGAACGCCAGGACGCAGAAACCAAGAGAGGAGTTCGCCCCAGGCCTCTCTCACGCTATTTCCCCCTTCGTGAAATCACGCTGATCAAAGCGCCACTGCGCCGCGCATCAGCGCGGCGCAGTGCCCAACGGGAGGCGGGCATCTTTGATGCCCAAACGACGGGCGGGAGCCACCCCTGTCCTTTAACGCCGCTTACAGATCAAACGTCGCAAAAACCGGCGCATGATCGCTGGGTTTTTCCCAACCGCGCGCCGCCCGCAGCACTCGGCTGGAATGCGCCGCTTGGCGAATATCTCCAGTGGCCCAGACGTGATCCAGGCGACGCCCTTTGTCCGCCGCATCCCAATCTTTGGCCCTGTAGCTCCACCAGCTATAGAGCAGCCCTTCGGGGATATCCGCGCGGGTTACATCCGCCCAGTCTCCAGCCTCCTGCACCTCGGCCAGCAGATCCACCTCCACCGGCGTGTGGCTGACGATCTTCAGCATTTTCTTGTGATCCCAGACGTCATCTTCGCGTGGCGCGATATTGAGATCGCCAACCAGAATGGACTTTTCAGGCCTCTCAGCCTTAAACCAATCCCGCATCTCACTGAGGTAATCCAGCTTCTGGCCAAATTTCTCATTCACCTCACGATCAGGCTTGTCGCCGCCAGCAGGCACATAGAAATTATGCACCGTTACACCGTTTTCCAACCGCCCTGCGATATGGCGGGCATGACCAAGGTCGGCAAAATCCTCTGCTCCCGCCTCGGCGATGGGCAGGCGCGACAGAATGGCGACGCCGTTATAGCCCTTTTGGCCTCTTGCGACCATGTAGGGATAGCCTAGGTCGGCAAAACCCTCTGTTGGGATCAGGTCCACCGGGCTTTTGCACTCCTGCAGACAGAGCACATCCGGACCTTCCTCCTGCATGAGTTTCTGCACCAGCCCTTCGCGCAGGCGGACGGAGTTGATGTTCCAAGTGGCAAGTGTAAAGGCCATTCTGCGTCTCTCTTCCTAGATGGGTTGCCCCTGAACATGCATGAACAGAAGGGGAACCTCTAGCCCGGAAAACCCAAGCCAGGTCTTTTTCTGAACATGATGCGGGGTTTTGATGAAATTTACTTGCCAATTTTCACTCGCCTTCCCAAAGCTATCAAAACGGTTCGCAGCAAAGAGGCCAATCCCTGTGCCACGTTCTACCGTCCTCGGGCAACGCCCAGGGCACCCCTATAAAAAAGCCTACGACTGGTGGCCGCCGCCCGGGCGCACCCTGCTGCGCTGAGCAATCAGCCACTCCTCTTCTCATGACCTGTTCAACATGCCTGCGTGCATGCTTTTTTATGGAGGCCTATCCATGGCCAATGCGACCCTTCGCTCTGACGATGCCCTTGTTCACCTCACCTTTGCCGATGGCAGTAGCGCCGGTTTTCCCTACATCTGGCTGCGCGACAATGATCCCGCAGGATTTCACCCACAGACCCAGGAACGGATCACTGATCTGACCGCCATCCCGCTGGACGTGACCCCCAGCAAGATAGAAACAGACGATGCCACCCTCACCATCTGGTGGCAGGGAGACAACGCGGTCACCTCCTTTGACCTCTCCTGGCTTCGTGCCCATTGCCCAGGCCAATATGCCGCCGATCCTGCCCGCACAGGGTTTACCCATTGGCGCAAAGACCTCGGCGCCGAGGGCATTCCCCACGCCACAGCCGATGCAGTCCTGAACTCGGATCAGGCCCTGCAGGATTGGTTGGTCCAGACCCAGACATTCGGGCTCTCCATCGTCGGAGGCCTGGCCGACAGCACTGAAGCAGGCATGGAAGTGGCCCGCCGTATCGGCTTTTTGCGGGAAACCAACTTTGGTCTCACCTTTGAGGTCCAATCCAAGCCCAACCCAAACAACCTCGCCTATACGCCTATTGCCCTGCCCCTGCACACGGATCTGACCAACCAAGAGCTGCCCCCAGGCTTTCAGTTCCTGCATTGCCTGGCAAATGAAGCCATGGGCGGCGGCTCGTTGTTTTGTGACGGCTACGCCATTGCCGAAGACCTGCGCAGCGCGGACCCCGAGGCCTTTACGCTGTTGTCCACTGTGTCGATCCCGTTCCGTTTCCACGATCAGGACACAGATATCCGCAACCGCAAAAAGGTAATCAATCTAGATGAAACAGGCGAGATCATTGAGATCTGCTTCAACGCGCATCTAGCTGATATCCTAGACCTGGCGCCTGATCTGATGGCCCGGTACTACCGCGCCTATCGCCAATTCATGATCATGACCCGCAGCGCTGAATATCTGGTCACGCTGAAACTCAAAGGCGGCGAGATGGTTGTCTTTGACAATCGCCGCGTCCTACACGGCCGCCAGGCCTTTGACCCACAAACAGGGTTCCGACATCTGCACGGCTGCTACGTCGATCGCGGAGAATTTGAAAGCCGTCTTCGGCTGTTAGCCCGCTAAGAAAAAAAGGGGCCGGGCTCAAAGCCCGGCCTAGTCCAACAGGGAGGTGCATGTCATGACCCGGACATGCGCGGGATGCGAACACAGCTAAAGATGCGCAGAAAATGCGTCTTTGATCCAGATCAAAATTCGCGCCCTAGTTGATTAGCCGATAACCGCCGGACTCCGTGACCAGAATTCTGGCATTTGATGGATCAGGCTCAATCTTCTGGCGAAGGCGATAGATATGGGTTTCCAATGTATGAGTTGTGACCCCTGCGTTATACCCCCAGACTTCATGTAGCAGCACATCCCGTGCCACCACTCCATCAGTCGAGCGATAAAGGAACTTCAGGATATTGGTCTCTTTTTCAGTGAGACGGATCTTGCGATCATCCTCGGTCATCAACATCTTCATTGCGGGTTTGAACGTATAGGGTCCCAGCACAAAAACCGCATCCTCGGATTGTTCGTGCTGACGCAGCTGGGCACGGATACGAGCGAGAAGCACCGGGAATTTAAAGGGCTTTGACACATAGTCATTGGCGCCGGCATCCAGGCCCAAAATGGTGTCTGAATCGCTATCATGTCCAGTAAGCATCAAAATCGGCGCCTTCACACCCTGCTTGCGCATCAGGCGGCACAGCTCACGGCCATCCGTGTCGGGCAGACCGACGTCCAGGATCACCAGATCATACAGCGCCTCTTTGACACGCTCCATGGCGCCTTGGCCGTTCTCTGCTTCAAAGACATCAAAGTCTTCTGTCATGATCAGCTGTTCGCTCAGGGCCTCGCGCAGGTCCTCGTCGTCGTCCACCAGTAGAATTTTCTTCAGTTGCGCCATGTCTCTACTCTCCTGCCTCTGGTCTCCTGTTTCCGTGACTGACAGATGCGCCTCCCTGATGCAAAGGACAAGATATGCTGCAAAACATTCACGCCGACGTGTCCATAGCAAAGGATTTGTTTCACTTCCGTAGAAATTGGGCCTAGGAAAGGCCCGTTATTGTGTTCCAAACCGCTGGATCTGCCACATGAGCCTGATGCCCACCATGATCGAATTGCTAGCTCGCGCGCGGGTCGATCTGCGCATGGGATTGCCCGTTGTGTTGATCGAGGACGGTCAGGCCGCACTCGCCATCGCCGCCGAGAGCCTGTCGCAGGACCGGCTGGAGGATATGCAAACCATTGGAGAGGTCACCCTGGCACTGACGGCACGGCGAGCCGAGACCCTGAAAGCCCGCGCCTATGATGGCGACACCGCCCGAATTTGCCTGCCAAACGCGGCAACTCTAAGCTGGATTCAGGCCCTGGCCGATCCGGCAGATGATCTAAAATCGCCAATGAAGGGCCCGTTGATCAGCGCCCGCGATGGCAGTGCCGCCCTGCACCGCCTCGCCATTGCTCTGGTCAAATCGGCGCGCCTGCTACCTGCGGCCCTTTTGGTGCCGCTGCAGGGCGAAGGGGCTCGATTTGCCACCGATCATGGGCTTACGATGTTACCACAAGCAGCGGCCGAGCCCCTGATGAGCCAAAGCTCGCCCCTGCATGCGGTGGCGGCTGCACGGCTTCCGATCCAGGCTGCCGAAGCCGGGCGGTTGCATATCTTTCGCCCAGAGGATGGGGCCGAAGAGCACTATGCCATCGAAATAGGCCGCTCTGATCGCAGCAAGCCGGTTCTGGCACGGTTGCATTCCGCCTGCTTCACTGGGGATGTGCTAGGCTCGCTCAAATGCGACTGTGGCCCGCAGCTCAACGCCGCGCTAGCGCAGATGGGAGCTGAGGGCAGCGGCGTCTTGCTCTACCTCAACCAAGAGGGGCGCGGCATTGGGCTCGCCAATAAAATGCGCGCCTATTCCCTTCAGGACCAGGGCTTTGACACGGTCGAGGCCAATCACCGCCTCGGCTTTGAGGATGATGAGCGGGATTTCCGGCTTGGTTCAGCTATCCTAAAGGAGCTGGGCTTTTCTCAGGTGCGACTGCTGACCAACAATCCCAACAAGATCGCGATGATGGAAAAGACCGGCATCAAGGTCGCGGAACGGGTCGAGCTGAAGGTTGGAGAAAACGCCTTCAACGCGCAGTATCTGGCCACCAAGGCCGCGAAATCCGGGCATATGCTGTGAGTCGCCAGCCATATTCTCCGTCAGATCTGGTTCTGACCAAACGCGGTCTGCGTTTTGCCGGGCGGCTTTTGCCCTGCAGCATCGGCAAGGGTGGTATCTCGGCCAGCAAACGCGAAGGCGATGGGGCAACTCCGATAGGGGTGCACCACATTGTCGGTATGCTCTACCGTCCAGATCGCATGACCAGGCCTAGGCCCTGGGCACATCCAATTGGTCCCAGTGATCTGTGGTCTGATGACCAGCACGACAGCTGCTACAACACACTGGTGACAGCGCCTTATGGGTTTAGCCACGAGCGCCTGCGCCGTGCCGATCCTTTATATGATCTGGTGCTGATACTGGATTGGAACTGGCCCAATGCCACCCCCGGCAAGGGCTCAGCCATCTTTATGCATCAATGGCGGCGCCCAGGATACCAGACCGAAGGCTGCATCGCCTTCAGCCGGGAGGATTTGCGCTGGCTGGCCAGCCGTGTGGAATTGGGCAGCCGGGTGATTGTCCATAACAATTTGGGGTAGTTATTCAGGATAGCGACGCTGCGCTGTCGCCCGTGCCAGAACCTTACCGCCTTTGCGCGCTGTTACGGTCCATTCATAGGTATGCACGCCATTCGCGGGACAGGGGCTTTTGTAAGTGAAGCTGCCCGCAGGGACGGTCCCATCGTCTGACATCGCGATCCGCTTGCTTCCGCCATGGTTATAGCCGGGCACATACAGATCCTTGAGGCGGAATTGCACCGAAGTAGTCCCCTCAGGCAGCCCCTTCAGCACAAATGCCGGGTTGCCAACCTTGTTCGGGTTTCCGGTGGTGCAGCTCGGAATATTGCCCCAAGAGGAAAATTTCAGCGAAAACTGCCCAGCCTGAACGCCCGTTGCGCCCATCAGGAAAGTCAGCACCAAAATGGTTTTCTGCATCGTTACGCGTCTCGTAATTTCTAAGGTCTAGCTCTCCTGCCCATAGGCCCTGGCACCAAAAATGGCGGAACCGACCCGGACATGGGTAGCACCATGGGCGATAGCAGTTTCAAAGTCACCACTCATCCCCATGGAGAGACCTTGCAATCCATTGCGCGTAGCCATCTCCGCCAGCATGGTGAAATGTTTGGCTGCGACCTCGTCCACCGGCGGGATGCACATCAGGCCTTTGACGGGCAGATCCAACGTTCGGCATTCTGCGATGAAATCATCAGCCTCAGCTGGGAGGATACCTGCCTTCTGCGGCTCGGCCCCGGTATTGACCTGAATGAACAGATCTGGGCATTTTCCCAGCTCATGCGCCAGTCGTGCCAGGGCTTTGGCCAGTTTGGGGCGATCCAGGGTATGGATGGCGTTGAACAGCTCCATTGCCTGACGCGCCTTGTTGGTTTGCAAAGGGCCGATCAGATGCAGATCCAGTTCAGTGTAGGTTTCGGCAAAATCAGGCCATTTCCCCATGGCCTCCTGCACGCGGTTCTCACCAAAGCAGCGCTGACCTTCGTCTAGAACCGCAGCGACCCGGTCGTTTGGCTGAACTTTAGAGACCGCGATCAGCGTCGCCGATCCGTTGGGACGATCAGCAGCAGCCTCTGCCGCTGTGATACGGGTTCTAATTTCTTGCAGCGACATTTAGCGTCCTCCGGTTTTGACGCCAGAACAACACTGTTTGACAGCAAATGTTAAGAGGAGAGGCAAAAGAAAAGGGCGAGCTCTGTTAAGAGCCCGCCCCCAATTCACGCTAAGCGTAAGTTCAGCTTAGAAGCTGAAGTATACACCAGCCTGGAACTGGTTGTCGTCGTCTGCTTCGTCAACATAACCAGCAACGAAGGTAGCGCCGCCACCCAGGTCATACTGGTAGTTGATGCCGAAGGAGGTGCCATCAATAGATGCACCGGTAGCAGCTTGTGTGCCTGTGGTGCTGGTCAGGATTGCATTGTCTACGTCGGTGCTGTTCACCCAGACAACCAGGTTGGATGCTGCGCCAATGTCCATGCTACCTTCGAGGGTAACCGAGTCAGCAACGTCGGTGGAACCGTAGGCGATGCGTGCGCCGAACTGGCCAAAGTCGCCGCCAGCAGTGATCACGTACAGGCCATCATTAGGATCCATGATTGTGCCGTTCGAAGTGGCGAACTGGCTACCAGAGATGACGGTGTTGTCAGCAGCCTGATAGGCCGCAGAAACATAATAGTCGGAGAACGAATAGGTAACCATCACTGCAGTGCGCTGTTCGCCGTTTGCTTCGCCCAGAACTGCGCCGCCGTTACGCTGTGTGTAGGAAATGTGGCCAGTGAAGCCGCCTACAGAGTACAGAGCTTCGATGCCGTTCGAACCAGAGCCGTCGGAATCATATGCATCCCAGTTGAACATGGTGCCAGCAGCAGTGCCAGCAGCGTTCATGGACTTGATAGCCAGCGAGTGGAAACCCATGCCGTCTACGCCTGTGCCCGCAGAACGAGCGCCGGTCACGTACAGGCCTTTGGTATTTTCAACAGCACCGATGATGTTGCCAACGTTGACAGCCAGGCCGCCGTAGGTCA
>CAJXIL010000074.1 GCA_913054455.1 uncultured Roseobacter sp.
CCACCATAGCCCTCGCAGCCCTAGTCATTTATTGGCTATGAGTCCTAAGCCTAGGTTGGTGGTGTCAGCTACCGCACGGGCAACATGATAGAGGGCGGCACGGTCAGCTTTGGTCGCTGATTTCTAATTGTTATCCACATCAAAATCCTTGCCTCAAAACTACCCGATTTTACCCGCAACCTACGGCCATTGCAGTGGTATTTTAGGATATCCAGACTTCGAAGCCAGAAAATTATCGCATCGGGTCTTGGGAATTATATCCTATTTTGTTCCACTTATGATCTCTCATGTTGAGAGGCAACAAAGGAGACCCCGAACCAGAGAAACGCCGAGAGGCAGAAAGAGGCAGGCCATGACCGACATTCCCCAAGAATTTAATGCCGAAACGGCCCCGCCGCGCCTGACGATTGATTGGGATGCCTATCTGCCATTTTTTGAGGATGAAGATATCTCGGATGAACATAAGCGCGATTTGATCGAGGCGCTGTGGGCCAACATGGTCAGCTTTGTCGATCTTGGGTTTGGTGTTCACCCCGTCCAACAGGCCTGCGGACAAGACGTGTCTTTGGCAGAAATGCCCGCAGTGGATATGCTAATATTACCCAATACCAAAACAACTTTTGAAACTGCCGCAGCCCCCGAGACTGACGCGCAACAGGAAGGGAGGCTTTAATGGAAACAAAGCAACACGCTGTCATTTACGCCCACGTTTCGAGCGTCGCTCAATTGAAGAAGGGGGATGGGCTGGCGTCGCAAGAAAGCCGTTGCCGTGAATGTGCGCGGTATAAGGGCTACGAGGTGCTTGAGGTCTTCAACGACAACAAATCGGGTGGAGATGCTGATCATCCTGCCATGAATTGCCCTGCTGGCGTACCTGAAAGCGCAAAAGGAAACTTGCGTTGTCATTATTGACGACATCAACCGCTTTGCGCGGGATGTAGTTGGACATTGGCAATAGCGTGCGCTGCTGGCGGAAGCAGGCGGAAAGTTGGAAAGCCCGTCGATTGAATTCGGTGAGGACAGTGACAGCATTCTGGTGGAAAACCTGCTGGCCTCTGTGTCCCAGCACCAACGCCAGAAAAACGGCGAACAAACCAAAAATCGTATGCAAGGGCGTGCGCTTAATGGGTATTGGGTGTTCCGTGCCCCGATTGGATACAAGTATGAGCGCGTTGCAGGGCATGGCAATATGCTGGTGCGGGATGAACCTTTAGCTTCCATCATCCAAGAGGCCTTGGAAGGTTTTGCCTCTGGTCATTTTGAAACACAGGCAGAAGTGAAACGGTTTCTGGAATCCAAACCTGCGTTCCCGAAAGACTTCGCCGATGGCACGATCCGTTTTGAACGGATCATCCGTCTGATGACCCGCACGCATTTTGCGGGTTAAATCGAAATTCCTGAGTGGGATGTATCTTTGCGCAAAGGCCATCATCAAGGCCTGATCTCATTGGAGACCCATGAACTGATCCAGCAACGGATTAAGGACGGGGCCAGAGCGCCCGCTCGCAAGGATATCAACGCGAATTCCCCTCTACGGGGGGGGGTGTGTGCTGCGATGATTGCAACACACCTCTGATGGCCTGCTGGTCCACCAGCAAGTCGGGAAAGAAACATCCGTATTACCTGTGTCATGCCAAAGGCTGTCCCAGCTATCGCAAGTCGATCCGTCGTGATGTGCTCGAGGGTGGGTTTGACGAATTGATGCAAAGCCTCAAACCATCCGAGGGCATGTTTGCAATGGCGTCAAAGATGTTCAAAGACGCTTGGGGGCAACGTGCGGGACAAATAGAGGCTGACAAACACCTGATCCGCACGGAGCGCAACAAACTGGATCAGCAAATCGAAGGTCTTTTGGATCGCGTAGTAGAGGCGGATAGCCCAACGCTGATTACCGCCTACAAGAAGCGCATCGAAAAGATGGAGCGTGAGAAGCTGATTTTAGGCGAAAAACTGCAAAACCACGGAAAGCCAATGCATACCTTCGAGCAAATGTTCGAACAAGCCCTGCAATTCCTGTCAAATCCTTGGAAAATCTGGAAAAGTGGCAATCTAATTGCCCAGAGAACTGGCCTGAGACTGACCTTTTCCGAGCGCATTACCTATTGTCGAAAAGCAGGACTTCGAACTCCAAAAACCACCTTGCCGTTCAAGGTGTTAGCAGGTGTTCAAGGTCAAAAATGTGTGATGGCGGGGAGACAGGGATTCGAACCCTGGGAACGCTCTCACGTTCAACGGTTTTCAAGACCGCCGCATTCGACCACTCTGCCACCTCCCCGGTCTTTTGGCGGTTTAAGGCGCGAAAGGGCGACACGCAAGAGGAAAGTTATACCCTAGGTATCTACGCTCAAACGCTCCCTGATTTGACGCCACGATTTCTCATGACACACGCGGGATAATGCCCATCACTCAGCTTTTACATGCCAGACTCGGGCATAGGGTTTTCATGACTGCCGCCGCAGGCTATCATTCGCCAAATCATAACGATGACCGGGAAATCCGGCGGTGTGCGCTTTGGCGCTATGAGCACAGGCAAGGAAACAAACATGAAATCACCCATGCCGAAATGGACACCAGGGCCTGGCATCGCCGCCATGATGGTTTCAGTGCTGGCTCTGTCAGCCTGCGAGGAGGGGGCCAATCTTGGATTTCTCAAGCCAAAAGCAGCAGAGACGACAGTGACAAGCTCCAACAGGACACAGTTGGTAGAACGCGATGTGGAGGCCCCTGATGTGTTTCAAGTCAGCGAAGCCGGACTCTGGGATGGACGGCCCTCGCTGGGCGGTGTTTGGGTTGCGCATCCAGATGCGAAGGAACCCGAACGTGTGATTATCCGCAACACTGCCAATGGCAAATTCGTCATCGGCGCCTTATTCCGCCGTGAGCGTGAAATCCCAGGCCCCAGATTGCAGATCTCCTCTGACGCGGCAGCGGCCCTGGGCATGCTGGCAGGCGCACCAATTGACCTAAATGTGACCGCCCTGCGCCGAGAGGCGGAAGAGCAGCCCCAAGAAAAGCCGGCGGATGCATCGCTGGAAAACGAGCCCTTGGAAGAGGCGGCCACCGCAGCCCTGGGCGCGGATGAAATCGAGGCTACGCCGCTGGATCCCATTGCAGGAGCCGCCGCCGCAATCGAGGCCGCGCCCAGTCCGCAGGCGCCCGTTGCCCCGGCGCCGCGCATCTCGTCGCTGGAAAAACCTTTCATTCAGATCGGCATTTTTAGCGTTGAAAGCAATGCAAAGAACACAGCCGCACAGATGCGCAACGCTGGTCTAATCCCCACGGTACTGGCACAAACCGGGAATGGGAAACCGTTCTGGCGCGTTGTTGTTGGCCCCGCCCAATCCAAGAGCGAGCGCAGCCAGCTGCTGAAGAAGATCAAGGAAACAGGCTTTACCGATGCCTATGCTGTCACCAATTAACACTGCCCTTACCCCACCTTTCCTCAGCCCATCTCTAAGGAGGCCGCAGGCGTGAAATCAATGGTCAGCCCCTTTGCAAAACTTGCCCTTATCGCTGGCTTTGGGCTTTGCCTGACGGCACTTCCTCTTGCGGCCTATGACACCAGGGCGCGGGCCGCCTTTGTGTTGGATCAGGGCACAGATACCGTGCTCTTATCCAAAAACGCCGAAGAGCCACTGCCGCCGGCTTCGATGTCCAAATTGATGACACTTTATGTCGCCTTTGAAGCGCTGCGCGATGGTCGTTTGTCCTTGGATGAGCGCTTGCCTGTCAGCGCCCATGCCATGAGTTACGGCGGCTCAACCATGTTTCTGGACACTACAGATCGCGTCCGGGTCGAAGACCTGCTGCGCGGCATCATCGTGCTTTCAGGCAATGATGCCTGCGCCGTTATCGCAGAAGCCCTCAGCCCCGATGGAACCGAAGCCGGCTTTGCGCGTTACATGACTAAGCGGGCACATGAGCTAGGAATGGTGAATGCAAGCTTTGCCAATTCCAACGGTTGGCCTGCCATAGGGCATCGTATGTCTATGCGCGATCTTGGCGTGCTCGCCGAACATCTTATTGAAGACTTCCCACAGTATTACCCGCTGTTTTCAGAGAAAAGCTTTGCCTTTGACGGCCGCGCGCCCTCGAATACCCGTAACCGCAACCCCCTGTTGGGGCTGGGCATTGGGGCGGATGGCCTCAAAACCGGCCACACTTCCGAAGCAGGCTATGGCTTGGTTGGCTCTGCAGTGCAGGGGGATCGCCGGGTGATCTTTGTGGTTACGGGATTGGAGAGCAACAAAGCCCGCGCAGAGGAGGCTGAGGCCATTGTTAATTGGTCGTTTCGCCAATTTGCCAAAAAGACTGTCGCCAAAGCCGGTGTCTCGGTTGCCAGTGCAGAGGTCTGGCGTGGAGCTGAACGATCGGTAGGCCTGATGCCTGAGGCCGATCTGGAAATTCTGCTGCCCGCCCTTACAGGGTCTGAAATCGAGGCAGAGGTCGTCTATTCCGGACCAATCGACGCGCCTGTTACCAAAGGGCAAAGATTGGCAGAGCTGGTTGTGCAGCCAGAGGGGTTGCCTGAAATACGCCTGCCCCTGGTGGCGGAACATGACGTCGCCAATGCCGGCTTCTTTCTGCGAGTCCAAACCGCGGCTCAGGTTCTGTTCCGGCGGCTGCTTGATGGCCCCGAGGCACAAGAACAGTGACCCAGAACATGAAGCAGACGCCAACCGGCCTATTCCTGACCTTTGAAGGTATTGATGGTTCAGGCAAATCAACTCAGTGCAAACGCCTGGCCGAAGCGTTGCGCATGGAAGGTCAGGATGTTGTCCTCACCCGCGAGCCTGGTGGCTCGAAGGGGGCCGAAGAGATCCGCCGTATGGTGCTGGAAGGTGATCCTGACAAATGGTCCGCCGAAACCGAGATCTTGTTGTTCACAGCCGCGCGGCGTGATCATCTGGAACGCACCATCGAGCCAGCTCTGTCTGCAGGCAAGGTGGTGATCTGCGATCGTTTTGCCGATAGCACGCGCATGTACCAGGGCCTGTCGCGCGGCGATCTGCGTAGCACGGTAGATCAGCTGCATACACTCATGATTGGGCGCGAACCGGATCTGACCCTGCTCATTGATATGGATCCCGCAACCGGCCTATCCCGGGCAAAGGGGCGTCAGGGCACCGAGGAACGGTTCGAGGATTTTGGCCTCGGGTTGCAGGAAAAGATGCGGGCGGGCTTTTTGTCCTTGGCAAGAGAATTCTCCAACCGTTTCAGGGTCGTTGATGGTGCCCAAGATATCGACACTGTCGCCGCAGATGTGTTGCGCCACACCAAGCTGGCGCTGGCGTCCCGCACCGGGGCATCTCAGGAATGAGCCGCGCGCCCAAGGCCAAAGCGGACGAAGACCTGCCCCGCGCCGATCAAGCCCCAGGCGCCCCGCATCCGCGTGAAACCCTGAAACTGTTTGGCCAGGACCAAGCGGAGCAGGATTTCCTCTCGGCTTTCAACTCTAACCGTCTGCACCATGGTTGGTTGCTGACCGGGCCGCAGGGTATCGGCAAGGCAACCCTGGCCTGGCGCATCGCCCGGTTCCTACTCGCCACGCCACCGGCCGAAGAGGGACTGTTTGGCGCCCCACCTCCGGCAACCTCGTTGTTGATTGACCCAGAGCATCCGGTTTCTCACCGTATTCAAGCCCTGGCCGAGCCGGGTCTGGCCGCCATTAGTCGCAGTTACAACGACAAGGGCAAATTGCGTGATCAGATCGTGGTCGATGACATCCGCAAACTGAGCCGGTTCTTTGGTCTGTCCTCTACCGATGGCGGGCGCCGCGTGGTCATTGTGGATGCTGCAGATGATATGAACACCAGTGCCGCCAACGCCCTCCTAAAAATGCTCGAAGAACCTCCTGCCCGGACCACGCTTTTGTTGATCTCCCATCAACCCTCCCGGCTGCTGCCGACGATCCGTTCGCGCTGCCGCACGCTGCGTTTGGGACCGCTTGATGCGGAGGACATGCAGTCCGCCTTGGTACAAGCCGGGGCCGATCTGCCTGAAAACACCTCGCATCTTGCGGCACTTGCAGCGGGCTCAGTTGGCGCAGCATTGCGATTGCTTAACCTGAATGGGCTCAAGATATACGCCGAGCTGGTGCAAATCCTTGACACCTTGCCCCGGCTGGACCGCCAACGCGCTATGGCTTTGGCTGAGGCCGCAGCGCAACGCGGTGCTGCGGAAAAGTTTGAACTGCTGCTGACCCTGATCGAGATTGCCCTGTCGCGGCTTGCCCGTACTGGCGCAACCGGGCTACCGCCCCAACCCGAAGCCGCTACTGGCGAAGCTGCAATGCTATCCCGACTGGCAGCCAACCCGCAGCGGGGACGCGCCTGGGCTGATCTCTCGGCGGAGGCCACGGCGCGTGCGCGTCATGGGCAGGCAGTGAACCTTGACCCCGCTTCACTTGTCCTAGATACGGTTTTTAAGATGCAGGAGACCGCGTCCCGTTGACCTGAAGGCAGGGCAACGCTCGGATGCGGCCCAAGACACGACGAGGCAGGCATGAGCAACACCACTCCCCAAATCACCGACAGTCATTGCCATCTGGATTTTCCAGATTTCGATGGCGAACTGGACGCGGTGATTGCCCGCGCCGCGGCTGCGGGTGTGACCCGCATGGTAACCATCTGCACCAAGCTCAAGAACGAGCCCACCGTGCGCGCCATCGCAGAGGCCCATGCGCCCGTGTTCTACGCTGCGGGCACCCATCCAATGAGCGTCGCCTCAGAGCCTATGGCCAGCTATGAAGAGCTGGTTGCCCTGGCGGATCATCCCAAATTTGTCGGCATTGGCGAGACCGGACTGGATTACCACTACACAGCCGAGAGCGCAGATGTTCAGCAACAGTCATTGCGGGTTCATATTGCAGCCGCGCGCGACACCAAATTGCCATTGATCATTCACGCCCGCGCTGCGGATGACGATATGGCGCGGATTCTGCGCGAAGAGATGCAAAACGGCGCCTTCAGCTGTGTGATGCACTGCTTCTCGTCCTCGGTTGAGCTGGGCCGCGCGGCGCTGGATTTGGGGTTCTACCTGTCAATGTCCGGTATTGCCGCCTTCCCCAAGAGCCAGGAATTGCGCGATATTTTTGCCGAGGCACCGATCGACCGCATTCTGGTGGAAACCGATGCGCCCTATCTGGCGCCTCCGCCCCATCGCGGCAAACGCAATGAGCCCGCCTATTCAGCCCTGACTGCGCAAGTTGGGGCCACAGTCTTTGATATGGATTACGCAGAATTTGCTGCCCAGACACAGGCTAATTTTGACCGCCTATTCTGGAAGGCGGCCCAGGTCGAGGCTGCTGCCTGATGGCTGAGCTGCGCTATACAATCCTTGGCTGCGGCTCGTCCGGCGGGGTGCCGCGGCTGGGCGGTCACTGGGGGGACTGCGACCCTCAGAACCCTCGCAATCGCCGCCGCCGCTGCTCGATGTTGGTTGAGCGAGACGGGCCGGATGGCACCACTTCGGTTCTGATCGACACCTCACCAGATATGCGCAGCCAGTTGCTGGATGCCGAGGTCGGCCGGCTGGACGGCGTGGTCTATACCCATTCCCATGCGGATCACGTGCATGGCATTGATGATCTCAGGATGATCGTTTTCAACATGCGTGCCCGGGTGCCGGTCTATGCCGATGGCGACACTCAGAACGCGCTACTGTCGCGCTTTGGCTATGCCTTTGTGCAACCCGAGGGCTCTCCCTATCCGCCGATCCTGGACCTGCGAACCATAGATGGTGCGTTTACCATCGATGGCCCCGGAGGGGAGATCCCTTTCCTCCCCTTTGAGGTCAATCACGGGGCTATGGATGCTCTGGGGTTTCGCATTGGTAATCTCGCCTATCTGCCGGATGTCGTCAAAATAGACGAGGATGTCACAAAGGCGCTTGAGGGGCTGGATTGCTGGGTCCTGGATGCGCTTCGCCGCAGCCCTCACCCAACCCATTTCAATCTTGATCAGGCCCTGGCCTGGATTGAGCGCATGCAGCCCAATCGCGCTGTTCTTACCAATATGCATATTGATCTAGATTACGCGACGCTGGAGGCCGACACCCCAGATCACATTACCCCTGCCTATGATGGCATGGTCCTTCGCTGCCCTCTTTAGGGTGTATAATAGCCAACTGGGACTGCCGCCGTTTTGATGGCAGCGCCACGTCCTTTTTTTGACCATAACACCCCTGCCGCGACCCCATTGCCTTAAGACGCATATTTTCAAAGACCAGAGTAGCCCCCTTAAAGGAAACCGTGATGTTGCAAAGTCTGATTGATGTCATTCTGCCGGTCTTTCTTGTGGTGGCTGCCGGGTATTTTGCCACCCAGAAAGGCGTATTTACAGCCTCGCATATTGATGGGTTGATGAAGTTCACCCAGGGGTTTGCCATTCCATGCCTGCTGTTTCGGGCCATGGTCAATCTGGATCTGTCCAACAGCTTTGACCCTACCCTCCTGATCAGCTTTTACACTGGTGCTGCGATCTGTTTCTTCATCGGCTTGACAGGGGCCCGCCTCCTGTTCAAACGCGACTGGGAAGACTGCGTGGCCATTGGGTTTTGCTGCCTGTTCTCTAACTCCGTGTTGTTGGGCCTGCCCATCACCGAGCGCGCCTTTGGTCCCGAGAACCTGACCGGAAACTATGCGATCATCGCCTTTCATTCGCCGTTTTGCTACGGGCTGGGCATCACCGCCATGGAAGTGGTGCGCAACCGCGGGGCTGGCGGGATCAAAACCCTTTCCTCCGTTTTGACCGCGATGTTCAAGAACGTGCTGATCCTCGCTATTGCACTTGGCTTTGCCTTCAACCTTGCAGGGTTGACCATCCCAACAGCCGTTGATGAGTCCCTGCAACTAGTGATCCGCGCCGCCCTGCCCACCGCGCTCTTTGCCCTTGGAGGCGTGTTGGTTCAGTACCGCCCCGAAGGAGATCTGCGCACCATTGGCTTCGTCTGTGTCACCGCGCTGATGGTGCACCCCAGCATTGTCTGGCTGCTGGGCGGTAGCTTGGGGCTTAAGCAGGACCTGTTCCGATCTGGCGTGCTGAATGCCGCCATGGCACCGGGGTTCAATGCCTATATTTTTGCCAATATGTATGGGCGCGCCAAACGGGTCGCCGCCTCTTCTGTGCTAATCGCCACTGCGGCCTCGACCTTTACTGTCTGGTTCTGGCTCTTGGTCCTGAGCTGATTTCTTGCAGGTTCCTCGCCCCTAGCAACGCGGATCATCCAGCTCCAACTCGTAGCGGCGGGGCATCAATCCTGCCTGAAACCAGGTAACAAAACTCTGGATCGAAAAGACCGGAAGGCCTGTTACTCGGCGCAAATCGCGCGCGTAGGGCACCATATTGGTACATTCCAAAACAATGGCCCCCAAATCGGGGTTTTCAGCCACGAGTGCACGGGCGCCGTCAATCATGTCCAGACGACAGGCCTCGAAATCAATCGTTGGGACATCCCCTAGGATATCACGAGTAAAGCACCGCAGCCCATCAGTGCCACCAATGGGCGTATCCTCCGGCGCGCCAGCCGCTCGCAAATGAGCAGGCGCCAAGGTCTCCTTGGAAATGGTCAAAACACCAACCCGTTTGCCCGGCGGTAGCAGTGCCTGCACCATGGGCACCTGCATCAACGACGAGGTCGCCACCGGCACGCCCAGCGCCGCCTTCACCTGATCCTGGATCAGCGCCAGAAAACCACAGTTTGTGGTGATGCCGTCGCATCCCATGGCCACCAGATCACGTCCTGCTTCGATAAAAAGGTCAACCAATTGGGTCGGGTCATTGCGGACCACCAGATCCGGTGTGGCGCCGCGCACAACGCGGTAGTGCACCGGGAAATCCCAGGTCAGGGCGTTGCCCATATCCCCGTGAATACGAGGGAATTGCGTCTCCAGCATGAGGATCCCCACTGCCGCCCCATAGACCGTCTTGCCACCCTGTTGCATCCCATCTTCCTTTTGTTTCATGCCCCACAGAGCGCCTAGTCTTCGTCGGGTACGTAGAGTTGCGAAAAGGCGATGCGCACCGCCTCAGTTGCCTCTTCCCGGCGTTTTTCGATGTGATTCCGCAGCGCTCTGGTCGCAGCCTCAACATCGCGCGCCTCAAGCCCCTGCAACACTTGCCGATGGGCTGAAACATCGCCCGGTGCGCGTCCCTCTGCCTGATCACGCATCCGTTTCAAGTCAATCAAGCGGATATAGCGGATCCGCCCGTTGAGATTCTTCAGCATCCTTTGCAGCTCGCTATTGCCCGACAATTGCACCAGCCGGCTGTGGAAACTCTCGTCCAGCGTCAATAGTTCTTCCAACTCTGTGGCGCTCTCATATTCAGGCTCCAACCTGTCCAGATAGTCTGAGAAGGCCATGATATCGGCATTCGGCGCCCGTAGGCAGGCAATCCGCAGCGCCTCGCATTCGATCGCCACACGTGCCTCATAGAGGTCGAGAATGTAGCTCGGCGTCAGGGGACGACAAAAGAAACCTCGATTGATCTGGAAGGTCAAGAACCCCTCAGCCACCAGGCGGTTCAGAGCCTCACGCAGCGGTGTGCGGCTGGCCCCCAGCACCTCCGATAAGGCGCTTTCATTTATCCGCTGGTCAGGCTTAAAGGCAAAATCCGCCGCCATGCGGCGCAGCGCCTCATAGACTCGATCAACATTACTTTCCCGTTTCGCCATCTCGCCCTGCCCTCATCGCGCACCGTGCCGATTTGAGGCCAAACTAGAGCAGGCTTGACTTGTCCGCAATAATGAATTCCAAACTGTATACAATCTTGAATGCAGATGTTTGATTCCTGTGAGTTCGCCGCGAACGCGACCAGAAACCAAAACAGGGACTACAAAAAAATAGGGAGAGCCAAATGACAAATTCAATGACCGGTGCCGAAGCGATGGTGCGGATGCTCGAAGCCCATGGCGTACGCCATATCTTTGGCCTCTGCGGAGATACCACCCTGCCCTTTTATGATGCGATGCATCAGTTAAAGCATGACATCACCCATGTGCTTACCCGGGATGAGCGCAGCGCCACTTATATGGCTGATGCCTATTCCCGCGTCACCGGCCGACCCGGCGTGGCCGAAGGGCCCTCGGGTGGTGGGGCCACTTATATCCTTCCAGGCCTCATAGAGGCCACGGAAAGCTCCTATGCTGTTCTTGGCATCACCACCGATATCTCGGTTGCCTCTTATGGGAAATACCCGCTAACGGAGGTCGACCAGGAAGCTTTGATGCGGCCACTGACCAAGTGGAATACTGTGATCAAACAGTCTCAGCATATTCCCCGGATGGTGCGCACCGCGTTTAAGGCCATGACGACGGGACGTTCCGGCGCTGCCCATCTCGGGCTGCCCTATGATGTGCAATACGACCCGGTGGATCCTGCCGACATATGGGCGGACCCCAAGCACCACAGCTACCCGGCCTATCCACAGGCCCCTGAGCCAGGTGCCGCAGAGGCTGCGGTTGACGCAATCTTGTCGGCAAAATCCCCCCTCATCATCTGTGGTGGTGGCATTGTGATTGCCTGCGCTATGGAGGAGCTCTCCCGTCTCGCCAAGCGACTTGATATCCCTGTCGCCACCTCAATCTCTGGCCAAGGATCGCTGGCCGAAACCCATGCAAACTGTCTCGGCGTGGTTGGCTCAAATGGCGGCACTGATGAGACCTGGGAAATGATGGAGGCGGCTGATCTGGTGGTGTTCATGGGTTGCCGCGCCGGGTCCACCACCACCTCGCGTTGGGAGGCACCGGCACCAGGGACCCGGATCGTGCATTTTGATAATGACCCTATGGTGATAGGTGCCAACTACCGCACAGAGGTCGGCGTGGTGGGCGACTTGCGACTGTCCCTCGCCGCCGTAAACGCGGAATTGGACCGTCGAGATCAAGGTGCCTCCACCTTTGGCGGTGCTGCAGCCATCGCGCAGATAAAGGCGCGAAAATTTGAAAAATTCCACCAGTTGGCCCAAAGCCCACAGGCACCAATCCGCCCTGAACGCGTGGTCGATACGCTCATGAAGGTACTGCCGCCAGATGCCACTGTGGTGTCCGATCCCGGAACCAGCTGCCCCTATTTCTCTGCCTACTACCAACTTCAGCAACCTGGGCGCTATTTCATCACCAACCGCGCCCATGGCGCGCTTGGCTATGCTCTGTCCGCTTCACTGGGAGCCTGGTTCGCAAGGCCCACATCCAAAACTGTCGCCCTTATGGGGGATGGTTCCTTTGGCTTCACCGTGGGGGAGCTGGAAACGGTATGCCGGGCGCGCGCGCCAATTACATTTGTGGTGTTTTCCAATGCGAACTTTGGCTGGATAAAGGCCAGCCAGTTTGCCGACAAAGGGGGCCGTTACTACAACGTCGATTTCAACCGCACAGATCACGCCGCCATTGCAGCGGCCTATGGCGTCAAAAGCTGGCGCGTGGAGAACCCCGAAGATTTGGAACAGGTGATGCAGGCCGCTGTCAATCACGATGGCCCCACTCTGGTAGATGTCGTCTGTCAGTCTCTGGAGGAAAGCAATGCGCCCGTGCGGCGCTGGATGGGGTGACGCTTGTCGTCGCATGGCTCTGGCAAGGTATCTCAGGGCTCAATGGCCGCTGCTCAAGGACACTTGCAAAAAACGTGGAGCATAGGGGCGCCTAACAGCGTGGGTTGAGGTCTGAGCGCTCTCCCGGCGAACGGCGTCTCCGACTAGGCACTGACTGCAAAGCCTTGATGCGATGCTCCAAACTCGGTTCCCCACAGTCCTATCCACTCTCACCAACCGCGCCGCGCCTCTGGCGTGGTGCTGGGCCCAAGGGGAGAGAGGTAATCTTTGATTGCCTTGATCCGCGCGGGTGCCCGCCCCTTACACGGCGAGTATCAGGCCACCGAAAATGTCTCCAGCTCCGCCTTCAACAGCGCCAAAAATTCTTGTCCGATGGAGGACAAGGGCCGCGTGGCAGAGGTGATCACTGCCATTTCCATCAGAACCTGCGGACGAAAGGGGCGCGAGACAAAGCCACCCTCGCGGTCAAAATCCAGCACAAATGGATCCAGTAAAGCCACCCCCATGCCTTCTTTGACAAAACTGAGCAGGTTTTTGAACAGCTGCGCATGCACCCGTGTCTTTAGTGGGACCCCCGCCTGCCCAAATGCCTCTCGAATGCGCCGGTGGGTCATGTGATCCGGCCCCATGACCAAAAACGGGGTGCCCTCCAACAATTCCGGAGTGAGAACCTCATAGCCCGCCAAAGGGCTGCCCTCAGGAAGTGCGACGAATGTTTCAACCCGAATGGGATGTGCTTCCAATCCATCATGGAGAAGCGGCGTTTCACAAATGCCGATTTCAAACAGGCCCGAGATGATCCACTCTTGGATCTTGGATGAATATTGTGACTGGAACGAGATCGACATATCGGGCCGGTCACGGGCAAATTCGGCAATCAATCGGGGCATAAACCCAAAAGACATCGAATGCTGCGAGGCCACCTGCAACTGACCCGCTTGCTTATTTTGTAGATCAATCACCGCTTGGGTCACATGATCGAACCCACGCACCACTGTATCAATCTCACGAAACAACAGGTTGGCCTCTGGGGTCGCCCTTAATCGGCCACGATCTCGCTCAAACAATTTGAACCGAGTCTGCCGCTCCAACTGATACAGGAGATTCGAAACCGCAGGTTGCGAAATCCCCAGGAGCGCAGCCGCGCCGGTCACGGTGCCGGTCTCAATCACCGAATGAAAGGCCTGCAACTGTCGAAAACGTAAATTCATGCCTCGCTATATCATTTTTTATTATGGAGAGTATCGAAATTTATATTTGAACTGATGAGATTGTCTGGGCATGGTCAGTAAAAGACTGATGCAGCAGCCCGCGGACAGGTAGCCCTGGTTTCAACAGCCTGCTTTATTCTCGCCCTGCAGCAAAAAGAAAAACAAAGCGACCAAAATGAAAACAGAACACATAATCATCGTTGGGGCCGGCATCGTGGGCGCTGCCACCGCGCTCTGGCTGAAACGTGCTGGACATGAGGTCACTTTGATAGACAAGGGAGAGCCCGGCATGGGCGCCTCCTATGGCAATGGCTGTCTGCTGGCCAGCTGCGCCATGGTGCCAGTGACAACACCTGGATTGATCTCCAAGGGACCAAAATACCTACTGGACCCCAAGTTTCCGCTGTTCATGCGCTGGGGCTACACGCCCAAACTTCTGCCATGGCTGATGAAATACCTCTCCCATGCCAATGACAGCGACACCCGGCGCATTGCAAAGTCGCTCACTCATATAGTGGGCGATAGCGTCGAACAGCATCAAGCCCTGACCGCCGGCACCCCGGCCGCAAAATGGATCAAAGAAACAGACTATAACTTTGCCTACAAAGATCGCGCGGCCTTTGAAGACGATGCCTATGTCTGGGAACTGCGCCGGGAGGCGGGCTTCATTCCAGAGATCATCGAAGGCCCCGCGGTTCACGAATACGAGCCGATCCTGAGCAAGAACACCAACCTGCTGGCCGTGAACAAGAACCACGGCTTTATTCTGAACCCTGGAAACTACGTAAAAGATCTGGTCAAGCTCCTGATCGAGATGGGCGGCACATTCCTCCAGGCAGAAGTGAAGGATTTCGACCTCAGCGGCGGCCAAATTTCTGCCGTCGAGACAGATCAGGGGCGCTTTGCCTGTAACAAGGTGGTGATCTCTGCCGGAATTTGGTCCAAACCCTTGATGCACAAATTGGGCCTTAAGGTGCCGATGGAAGCGGAACGCGGCTATCATATCCTGTTCAAATCTCCCAACATCACCCCCCGATATCCAATGATGGTAGCGGCCGGAAAATTTGTCGCCACCCCGATGGATCAGGGGCTGCGCTGCGCCGGTGTGGTGGAGTTTGGTGGCCTAGATGAAACCCCATCCAAGGCGCCTTTGGCCCTGCTGCGCCGCACCGTGGCCGAAACCTTCCCACAAATGCAGGCCGCTGAAGAGGAAGAGTGGCTCGGCTTTCGCCCGGCGCCAACAGACAGCCTGCCGCTGATTGGTGAAGTCGCAAATTCAGGTGTTTTTACTGCCTTTGGGCACCAACACATTGGCCTCACCGGCGGCGCAAAAACCGGGCGCATGGTGGCCAGTCTGATTACGGGCCAGCCGATGAACCTTGACATGCGCCCCTTTGAACCGGATCGTTTTGCATAGCGATCCTAGAACAACCAAACAAAAACAAGCTGAAAACCAGCGCAAACCAACCTCCAGGGAGACTACCATGACTTCTAAGACCTCTATCAAAATGGCCTTTACCGCCTCTGCACTTGCGCTCGCCGCTTCAGGCGCTTCGGCGGAAAACTGGGACATGCCAATGGCCTATGCCGCAACCAATTTCCACTCGGAAATGGGTGTGGTTTTCGCCGATAAGGTGCGTGACTACACCGGTGGCGATATTGACATCACCGTTCATGCCGGTGGCTCACTCTTCAAAGGTGGTGAAATCAAACGCGCGGTGCAGACCGGCCAGGCCCCTATTGGGGAACGCTTCATGTCCGCCCACGCCAACGAAGCCCCGCTTCTGGGTTGGGACAACCTGCCCTTCATTGCCACCACCTACGCTGACAATGAAAAACTGTGGCAAGCGGCCAAGGACAAAGTCAACAGCCAGCTGTCCGATCTCAATCTCGTGGCGCTTTATACCTGCCCTTGGCCCGGTCAGGGCTTTTACTTCAATAAAGAAGTCACCTCTTCCGGCGACACCCAAGGGATCAAGTTCCGCAGCTACAACACCGCCACAGCCACCTTTGCCGAAAAGCTCGGTATGATCCCGGTGCAGGTTGAAGCTGCCGAGCTGAGCCAGGCGCTGGCCACCGGTGTGGCAGAGGCCTTTATCTCCTCGGGCTCCACCGGTTATGACCGCAAAGTCTGGGAGCACCTGAGCCACTATTACAAGGTCAACGCCTGGCTGCCACGCAACTATGTCATGGTCAACAAACAGGTCTGGGAAGGCCTGAGCGCCGAGACTCAGGGCCAGGTACAAAAGGCTGCCGATGAAACCGGTGCCGCCTGTTCTGCCAAGTCTGAAGAACTGGCGAACTGGTATTTTGAGCAACTGTCTGGCAATGGCATGGCAGTGACCGATGCCGGGCCAGAATTCCTGGGAGAGCTGCAGGAGATCGGCGCCAAGATGACAGCTGATTGGCTGGCTGCTGCCGGTGACGATGGTCAGGCCATCCTCGACGCTTATAACGCCAACTAAATCCACCACTCACCTGACGGCCCCTGCTCTTGCTGGGTAGGGGCCGTCTTTTATGACAGCACTTTGGGGGATGGGCATGCGTGACTGGCAACCGTTTCTGGGCCTGCCGCTCTGGGTTTGGCTTTTTGTAATTCCAACTCTTTTGGCACTGGCCTGTCTGGCCGCACCCAAGCCAATGGGCCGCGCCCTGCGTCCACTGCAGGTCCTTCTGGATCGAATCTACCTGTTTGCCGGCGTCTTAGCCTCGATCTGCATGGTTTCGATCCTGTTACTGATCGTCGCGCAGATGGTTGCCCGCTGGAGCAGCATGACCTTTCCCGGCTCCACCGAATATGCAGGCTACGCCATGGCGGCGACGTCCTTTTTTGCCCTCGCCCATGCGCTCACACGGGGCGCCCATATCCGGGTGTCGATCTTACTCAACATGGGGCATCACTTTGGTCTGTGGCTAGACGCCTTTGCCATGTGGATCGCTGCCATCACTGCCACCTATTTCGCCCGCTATGCCATCAAAACCAACATCATGTCTGAGATGTTGAATGACCGCACACAAGGGCAGGACTTCACCCCGGAATGGCTGCTTTCGGCCCTGAAGATGTTTGTAACCTCCCCCTCAGATTGGGGTTCGCTCTGGGCACAAACTGGGTCTGACTGGGTCTATACTCCGGTTTGGTTGCCACAATTGCCCATGTCGATTGGCACTGTACTACTGGCGCTTGCACTTTGGGACTATCTTTGCCGTTTGCTGATTACCCGCCGGGCCAGCATCAATTCGGAGGCCGTTGAATAATGGGCGAGATTTACACAACCCTTATCTTTGTCTTTGTGCTCTTTGCCCTGCTGGGCAGCTCGGTCTGGATTGGCCTGGCACTGATGGGCGTCGCTTGGGTCGGGATGGAGCTCTTCACCACCCGCCCCGCAGGCGACGCGATGATTACCACCATCTGGACCGGCGCCTCCAGCTGGACCCTGACGGCGCTGCCGCTGTTCATTTGGATGGGTGAGATCCTCTACCGTACCCGCCTTTCGCAGGACATGTTCCGCGGGCTTGCCCCCTGGATGCGATGGCTGCCCGGTGGGTTGCTGCATACCAATATCGCAGGGTGCACCATCTTTGCCGCTGTCTCGGGCTCCTCCGCCGCAACGCTGACCACTGTGGGCAAGATGTCTATCCCAGAACTGCGCAAGCGCGGCTATCCGGAGTACATGATCGTCGGCACCCTGGCCGGTGCCGCTACGCTGGGGTTGATGATCCCGCCCTCGCTAACGCTGATCGTCTATGGGGTTTCGATCAATGAATCCATCACCAAACTATTCATGGCCGGCATCTTCCCCGGCCTGGTGCTGGCGAGCCTCTTCATGGCCTACATCATGGGCTGGCATTTCTTTGCCAAGGATCAGCGCCCGGCCCCCGAGCCCGCTATGTCCTTTGGCGAAATGCTTGCCGAGAGCCGCTTTCTGATCCCGGTGCTGATGCTGGTTACCGTGGTGATCGGCTCGATGTATCTCGGCCTTGCCACCGCCACCGAGGCCGCAGCCGTCGGCGTGCTGGGCGCGCTGACGCTGGCGCTGTTCCAAGGCTCGCTCAGCTGGGGCACCTTTACCGAGTCCCTGATGGGAGCGACGCGCACCTCTGCGATGATTGCCCTGATCCTGATGGGGGCGTCGTTCTTGTCCTTGGCCATGGGGTTCACCGGGTTGCCCCGCGCGTTGGCCGCTTGGATTGACCAAATGAGCCTGTCCCCCCTGGTTCTGATCGTGGCCCTGACACTGTTTTATGTGGTGCTCGGCATGTTCTTGGACGGGATCTCGTCTGTGGTGCTGACCATGGCCATCGTTGAGCCGATGATCCGCCAGGCCGGCATTGATGTAATCTGGTTTGGTATCTTTATTGTCGTAGTGGTGGAGATGGCCCAAGTGACGCCCCCGATTGGCTTTAACCTCTTTGTGCTGCAAAGCATGACCCGCCACGAGATCTCCTACATTGCAAAAA
>CAJXIL010000075.1 GCA_913054455.1 uncultured Roseobacter sp.
TTGCGGCAAAGGTACAGAAGGCCTCTTCGGCGTAGTGGAAAATCTTGGTGCCAAAACCACCACCCACATCCGGCGCAATAACGCGCAGCTTGTGCTCTGGGATGCCCAGGACAAAGGCGCCCATCAAGAGGCGGATCACATGCGGGTTCTGCGAGGTGGTATAAAGTGTGCTATCACCAGTGGCGCGGTTGAAATCCCCCACCGCCACGCGTGGCTCCATCGGATTGGCGATCAGCCGGTTGTTGACCAGTTCCAGCGTTGTCACATGGGCCGCATTGGCAAAAGCTTCCTCAACCGCGGGCTTGTTTTCTTCAACAAAACCCCAGTCATAGCAGAGGTTCGAAGTCAGATCGTCATGGACCTTGGTAGCGCCCTCCTGCACAGCCGCTTTCATATCGATGACCGCTGGTAGTTCTTCCATGTCCAGCTCGATTGCCTCGGCCGCATCACGGGCCTGCTCGGCCGTATCCGCGACAACAGCGGCAATGGCATCGCCCACATAGCGCGCCTTACCCTGCGCCAACACCGGATGCGCTGGCTCCTGCATCGCCTCGCCATGCTTGTCAGTGATCTGCCAACCGCAGGGGATACCCCCTACGCCTTCAAAATCGGCGCCGGTGAAAATCCGCACCACGCCGGGCATCGCCGAAGCAGCAGCGGTATCAATGGAATTGATCCGCGCATGGGCCATATCCGAGCGCAGAAAATGCACATAGGCCTGACCGTTCAGATTAATATCATCGGTGTAATTGCCGGTTCCCGTCAGGAACCTGACGTCCTCGCGCCGTTTTGGGCTGGCGCCAATGCCAGTATCTTTAGGCATATTCAAATCTCCTCCCTGGAGGGTGCAGCCAGTGGCGCACCTCTTGGTTATGCAGTTTGATCTTTGCGTCTTGATATCTACAGGGGCCACACCTCCCAATGAGGCCCAGAAGCTACGCCTTATTCAGCCGCGATAGCAGAGACATCCTGACCAGATGCGGCCATGATCGCCTTAACGATATTGTGGTAGCCGGTGCAGCGGCAGATATTACCCTCGAGATACTCACGGATCTCTTGCTCACTGGGCTTGGGGTTTTCTTTCAACAGAGCGGCAGTCGACATCACCATGCCTGGCGTGCAAAAACCGCACTGCAACCCGTGGTGATCCTGAAAGGCCTGCTGAATGGTGTTGAGCGTGCCATCTGGCGCCGCCTGACCTTCGATAGTGGCAACCTCTGCGCCTTCGGCCTCAACGGCCAGCATGGTGCAGGATTTTACCGCGACGCCGTTTACATGCACAACGCAGGCACCGCACTGGCTGGTATCACAGCCCACATGTGTTCCGGTAAACCCCAGTTCTTCGCGCAGGAACGACGACAGCAGCGTGCGACCCTCTGCGTCACCGCTCGCGGCTTTGCCGTTCACGGTCATTGAGACCTTGGTCATGAATTCCTCCCATTTTGCTACTTACTAGTGGCTATGGGAAGTTAAGCACGGGATTGCGCCTGCGCGAACCCCCTTAAACGCTCCGTCACAAACAATTTTACCGCTTGGCAAAATTTCGCCCCTCGCCGCCGCTCTGCGCTTGCAAAATAGCCCTGGCCCGGCGCTGTACCCACCATCTATGACCACAGGAATCTGCCCAAATACAGGGCAATTGACGCGAATTTAGTCAGATCGGCGGGGCATCGGACGGGTAGGAATCTCCTTGAGCAACCCACCTATCCCCATACCCGCGATATCAGCGCTTGTGACCCAGCAGCCGCACAGAACCCGCTCCAGCACCCAATCTGCACCGTTCAGCGCGGGCGAGCGCGCGCACCCCGGCAGGCCAATCACCGGCCGCCCCTGATACTCACCTATGAAGAGCAGATTGCCCGGATCCACCGGCATGCCAAAGCGGGTCACGCTGCCCCCGGCCCGGCGCAGCGCCTGCGGGGCTACATCCATGGCATCTGAGGTGGCCGAACCCGTAAGGATCAACAGCACCTCGCCCGGAGCCGCCGCCAGCGCCGAGGCCAGTTGGGCTTCGTCATGGCGCACGATCACCCTTTCGCTCAACATCACTCCCATACGCTGCAACCGGCCCGCCATTGCCCGCCGCCCCTTGTCCGGTGGGATATCCCTGCTGACGCAGGTTTCAATCAGGCTGGCGGAGCCATAAACCGGGGGGAGAATGCGCAATGCGCCCGCCGCGCCAGCCCCGGCGCGCTGCAGCGCCGCTGCCGCAACCCCGTAAGATATGATCTTGATGGTGGCGATCATTCCATCCGCATCAACCCGGTGATAATCGGGCACGGTGGCAATGGTGATCATCGGATCAACACCATTCAGCGCCTCAAGGGCTGCCCGCTCCAGCCGGACCAGACCAGCGCCCAGGGCATAAAGATTGACCCGGCCCGCGCCAGCACCAGAAATGCGAATGCCCTGACCCTCCTCGTCTGGTACCAGCTCCTGCGCCAGCGCCAGCGCTGCGGCATCCTCGTGCAGATCACCCGCTTCGAGCCGCGCCACGGTGATTTGATCATGGCCCTCGGCGGCCAAATCCGACAGATGCTGCGCCCTCAGGACGGTCCCCTTGGGGATGCGGTAGCACAACTGCATTTCATAGGGGGGCTGCGCGGCCTGCATCGAATGGGCCAGGATCGCCCCCTCGGCCTCAGTCAGCTTGACGCTGCCAAATTTCATGCCCCCTTACCACGCAGCACCGCCGTCATCTCCGCCAGGATTGCCACGGCAATCTCGGCCGGACCTGCAGCGCCGATATCCAGCCCAACGGGGCCGTGAATGCGGCTGAGGTCCTGTTCGGTGAAACCAGCCGCCAGCATCCGCTCGATCCGGGCTGCATGGGTACGTTTGGAGCCCAGCGCGCCAATATAGAAACATCTCTCCCGCAATCCCGCTTCCAGTGCCGGGTCATCCAGCTTGGGATCATGGGTCAGCAGCACCAGCGCGGTGCGCGCGTCCAGGCCCAGCGCCGCAACGGCCTCATCTGGCCAGTCATCCAGCAGGGAGACACCGGGAAAGCGCTCTGGCGAGGCAAAGGCCGCACGCGGATCAATCACCGCCGGGTCATATCCTGCCAGCTGAGCCATGGGCACCAATGCCTGAGCGATATGCACCGCTCCGACCACCACCAGCCGCAGCGGCGGGTTGTGCACAGCGACAAAGGTCTCACCGTCTTCCTCTACCCCGGACCGGTCCAACCGCATTCGGTCCGGGTAGTGATCTCGCAACAGGGCACCTAGACCCGTAGAAAGATTCACCTCATAGGCCACTTGTTCACGGGCGTTTTGCGCCGCAACCAGTTCGCTCAGCAGGTCCACGCGCAGGGAGCCCCCCAGGGGTTCGACCAGAATGCGGATGGTGCCCCCACAGGCCAGCCCAACGGCAAAGGCATCGCTATCGCTGACGCCATATTCCAGCACCCGGTGCTTGCCATCTGCCAGCGCCTCTTGCGCCTCCATCACCACGGCGCCTTCGACGCAGCCTCCAGAAACGGATCCCTCAAGGCGACCATCTCCACTGACGACCAGCTGCGCGCCGACGCGACGCGGCGCCGACCCCCAGGTCTGCACCACCGTCGCCAGGGCCGCGCCATGCCCGGCATGGTGCCAGTCCAATGCAATCTGCGCCGCGCTGGCGGGGCTGGTGGTTTCTTGCGTCATATATCCTCCGCTCAGGCCTGATCGTGCCTGTCCTTGCCCAGAGTGTGCGCATCCGTCAGAGAGGTTTCAAGCTGCAAAACCCATAGGCGCAAAAAACATAGCGGCACCTGCAGTCGAATGCAGGTGCCGCCTGAACAAGCCCGGTCTCAACCGTTTAGCACAAGGCGCACCTCATTTTGGCGCTCCTTTTGGGCTTGCGCGTCTACTCAGCAGGTTGGGTGACAGGGCCTGTGCCGATGATGCGCTCAGGCAGAGCAAAGGCGAGGATGATAAAGACTGCGCCAAGCAAAAGCCCTAGCAGATCCCCAGGCAACGCGGTCAGGCCATCGTATTTGCCCCCTGGAACCGCGCCCAGGGTGACTTTACCGCCGGCAACACTGTCCAACAGCCCGCTGGCCTTCCAGCTGGGATAGGTCAGCATATAGGCGGCGGCGCCAAACAGGCCACCGGCAAGGAAGAAGAGGGCGTCCTTGCGCCCCGATGCCGCGGCAACCACACCAGTGCCAGGGCAATAGCCCGCCAGCGCCCAACCAGCCCCCAGCATCAGCCCGCCGATAAAGACGCCGACATAGGCCGCTTTGACCGACATATGGCCAACGTCAACCAGCCCCAGCATCTGACCGCCGAACATCAGCACCGATCCGGTCCCGATGGCCAGCATGATCGATTTCGCCAGGTTCAGATTTGTCAGGTTCAGCATCTTGCCGATATAATTTGGATTGGAGGCGCCCACCCGGTCCAAAACAGCGCCGAAGGCAGCGCCAATCACCAATGCAAGTAGAACATATGTCATGGCTCAGGCCTCCTTTTTGAATAACATCAGGGATACGGGAATGGCGGCAGCAAAGGCGCCAGCAGCAAAGATATAGCCCGACAGCGCGGTCTGCATCATACCCGACATCATATGGCCCGAAGTACAGCCCCCCGCCAGACGCGCGCCATAGAGCACAATAAACCCGCCCAGGAACGCCGCCCCATAGCGCAGAGCCTGCCCCTCACCAAAATTGGCCCGCCACAGCGCAGGCACCGAGCGCTCAACAGCGTCCAACCCACCGCGCAACCGCATCGAGATAAACCCGCCCAGCGCCATGGCCAGCACAAAGACAAAGCTATAGTTCAGTGGGTTGGCGACAGATTAGGCGTATTTACCACCTGATTTTGCCAGGTAGGCATTGGTTGAGGTGTAGCCATCTTCTGTTTGGGTCACCAATTCCGCATGGACCGCATCGCCCAGGATCCCATTTAGGATCACAAACTGAGTTGAGACTCCAATCGGCTTGACCAATAGCACCGCCAGAAAGAACACCAGCCCGAGCAAGAGCCCTCCGGCTTTCCAATTCATTGGCATTGTTCGCCCTCCAATTACATTCAGTTTTCAAAATGTAATGAAAGCGGGTGAACAGCGGCTTGATCGAAATCAAATTACATTCAATTTTTGGAATTTTAATAACCCTTGGATTTCTTGCCACCGACCCACTACCCTGGGCACATCATATTTTGGGAAAAGCAATGTTTCAAAAACCCGCCGTCTTCAGCCTTGCCCTCTTTGCGGCCCTCCCCGTCGCAGCCCAATCCATCTCGCAGCATTTTGACAAATACAGTGACAGCTGTTTTCAGAGATTTTACTCCGCCAGTCATCTGGCCAGCCACCCGGTGCAAAAGGTAGAGGCCATTCAGCTATCGCATTTCAGCGCGGAAAGCCGCGCCATGCCGGGTAGCGAAATGACTCTGCGCATAGCGGTACGGCTGCGGGGACGCGCGACCTGGCAGACCCCGGTGATCTGCAGTCCGCAGGGCAACAGTCTTTCCTGTGGTGTCGAGTGTGACGGCGGGCGATTTGACGTGGTCGCAAAAAACCACTCCTCAATCCTGATCACCGGCGGAACCGATCTCTATTTTTCCGATTGCGATGCAAAACCGCGTATTCTGGAACGCGCTCCTGATGACAAGGTCTTTATGCTGCATCAGCAACCGCTGTCCAACTGCCGCCCCTAGACCTGTCGCCGCAATTGTATCATCAGCCGGGCCTTTTCCCCGCTGTCGCGCTCATCGCTGATCGCCTGCACCAAATCCTCGAGCGAGGCAATGGAATGACCGGCGCGAAAGCTGTCCACATGGGGCAGCATGGCGCGAATGCCCTGGGCCTTGACGGCAAAGCCATCCCACCGCAGCAAGGGGTTGAGCCAAATCAGACGCCGCGCCGAGAGATGCAGCCGCTGCATCTCATGGGCCAGCGCCTTTGGGTCGTCGCGGTCCAGCCCATCTGTGATTAGCAGCACGACGGCCCCCTGCCCCATCACCCGACGGGACCAGTCGCGATTGAACTCATGCAGGCAAGCGCCAATCCGGGTGCCCCCCTCCCAATCCTGAGCCTCAGCACCCGCTGCCGCCAATGCGGCATCCACGTCGCGTGTCGCCATATGGCGGGTGATATTGGTCAGCCGGGTGCCGAAGGTAAAACCATGCACCCGGGCCCAGCCGGCCCCTTTGGCATTGGCCACCGCATGCAGAAAATGCAACACGATGCGGCTATAGTGACTCATCGAGCCCGAGATATCGCAGATCACCACCAGATTTGGCCAGCGCTGTCGGCGCTTGGCGCGGGCAATGGATTGAATATCGCCGCCCCGACGGGCCGCCTCGCGAAAACTGCGACGCCAGTCCGCCCTATCCCCGCGTTTCGCCGCCATCAAGCGGCGCGATAACATCGGCTGCACAGGCAGTTTTATCTGCGCCAGAATTTGCTTGGCACGGGCGACCTCATCGGTGCTCATCTGTTCAAAATCCAAGGACCGTAACCGCTCTTCCGAAGAGATCGTCAGGGAGGCATCCACCTCTATCTCTGTGCCCTCCTCCTCTGGAGGTTCAGGGGCCTCGACATCCTGGTTTGCCCCATCCAACAGCGCCTCAGCCGCACGTTTCTCGCCGGGTTTGGCAGCCTGCTCCTCTTGGACGCCCCGCACCGAGGGCAGGAGCGCCTCCATCATGCGCTCCAGAAACCGAGGGTCGCGCCAATAGAGCCGAAAGATCTGGCCAAAAACCACGCGGTGCTCAGGCTTGGAGACAAAACAGGCATGTAGTGCCCAATAAAAATCCTGCCGCGAGGTAAAGCCTGCCGCCGCAACCGCCTCTACCGCATCGATCACCCGGCCCGGCCCGATGGGCAGCCCTGCCTTGCGCAGTGCGCGGGCAAAATGCGTGATGTTTTGCGCGAGTTTCGGGTCGTCCGGCAAGCTCAACTCTGGCAGCTCAACCATCAGATATCGTCCAGACCGGCGCGGGCCTGATCCAGAATGCGCTTAGCCTCTGATCCTTGCAACTGATTGATATCGTCTTGGTATTTCAAGATCGCCCCAAGCGTATCGGCAATGACCGCTGGTGACAGGTCGATCACATCCAGCGCCAGCAGGCAATTGGCCCAATCGATGGTTTCCGCAACGCCAGGTTTTTTAAACAGATCTTCAGTGCGCAGGGTCTGTACAAAGGCCACCACCTCGCGACTGAGCTTTGCAGAGGCTTCCGGTGCGCGGGACCTCAGGATTTCCACCTCGCGGTCAAAATCAGGATAATCCACCCAATGATACAGGCAGCGCCGTTTTAGTGCATCATGTACTTCACGCGTCCGGTTTGAGGTCAACACCACGATGGGCGGCTCTGGCGCTTTAATGGTGCCCAATTCTGGGATCGTCACCTGAAAATCAGACAGCGCCTCTAGCAGGAAGGCCTCAAAGGGCTCGTCCGTGCGATCCAGCTCATCAATCAGCAGGACCGGCGGGCCGTTTTCATCCGGGCGCATGGCCTCCAACAAAGGGCGCTCCACCAAGAATTCATCCGAAAACAGCTCTGTCTGCAAGGTTGCGCGATCCGCCCCACCGGCAGCCTCCGCAGTACGGATAGCCACCATCTGGGCGGCAAAGTTCCACTCATAAACGGCAGAAGACGCATCAAGTCCCTCGTAGCATTGCAACCGGATCAGCCGTCGCCCAAAGGCCGCCGCAAGGGCCTTGGCAATTTCGGTCTTCCCCACCCCGGCTTCGCCCTCCAGAAACAGTGGACGCCCCAGCTTCAGCGACAAGAACACTATTGTCGCCAGTGGGCGACCACAGACATAGCCCTGTTCGCTCAGCATCTGCTGGACATGATCAATCGACTGTGCCTGTATCATTGGTACCCTTTCCCCTGCCGCGCACCCCTATTCGGCGCCGCTCTGGTGCAACAGGCCATGTGGCGCGGTTCTGGTCAAGCCACCGAAACCTGCCGTTACGTCCCAGAGGCAACACTCTGACCTTCACCCTATGCGCGGCGCGGCACAATGATTGACGTCAAAGCCTTGCAATGCAAAACTGTCGCCAATGAGATAAAGCGCCCATCAAAGTGGCGCGTTGAGGCAGACGGGTTGCAAACCCACAATCAGGCGCGACTGGCACAACCAGTCACCAGCGCGAGCATATGAGAGGGGATGCCAGATGCGCATCACCGCAGTGACCTGTGTGAAAAACGAAGGCCCTTTCCTGCTGGAATGGATCGCCTTTAACCGCCTAATTGGCGTCACTGACTTTCTATTCTACTCCAACGATTGCACCGATGGCACGGCCGAGATGCTGGATGCATTGGCTGCGCGCGGCATCCTGACCCATCTGCCCAACCCGGCGCAGGGCCGCAATTACCAGATGGAGGCCCTGAAAGACGCCGCCCATCAGCCGCTGGTGCAGGAGGCCGACTGGATCTGGGTGGCCGATGTAGATGAGTTTCTCAACATCCACGTGGGCGACCACCGCATCCCGGCCCTGATCGAGGCCTGTAAAGATCCCAAGGCAATTTCTATCAGCTTCCAGTTCTTTGCCAATGACGGCATCGAGGGTTTTGCCGACGCACCTGTCATTTCCCAGTTCACCCATTCGCACAATCCGGACATATGGTGTGCTGAAACCGCAATTGAGGTGAAGAGCCTGGTGCGGCAAGATTTTCCGCTCAAATACTTTGGTGCCCATCGCCCCTTTTTCAAAAAGAACCTACCGCCACGCAGATATCCGCGCTGGAGCGATGGCTCTGGGCGGGATGTGCCGCACAAGTTTCTGGTGGCGGACAATCCACGCCGCATCCGCAAGTTCCCAGCCAAGGGGAGCCGCAGATTTGCCACGCTCAACCACTATGCCCTGCGCTCACTGGACAGCTATCTGGTTAAGAATGACCGGGGTGATGTGAACCGCGAACACCGCGCCTTTGACGACAGTTATTGGCGCGAACGCAATGATCCGGCCTTTGAGGACCTGTCGATCCAGCGCTACCTGCCAGACTTGACGGCGGCGCTGGAGGCACTGAAAGCCGATCCTGAAATCGCCGAACTACACGCAAACTGCGTCCGGCTGCACTGCGAAAAACGGGATGCGCTCTTGGCCCAGCCGAGTTACCAGGACATGCGCGCACAGCTCTTGGCGGCCTCAACCCTGCCGCCGCAGGAAGAAGCCCTGCTGGAAGACCTCGGCCTTTTGACACATGCAACAAAGTGAACCCGCACCGTGGAGCTAAAAGTTATCAATCTTGGCCTGCCCAAATCAGGCACCACCACGCTGAACAAAGCGCTGAGCCAAGCGGGTTACACCGTGGCGGATCATCGCCTAAAGGCCCGCGAAGAAGACCGCCCCGGCAAACGCCGCGTCTTTGTCGGCTCTATGCTGTACAAAGGGCTCTATGAGACCGGCGACC
This sequence comes from uncultured Roseobacter sp., assembly GCA_913054455.1. GTDB lineage: Bacteria > Pseudomonadota > Alphaproteobacteria > Rhodobacterales > Rhodobacteraceae > Pseudophaeobacter. The sequence continues at coordinate 9,357 of CAJXIL010000075.1, forward strand.
CCATGGCCTATATGAAAGACTATGATGCGGTTTCTGAGATCAGCTTTATCCACGGGAAATTTTCGGTCTGGCCGCAGTTTGATTTTGCCCTGATCAAGACCCTTCAGGATCTCTATCCAGAACTACGCTTTATCGCCACCCGGCGCGATGCGGAAAGCCACTCAAAATCAATCATGGCCTGGAATAACCTCGGCAGCACCCGGCTGCCTTCCAGCACGGTGCCAGGCCTTCCTATCGGCTATGGCAAGACAGCCGATCAACAGATGCTGTGGATTGATGGCCATTACGAGGCGCTCAAACACTGGTTCCGCGATGATCCTTGTTATCTGGAGATCAATGTGGCCGCGCCAGATGCACAACAAAAAGTAAGCGCCCATTTGGGGCGGGAGTTGCCCTGGTGGGGCAAGGCCAATGCCAATCGGAAGGCTCAGAACACCTGATGCGGATCTATCTTCATATCGGCCTGGAGCACACCGGTGCAGACCGGCTGCAAAAGATCATGGCGGACAAGCGTGACCAGCTGCGCAGCAAGGGTGTTTTGTTTCCCCGCGCGCCGGGCAGCAAAAACCACACACGGCTCTTCATGGCGGTGACCGACCCCGATCACGTGGATCCGCTGCGGTATAATCGCGGCTTTATCACCGCAGAAAAGCAAAGCCGTCTCTATCAGACGCTGGAGCAGGAGCTGCAGAGCGAGGTCGCGCAGGCCCAGCCTGAGATCCTGATCCTTTCGGCCTCACAGCTGGGCACAAAACTGCACCGCCCAAGCGAGCTGGCCCGGATGAAAGCTCTGCTGACACCACTCTCTGACGATATTCAGGTGGTTGCCCATATCGCCCCCCCTGCCAGCGCGCTGGCACAGCACTACGGATCCCAGGTTCTGGAGGGGCGCGATCGCCCTCTGTCCCAGGAGTTGGACCTATGCGAAAACAGCAACTGGTGGGCAGCAGCGCTTCAGACCCTGCCAACCCTTGATCCACAGGCAGGCCAGTTTGAAGAAACCCAAGGCGCGCCGTTCTGGCTCGACTACGCCGCCCTGCAGGCCCATTGGGAGGCCGTGTTTGGCGTCGGTAATTTCACCTTTCGCCCCTATGACGAAGAGGCGGTCTATGGCGCTGAGGCCCCCAGCGAAATCTGCGCCGCCTTTGGCATTGCCTCGCAGATCGGCCGCAGCCCGCTTGGCAAGATCCCACAACAGCCTTCAGCGGCCTGGCTGGCGCGCAGCCGTCAGCTCAATGTGCTGTTGTTGCAGCTCTTGGCGCGGCGCAGCAAGATTTTGCCACGTCAGCTCTGGCGCAGTTTCCTCAATGAGATAGCCCTCGACGGTCCAGCCATTGACCCCGTCGCTCTGACTCCAGTGTCGCGGTTCTTTGCTGCTGCAAATCAGGATCTGGAACAACGCCACCCCGCTCTAATGGCGGCTGATTTTGGCACTGCCTGCGAAGCGCCGCAGGACACCACACCCTGGCAGGAGGCCGCGCCGGAACGCGGATTTCGCGCTTCACAATACCTATTGACCTTCATGCGCCGCATCAATCGCGCCACCAAAGAGGAGATGGAAGGCAAGGGCAGTGACCTCCAGGGAATGACCAAAGCCTCGGCTCCGGTCAAGGAAGCCCCTACGGCCGCTGCCCTCTCGGTAATGACACCGCGGGCCTTGGAAAACTTCGCGATGCTGCAAGGTTCCCCGTTTCGCCCCCATAACAATTTGGGTCAAAAGGGCGAGGATCTCCCCCAGCCCCCCTATAGCGAGATTGCTCCGCGCCCTCTGCCAATTGGCAGCTCTGGCAATGTCATCGTCGGCTGCATGAAAAATGAGGCGCCCTATATTTTGGAATGGGTCGCCTATCACCGGGCAATGGGGGTGGATAACTTTCTGATCTACACCAATGGCTGCGAGGACGGCACTAGCGAGATCCTCGACCGGCTGCAAGAGATGGGCATACTGCAACATCGCAACAACGACGACTGGAAAGGCAACTCGCCGCAGCAACATGCGCTGAACCAATCTCTGAAAGAACCGGTGATCATGAATGCAGACTGGATCATCCATATTGACGTGGATGAATTCATGAACGTGCGCTGTGGCAACGGGACACTGCAGGATCTGTTTGATCGGGTGCCCGATGCCAGCAATATCGCCATGACCTGGCGGCTGTTTGGCTCCAACGAGGTGGTGACCCTGAAGGACGAATTTGTCACCGCTCAGTTTGACGCCTGCGCCCCCAAACACTGTCCCAAGCCGCATACGGTCTGGGGATTTAAAACCATGTTCAAAAACATCGGCGCCTATCAGAAGATCAGCTGCCACCGCCCCAACAAACTGGAAGAGACCTTTCGCGATAAGGTGAAATGGGTCAATGGATCGGGCAAGGACATGACCGGAGAGGCCGCCGACAATGGCTGGCGCAACTCGCGTAAATCCATCGGCTATGACCTGATCCAGCTCAACCATTATGCCCTGCGCTCGGCGGAGAGTTTTTTGGTGAAGCGTCAGCGCGGGCGCGCCCTGCATGTAGACCGCTCGATCGGGATCAACTATTGGATCCGGATGGATTGGAACGATCACCGCGATGTCACCATCCAGCGAAACCAGCCCCGCCTGCAGGCCGAATATGATCGCCTGATGCAGGACGACCAGCTGCGCGACTGGCATCAAAAGGGGCTGGACTGGCACCGTGCCAAGGCCGATGAGCTGCACGGCATGGAAGAGTTCGAAGACCTATATCAACAGGCCCTAACCCTTAAATTGACCGCAACCGAACGCGTCGCCTATGCGCTGGCGCTTGATGTGGAGAGCTAAGCCATGACCGAGACTGCCGAAAAGCAAAAAATGTTGAAATGCCGCGGCCTGCGCTTCCCGCTGGATCGCGACGTCCTGCCGCCACGTATCCGCGCCCTGCTGCGCGAAGGCAATTATGAAGCGAAAGAAGCCATCGCCGTAAGAAAGCTGGTTAAGGCGGATGACGTGGTGATGGAACTGGGGGCAGGCATCGGATTTATGTCCACGCTGGTGGCCAAGAAAACCCCTGCAAAATCGGTGCATTCCTTTGAGGCCAACCCACAGCTGATGCCCTATATTGCCCAGGTTCATGCCCTAAATGAGGTGACCAACGCCCATGTCACCAACGCGGTCTTGGGCGACAACGACGGCACCGCGCCCTTTTACATCCGCAAGAACTTTCTCGCCTCTTCCCTGGATCCGATGGAGGATGCAGCAGAGTGCACTGAAGTCGAGGTGCCAACCCGCGATGTCAACGCGGTGATCAAGGAACTGCAACCCACGGTTCTGATCTGCGACATTGAGGGCGCCGAGGCGGATCTATTGCCCAAGATGGACCTCTCGAACCTGCGCGCCGTGGTGATCGAGACTCATCCGCAATGGATCGGCAAGGAGGGAATGCAAAAGGTCTTTCGCTGTCTGGATGCCGCCGGGCTGGTGTTTTTCCCCCGCTGGTCCCAGGGCAAGGTCGCTGTGTTTCGCTCTGATTGGTGACTGATGCGTTTCTTGGCTATCCTCACAGTTCGCAATGAGGGCGCCTTCCTATTGGAATGGCTGGCCCATCACCGGGCTGTGGGGTTTACCGATTTTCTAGTTTTTTCCAATGACTGTCAGGACGGCACAGATGCCATTCTGGACCAGCTTGAACACCTGGGCCAGCTCACTCATATCCGCAACGACGGCCCCTATGGAAAAGGCGGCATCCAGTTCACCGCCATGAAGCATGCCGACAAACATCCACTTACCAAACAGGCTGACTGGATTCTGGCCCTGGACGTGGATGAATTTGTCAATATCAAGACTGGCGACGGCACCCTAGGGGACTTGCTCAGCGCGCTGCCAGAGGCCGACGCGATCACCCTTACCTGGCGGTTGTTTGGCAATGCCGATATCCTGCGTTTTGAAGACGCACCCGTGAGCGAGCTCTTTCGTCGCTGCGCCCCGGAGGTGATGCATTGGCCCTGGCGTGCCTCAATGTTCAAAACGCTATATCGCAACAATGGAACCTATCGAAAAATCGGTGTGCACCGTCCGCGAGATACCAAAGACTCCAAAAACCTAGAGTCCTTTCGCTGGTTTGACTGTACCGGACGCGAGCTGGGAGAGGCCTTTAAAACTCGGCGGCTGTTTTCCAACTACGGCCGCAAAAATTACGACCTCGCACAGCTCAACCATTATCCGCTGGGCGCGATGGAGAGCTACATCCTGAAAGCAGATCGTGGCCGCGCGGTGCATGCGGATGATATGCTAGGGACAGATTACTGGGTGGAGCGCAATTTCAACACGGCAACGGATACGTCAATTGATCGCTACGCGCAGTCCCGCCGTGATCTGGAACAGCAGCTGCTGGCAGACCACACTCTGGCTGGTCTGCGCGCCAAAGCAGTGGCCTGGCGCCACCAGAGGTTTCGCGAGCTGATGCAGCAGGAACCCTATCGTGCCCTGTTTTCCCGCCTGTTGATGACGCCACCATCGCGTCCGATTAATGCGGTAACCGCCCAAACCCTAACAACATTTGCCAATCTGGGCCGCGCCGCCCAAAAGGCAGCCAGCAAAGCCCAATCCAAGCCAAATACTGACGACTAGGCGCGCCAACTCAGCTCCCATTCGCTCAATACAGCCCATTGCTCCCCTTTCGCGTACAGATCTGTGGCAAAGGGACAGCAAAGCGACCCGAGTTTTTCCAATTTTGGCCGCATTCCTTGCCTAAATCTTAGCCTTAGAGACCGCTGTATCTATCAGTGCAAGGAATGTTTGGAATGCAAGAGAACCTCGAAATCCTGGACGAAGACCTCTCTGGTCTGAAACCCGCCCAGTGGGAGAAGCGTCTTGCCGCCATCACGGAAGAGCTGGGCATGTTCCAGCCGCTGGGGCCAAAACATTGCGCCACCTTTTTGGATCAGGGCAATACGCTCTTGGTCACCTTTGAGACGGTTCAGGGCATTCACAATCTGTCAAAACTGGCACAGCCCCTGGGCTTTGACATGGTCAAAAGCGAAGGTTGGTCGCATCTGGGACTGCTCTCCAGCGGTGACACCTGGTTTCGCAACGAACGGGTCTATGGCTTTTTTGATCAACTGATCGACGACGGCTTTTTCGATGAATTTGACAACGTGATCTTTTATGGCGCCGGTCCCTGTGGCTATGCTGCCTCTGCCTTTTCGGTCGCGGCACCGGGGGCAACTGTGGTGGCGATCCAGCCTCAGGCGACACTGGATCCACGCATGACCGAATGGGACGAACGTTTTGTCGAAATGCGCCGGGTCTCCTTCACCGATCGCTATGGCTATGCCCCTGACATGCTGGATGCCGCGAAACAGGCCTATATCTTTTATGATCCCTATGAGCGGCTCGACGCCATGCATGCCGCCCTGTTCAGCCGCAAAAACGTCTCCCGTCTGCGGGTTCCCAATCTCGGCGCCGCAGTGCAAACCCGCATGCTGGAGATGAAAATCCTCAATACCATCCTGAAAAAGGCCGGTGAGGGTGCGTTTACGGAGCTAGAGTTCGCCCGTCTTTTCCGGGCACGCCGCGACGACGCCTCTTATCTGCGTGCGCTGATGGCACGCCTTGATCAACAGGATCGCCCTTTCCTACAAGTTCTGGCCTGTCGCAATGTCCTGTCACGGGTACGCGCCCCGCGCTTTCGCCGTCGATTGCAAAGCCTGGAACAGCGCGCCGCAGAGGGCGAATTTGAACTCCCCTCCTCTCTTTGAGAAAGAGCCAGCCCCGCTAAAAGAACGCGGTTTGAAATTCTAGCGCAGTCCCGGCCGCTTCCCCTTTTGGCGCAGCTGTGCTAACGCGGCGCCATGACCCAGCACCCGCTCCACAGCCTCACACTGACCCGCCCCGATGACTGGCATCTGCACCTGCGCGATGGCGCAATGCTCAAGGCCGTCCTGCCCGAAACAGCCCGCGATTTTGGCCGTGCCATCATCATGCCCAATCTGGTTCCCCCGGTGGTAACTGGCGCCCAGGCCGCTGCCTACCGCGACCGCATCCTGGCCGCCCTGCCTGAGGGAGTGGTTTTTGAGCCTCTGATGACGCTCTATCTGACAGAGGATACCGACCCGGCAGATGTGGCCGCCGCCCATGCCTCGGGTCTGATCAAAGCCGTCAAGCTCTACCCCGCCGGCGCCACCACCAATTCCAGCAGCGGTGTCAGCAATTTTGACAATGTCCGCCCCGTGTTGGAGAAAATGGCCGAGATTGGCCTGCCGCTCTGCACCCACGGTGAAGTCACCGATCACGACATTGATATTTTTGACCGCGAGGCCGTCTTCATCGACCGTGTTCTCGACCCGATCCGCCGCGCCACCCCCGGCCTGCGCGTGGTGATGGAACATATCACCACCAAGGACGCCGCCGACTACGTTGCCAGCCAGGATCAAAACCTCGGTGCCACCATTACCACCCATCACCTGATCATCAACCGCAACCATATCCTGGTGGGTGGTATCAAGCCCCATTACTATTGCCTGCCCGTGGCCAAACGCGAAGAGCACCGCCTGGCGTTGCGCGCGGCAGCCACATCGGGGGATGCCCGCTATTTCCTCGGCACCGACTCGGCGCCACATGTGGATGCAGCCAAGGAAAGCGGCTGTGGATGTGCAGGCTGTTTCACCGCCACCAATACCATGCCGCTGTTGGCCCATGTCTTCGCAGAAGAAGGCAAGCTGGAGAACTTGGAAAAATTTGCCAGCCAGAACGGCCCCGCTTTCTACCGGCTGCCAGAGAACCCAAGCCAAATCACCCTGGTCAAATCCGAGACCCCAACCCAATTCCCGGACAAAATCGACTGCGATGACGGCCCTGTCACCCTCTTTGACCCTGGCTACCCGATCTACTGGTCGGTGGCTTGACCGGGCCGCAGACCCGGTTTCATCTTTCCCCAAATATTCCCGCCGGAGGCATCTGCCTTTGCCTCCAGCGTCCCGGCTCGCAAAGGACAGACCATGATCCCGACCTCCTACCCCACCCGTGAAGAAATCGCCCGCCTTTCAGCCCGGATGCTGCTGGAAATCGGCGCTGTCAACTTTAATGCCCGCGAGCCCTACACCCTGGCCTCAGGCCTGCCGTCGCCCAGCTATGTTGACTGCCGCAAGCTGATTTCCTTCCCGCGCATCCGCACCACCCTGATGGATTTTCTCACCATCACCGTGATGCGCAATGCAGGCTTTGAAGCCTTCGACAATATCGCCGGTGGAGAGACCGCAGGCATTCCCTTTGGCGCACTCGTGGCCGAGCGCATGGCGCTGCCCATGACCTATGTGCGCAAAAAGCCCAAAGGCTATGGCCGCAACGCCCGTATTGAAGGCGTGATGACCGGGGATCAGCGGGTTTTGCTAGTGGAAGACATGACCACAGATGGCGGCTCCAAACTGTCCTTTGTGGATGCCATCCGTGAGACTGGCGCCAGCTGTGGCCACACCGCGGTGATTTTCTACTATGACATCTTCCCTGAAACCACCAAACGTCTGGGCGACCACGGGGTTGAGCTGCATTATCTGTGCACCTGGTGGGATGTTCTGGCCGAAGCCAAGGCCCAAAAGGCCTTTGACGCGGAAACCCTGACCGAAGTCGAGAGCTTCCTCAAGGATCCCCGCGCCTGGCAAGAGGCAAACAAAAAGACTTAATCCGCATAAATCCGCCGATCAGCCAAAGGGTCGCTCCGCACGAGAGCGGCCTTTTCTTTTGCAGACATGGGTTTGGCCTGGGGCTGGCAAGATACCCCAGATCTATCCCAGCCTTATCCACAGAGATTTCCCGATACCAAAGCTAGGCAAATCACAGTACAACTTGCGCTTAAACCAAAGAGAGCAGCAATGAACGATATCC
>CAJXIL010000076.1 GCA_913054455.1 uncultured Roseobacter sp.
ATGGTCCTCCGATGTCCCAATTATAGGGGCGGACCACTTCTTGGGGGGAGGCACAATGCGCTATCGCTACGGTGCGCCTGGCCATGCCCCTGGAACATCCGAAACGCAGGCGAAGATTGCGACATGGGTGCACCGCGCGCTTTACGGCGCGCTGATTGCCATGGTGATCACGGGCGGCATGACTTGGAACGGCGTCGTTGATCTGGGCTATGTGCATTGGCTTTTGAACATTGTGCTTTTTGCCTTAATCACCGCCCATGCTGCCGCCGCCATGTTCAACCAGTTCGTCCGCAAAGACGGCACGCTGGCGCGCATGATCCCCGCTCTCAAAAAATAAAATATCGCCCGAGCCGCGACGGAAACCAACGGCTCGGACGTATCACCCCGAAACCCACATGAGTTTGGACCCCGAAATGAAACGTTTCTTTGAAGCAACCTCACCTTACTTCACATGGGCAGTGCTGGCTTCCCTCGGGGTCATGATGACGTTCACCGCACTGACATCCGATGATCCGCGGGTTTTCCACCAGCTTGTGCACCCATCCGGCGAAACCTCCGCACGGTTGTTGATCGTGCTGATGATGGCGACCCCTTTGGCGATGCTGCTGAAAGGATGGCGAGGGCCGCAATGGTTGAAACGCAACCGCCGTTATCTGGGCGTTGCGTCATTTGGCTATGCGTTGCTACACACGATTTTCTACCTGCTGGATAAGGCGTCACTGACAACAGTCGTTGATGAACTGCCACGTCTTTATATCTGGACTGGCTGGATCGCGTTTATCATCTTTGTACCACTGGCTCTGACGTCCATGGATTACTTCGTGCGCAAAATGGGCACATGGTGGAAGTGGTTGCAACGCTGGACCTATGCAGCAGCCGTGCTGACATTGATCCATTGGGCGGCACTGCATAACTGGAATGGCGCCGCCCCCGCCCTGATCCACTTTGGTCCACTGATCGTGCTTGAGGCCTACCGTGTTTGGTATTGGTACCTTCGGCCACGGCCCACAGTGGCATAGCGACTGCCTCGACACCTTGAATCAATGCATCATGTAGAGCGAAGGGGAAAATCCACAAACGATGCCTTGCATCATCTGTCGCCAAAGAAGATGTAGCAAGGAGAGTTATGAACCAAGCGCTGGCAACGCATGTGTGCTGCTGAACGCCGTTCTATTAGACATGGTTGGTTCCAGAGTTTTGAAGGCCAATCATTTGCCTGTCCAAGGTAACATATGGCAGTATAGATGCGGCGTTGGCACAAATTATGGATGCGGAGGTAGCGCAAGTTTTGCGTAAGGGTTTTCAACAGGGGATTACACTTCGGCACTTGCGTGCTCTTGTTGCGTTGTAGGATCTGAAACTCGTCGCGCGGGTTTCCGAAGCGCTTGGGGTGACCCAGCCCGCCGTGTCAAAACAAATTGCCGAGTTGGAAAAGATTGTTGGCGTGCCCGTCGTGACCCGGGATCGCAACAGGCTTTACCTGACGCCAATTGGTACGAGGCTTGCTGAACATGCGTGTCAAGCGCTTGGGCAACTTGATCGCGCCGCGTTTGATATCGAAGCGATGACAAGCGGTGTGTCAGGTTCTGTTGGGGTTGGTGTCGTCAGTTCGGTTGCGCCGACACTCTTGCCCAGCACGATTTCCTTGTTCAAGCGCAGCACACCACAGGCAAACGTTTCAGTGTCCGAAGGACATTTCGTCGAACTATTGCCGCAACTCGAAGCTGGCGCCCTGGATCTGTTGATAGCACGGGTTTGGCAGCCTCAGGAGCTGGCTGGTATTAACCAAATGGCCTTGTTCTCCGAGCCTGTCGTCGTTGTCGCAGGGCATAATCACCCGCTAGCACAAGAGACGGCCGTCAAGTGGGCGGATGTTGCAAATTTCCCTTGGATACTCCCGAAACCAAACTCGGTAGCCCGACAGGCCGTGGACACGCTTTTTGCCGCCAATGGGCTATCACCACCCACGAATACAATTTCATCCCTGTCGCTGGCGCTGAATGTCGAGCTATTGCGGGTCATGCCTGCCCTTGGGTTGCTGCCACAGCGGCTGGCGCAGTCACAGGCGCGGCGAGGCGAGCTCGTCACGCTGCCGCTGGATACACATGATTTGCTATCAGAGGCGCGGTGCTTTTGGCGCAAGGAGCATTTCGCACAGCATGCGGCGCTTGTCTTGTTCCTGAAGTGTCTGGAGCAAGCAACGCAAGACATCAAAACCATTCCATTTGGTTAATGTTTCCGGCGAATTTTTCATTTTTAATTGCGAGGATCCTCTCTTATCTTAACCAAACACACGGTTTGGGAGGGCTATTGTGTCTATTCGTATGAACTTAAAGAATTGTGCGCGCTCGTGAGCAACTCCAAGCTTTGCGCGCTCTCCGCTGGTGAGGTTCTAGCCGCTTTCGCGGCAAAATCCCTGACGCCGAGCGAATATCTGGCAAGCTGCCTAGAGCAGATAGCGCAGTTCAATCCCAAAATTAATGCCTTAACGGCGATGGACGTCGACGGCGCCATTGCAAGTGCCGAACGGGCGACACAGCGCTGGCAGTCTGGCACGCCGATAGGGCCGCTGGATGGTTTGCCAATTGGGGTCAAGGATTTGCAGGACACGAAGGGATTGCTGACCACGCATGGCAGCATCCGCGCAAGGGGTCATGTGCCTAGCGAGGATATGCCATTGGTCGCACGCCTGCGCGCGGCGGGCGCGATCATTCTTGCCAAGACAAACGTTCCGGAGGTGGGGGCCGGAGGAAACAGCAGTAATCCCGTATGGGGTGCGACGAGCAATCCGTTTAATGCCAATTTGATTGCGGGTGGCTCGTCGGGTGGCTCGGCGGCGGCGCTTGCAGCCAACCTTCTGCCACTTTGCACCGGCTCTGATACGGGTGGTTCACTCCGGATGCCCGCTGCCCTTTGCGGCGTCGTTGGCTATCGTCCGTCAGTTAGCGTGATCGCCCACCCCACGCGCCCCTTGGGGTGGTCAGGGATTTCTGTGCTGGGTCCGATGGCGCGTACAATCGATGACCTGACGTTGATGTTAGAGGTGTGCCGCGGGCACGACCTTGATGATCCTTTGTCGGTTCCCGCAACGGTTCGCTTCGACGACTTGCCTGAGGTGCCTTTGCAGGACTTGCGCGTCGGGTACAGCGAAGACTTTGGCGGTGCCCCTGTCGATCCGGCCATCCGTGAGACTTTTAAAGCCCGTGTGGAAACACTGCGCCCGCACGTTAAAGAGTGCCGCCCCGTGGACCTTGATCTCGGGGACATGGATCGCTGTTTTGACATCCTGCGTGCTGAAAGCTTTGCTGTCGCCTTTGGCGCGGGTGTCCGAGAAGATCCCGACGGCTTTGGCCCGCATATCAAAGAGAATGTTGCGCTCGGTCAGACCATGTCCTTGGCGGATCGCGGTTGGGCGCACAATGAGCAGACTCGCATTCTGCGCCGTTTCAACGCGCTTATGCGCGAAGTTGATGTGATTGTGCTGCCGACTTCGCCGGTGTCACCCTTTCCGTGGACCCAATCACACCCTGCCCGGATCGACGGGCAGGATATGGACATCTACTATCGCTGGCTGGCGCTGTGCTATCGCGGCTCGCTTAGCGGCGGCCCCGCGATTACGTTGCCTTGCGGACGCGATGCGTATGGGATGCCCTTTGGGCTTCAGATGCTGGGAGCGGTGCGAGGCGACGCACAGCTTCTCAGCGCAGCCAAGGCGGCCGAAGGTCTGTTTTCTGCCAAGACAGAAACGGCCCGCCCCTTGGCCGATATGGAGACCCTTGCCCCCTCGGAAATCGATCTGCGCTCGATCGTGACCCATCCATCGGATCTGACAAAACCCAACGATCCCAATTCACACGATTTGCGCACGGCGGTTTGATATGTGGCTAATACCAATAATCTTTATTCTTCTACTTATCAGCGGCACGGCCTTTGCCTATCTGATGGGGGCGGTGTCGGTTCTGACCTTCGTCGCCGTTGATAAAACCCAGTTCCTTTCAGTTCTGCCGCAGCGAATCTTTGCACAGCTTGACGTCTTTGCCTTCATGGCAATGCCGCTGTTTATTCTGACCGCCGAGATTATGAGCCGCGCCGGTGTCACGCGCAGCCTGATTGATTTTGCCATGTCCATCGTGGGCCGGTTCCGGGGAGGCCTTGGGCACGTCAATATCCTCACCAGCGTTTTCTTCGCGGGCATCTCCGGATCCGCCATTGCCGATAGTGCAGCCCTGTCGCGCACATTCGTACCCGAGATGAAGGCACGCGGCTATGACCCATACTACGCGGGGGCGATCACAGCAGCCTCTTCTATGATCGGGCCGATCATTCCACCTTCGATCATCATGATCATCTACGGTGGGCTGACCGGCTCCTCCGTCGCGGCCCTGTTCATCGCAGGGGTTGTACCAGGGCTGTTGCTCGCTGCCGCGCTCATGGGGTTGAACGCAGTCATGGCGCAGCTCAAAGGCCATCCCGGGGGGCGATCAGATGACCTGCCTCGGTTCGTGCCAAGCTTGCTGAATGCCGCGCCAGCCTTGTGCCTGCCGATTGTGATCCTTGGCTCTCTTGTCTTTGGTTTGGCCACACCAACTGAAGGGTCGGCCATCGCTGTGTTTTTCGCGCTCGTGGCGGGGCAATTCTACAAGGGCCTCAGCTGGCGCATGATCGTTGATGCGATCGAGGCCACGGCAAAAATGACCGGAACGATCTTTATCATTCTCGCTGCGATTTCGGTGCTGGGCTATCTGGCGGGGCAGCTTGGCTGGTCTCAGGCGCTGGCAACTTGGGTGGAGTCATTCGGGCTGACAGGTACGAAATACCTGTTTTTCCTTGTGATCATATTCCTGATCGCGGGCATGTTCATGGACACGCCCGTCGCCCTCACTCTGCTGATCCCTCTCTTTGCTCCGCAGGCGATGGAGCAAGGCATCAGCCCGATTCAGCTTGGAATTGTGCTGTGCTTCAATCTGTGCATCGGCCTGATCACGCCGCCTTTGGGCAAATGCCTCGTGGTCGTCTCGGCGCTGACAAATCTTAACTACTGGAGGCTGGCCTACGCTGTGCTGCCCTTCATTCTCGTTCAGGTGATGCTCCTGCTGGCGCTGGTCTATTGGCCCGCAATCAGCCTCACGTTGCCACGCCTGTTCGGGTTTTCTGTGAACTAACAAAACCTAAGGGAGGACTACCAATGAAACTCAAGGCACTTACACTCGCGGCATTGCTCGCGCTGGCCACATCTGCGTCAGCAGAGGTTAAAATTGCACTGGACAGCAAACCGGATCTGGAAACATCAGGCTCGTATAACTGGGCATATGCCTTTGGCAATGCGCTGAAAGAGGCGGGCATGGATGTGCGCGAAATGCCGCGCGGTTCAGTCGGTAATGAGGCCGAAAAATTCGATCAGGTTTCAACCGGCTTGCTCGAAGTATCACTCTCGGATGTACGCGCTGTGGCACAAGTTGATCCCTTTATCTATGGCGTCCGCCTGCCATATATCTTCAGCGACATCGGGCACATGGACCGCGCTTTGGCCGCCGGAGATGTTTATACGCGCATCAACGAAAACCTTGCCAAACAAGACGCGATCCTCTTGGCGTTGGCACCGCTTGGGCCAGCCTCTGGCGTGATTACGACAACTCAGGCCGTGCGCTCGCCCGCGGATATGTCAGACCTGCGGATGCGTGCTTTGGATGATGCACAGATCGCGATGTATCAGGCATGGGGATCGAGCGGCACCATCGTGCCTTGGGGCGAAGTGCCTGCGGGTCTGCAAACCGGTGTGATCGACGGTTACCTGAACTCGCCCTTCATCCCTGTAATGTTTGGACAAACCGACTTCGTGAAAAACTTCGCCACGGCAGATGTGATCTGGCCGCTGCGCGCCGTGATCGTGTCCAAGATGTGGTATGACGGTCTGTCTGATGACGACCGCGCCGCTGTAGATGCTGCCGTTGAAACAGCCGATGCGGCAACCCGTGCATGGCTTGCCGAAGCGTCCGAGAAAGGCCTGACAGCGCTTGAGGAAAAAGGCGTGACCGTCCAGCGCTTGACCGACGAAGAGCGCGCGGTCTTCCGCGAAGCCTCTTTGCCGGTCTACAATTCCGACCTGATGTCGGCCGAAGACACGGCACTGTGGAAGAAACTCTCTGACGAGAACCGCTAAGACGATTTGGGCGGGCCGCATGATGTGGCCCGCCTCTTGCATAACCGGAGAAGCCAGATGCAACATTTCATCATCAGCACCAGCGACCGCCTGCACTTGATCATGCGCCGCGTGGCTGTGTTTGCCGTCTGTGTGATGTTCCTGACGGTCGTTGTGCAGATTATCGCGCGTTATGTCTTCTCTTCTCCCCCCGTCTGGACCGAAGATGTCGCTCGCTATGCGATGGTCTGGACCGGATTGTTGGGTGCGACCTTGTCGTTCAAGACAAAATCGGATGCCGTCCTGATGGACAGCGTGTTTCCCCACGCCCCGCATGTCCTGGCGCTGTTCGCAAAGATTGTCCAAAGCGCCGCGGTGCTGACCTTTATCCTGCCGGTCATCTACTTCTGCTTCATCGGCCTGCGAGGCGGGTTTGCCAAAGGATACCTTGCCCGTCAGTCAGGTTTAACCGCCGACACGCTCGGGATTCCAATGGTTTGGATCTCGGTGGCGGTGCCCTTGTCTATGATCATCATCCTTATCCATCTATTCGCCCGCTGGGCCGGGGATGACGGTGTGGAGAAAACAGGTGCTCAGCTCGATTGAATGCTTTGATTATTCAAGCACAAGAACAAGTTGGAGTGATCGTCGGGGGGCGTTTTGACCCTTGATCCGAACCTGACCCTTTCAGAGGACTGATTTCGATGGCGCAGCAGAGCTTTCTAAGCGAGATCCTTGCCAGAATCGCTGGGGCCGGTCGCGGCCGGCCACAGGCCGCAGAAAATACCGCAAACAGCCTAGTATCGCTGTGTCATTCGCTGCTTCGCGACGTAAGCGAGGCTGAGGGGCTGAAGATATCGCGCCAAATCCTCGACATTTACGCGGCGGCAGACGTCGCAGAAAAGGAGGCCTTCTTTTCCGCTGTCAGCCAGGAGTTCGGGCCCGATGATGCAGCGCTGAGCGCAGCCGTCGCCGATTGGACCCCCGGAGACATCGACGCTGCACGCGCACTGCATTTCGTGGCAGAGCCGCAAACCCAAGAGTTGATCCGCACCATCAACCGCGTTCCCGGGGCAACTGCTGAATTGGTCGCGATGAGGGCTGATTTGCTCGCGCTTGCGAAACAGAACCCACAGCTGCGCGGGCTGGATTCGGACTTTCAGCACCTCTTTGCGTCTTGGTTCAACCGCGGCTTTCTGGAGATGCGGCAGATCAATTGGTCAACCTCGGCGCAAATTCTGGAAAAGGTCATCACTTACGAGGCGGTTCACGAAATCGCTGACTGGGATGATTTGCACCAGCGCGTTGGTGATCCTGACCGGATGCTCTTTGCCTTTTTCCACCCCGCGATGCCGGACGATCCACTGATCTTTGTTGAAGTCGCTTTGCTGAGCGAGGTTCCGGATGCAATCGGGCCGATCCTTGCGGCCGATCGCAAGCGGACCGATCTCGACACCGCCACGGTCGCAACTTTTTATTCGATTTCCAATTGCCACGCGGGCTTGCGCGGGGTCTCGTTCGGGAACTTCCTGATTAAACAGGTTGTGGCGGAACTGCAAAAACTGCGCCCGAACCTCAAGACATTCGTGACGTTGTCGCCTGTGCCAGGCTTTAGGAAGTGGGTCGCGCAATCCCTGCAGAACGGTGACGCCTTGCTAAGCGATACCGACAAGGAGACGCTAAGCGAGCTTGGCGAACACGACCTGCCGCAAGATGACTTCATCACCCAGCTTGCAGCGCGTTTTCTGACGCGAGCCAAAAGGGCGTCGGGCACGGTAGCCGACCCGGTGGCCCATTTTCACCTCGGCAACGGGGCCACCCTGTTGCGCATTCATCCGGGCGCGGACCTAAGCCTGCGCGGCACCGAAAATTCGTGGGGCGTGATGGTCAACTATCTTTATGACGGTGAGACGATCGAACAAAACCATCAGGCCTACGCAAGCGATCACGATGTCTCGGCATCACCACGCGTCACCGCACTGAGCAAAGGGTAAAAGGGCGTTCCATGTATCACGTAAACCACTTGGCCGAGAAATTGCGTGCAGCAAGCCTAGGCGCTGAAAACAGCCTGTTTCTGCACAATCATCAGACCGGCGAAGAGGTCTCGTACAAGGCTTTTTTCGCCAACGCCGAACGTATGGCGCAGGCCTTGGTGGACGCAGGCGTAAAGCCCGGCGACCGCGTGGCCGTGCAGGCCCCAAAGACGCAGGCAATGTTAGAGCTTTACGTTGCAACAGTTCTGGCAGGGGGCGTGTTTCTGCCCCTCAACACAGCTTATACTGCTTCCGAGATCACCTATTTCCTGACCGATGCGAAGCCGTGGATTTTTGTCTGCGATCCAAAGTGCGAAGATGAGCTATCAGCTGTCGCAAAAGACGCAGGTGTGGCCCAAGTTCTGACCATTGGCGCTGATGAAGGCGGATCGCTGCCAGAGCGACGCGATGCAGCAGCCCCCGGGTTCACGCCCGCCCCGCGCGGGCCCGACGATCTGGCTGCAATCCTCTATACCTCGGGCACGACGGGACGCTCCAAAGGGGCCATGCTGACGCATCGGGCGCTGGCGTCGAATGCGCAGACACTCAAAGACAGCTGGCACTTCAGCGCGGATGATGTCCTGATCCACGCCTTGCCGATTTTTCACACGCACGGCTTATTCGTTGCAACAAATATCACGCTTTTGGCCGGATCGTCCTGCATCTTCATGTCCAAGTTCGATGCCGATGACATCCTTGGTTACATGCCGGGCGCCACGGTTTTGATGGGCGTGCCGACCTTTTATGTGCGCCTTCTTGAAACCGAAGGGCTGGGCAAGGCTTCAGTCAACATGCGTCTTTTCGTATCCGGCTCGGCTCCATTGCTGGTCGAAACACATGATCGCTGGCGCGATGTGACCGGACACGCGATTCTGGAGCGCTATGGGATGACCGAAACCAACATGAACACCTCGAACCCATATGACGGCGATAGACGCGCCGGAACGGTGGGGTTCCCCTTGCCAGGGGTTGAGGTGATCGTCACCGATCCGGCAACTGGCGCGCCCTTGCCGCAGGGTGAAATCGGCGTGCTGGAAGTGCGCGGGCCCAACGTATTTGCAGGCTATTGGAAGATGCCTGATAAAACTGCGGAAGAGTTGCGCGACAATGGGTTTTTCATCACTGGTGATCTTGGGCGCATCGACGCAGACGGTTATGTTCACATCGTTGGACGCGGAAAAGACCTGATCATCTCGGGCGGCTACAACATTTATCCCAAAGAGATCGAACTGGTGATCGACGATCTGCCGGGCGTCGTTGAAAGCGCGGTCATTGGTGTCCCGCACAAGGATTTTGGCGAAGCCGTCGTGGCGATCATTGTCGCCCAGGATGGTGTCGAGATTTCGGCGAAAGACGTCTCCAACATGATCAAAGATAATCTGGCCCGCTTCAAACAACCCAAGCGCATCGAGTTTGTCCAAGCCCTGCCACGCAACGCCATGGGCAAAGTGCAGAAAAACGTTCTGCGCGAGGCTTATGACGGGGTTTTCCAGTAAAGCGCGCCGACAAAGCTGATCGAACATTAAAATGAGAAATAGGGAGTTGGTATGACACAGCACAATACGGCTTTGGTTATTGCCGCCTTGAAAGACCTGCTAGGAGATCGTCTGTCCACCGGCGAGTCCATCCGGGAAATCCACGGCAGGGATGAGGCCTATTCCGAACCCGCTTTGCCGGACGCAGTCGCGTTTCCGGAAAGCACCCAAGAGGTTTCGGCGATCGTGAAGATTTGCGCGCAACATAGGGTGCCGGTTGTACCGTTCGGTATCGGCACATCACTGGAGGGTCACGTCATCCCGACCCATGGCGGGATCAGTGTTGATACCAGCCGGATGAACAAGATTCTTGAAATCCATGAAAGCGATCTCGACGCGGTTGTGCAACCTGGGGTTTCACGCACACAGCTAAACCAGGAACTGCGCGCCACCGGTTTGATGTTCACCGTCGACCCTGGCGCCGATGCGACGCTTGGCGGGATGGCTGCCACACGCGCATCAGGCACGAACACGGTTCGCTATGGCACGATGCGCGAGAATGTCTTGGCGCTAGAAGTTGTTTTGCCCGACGGCACGATAATCGAAACTGGATCGCGGGCGCGAAAATCCTCGGCCGGCTATGATCTTACGCATCTCTTTGTCGGCTCAGAAGGCACGCTTGGGATCATTACACGGCTGACAGTGCGCCTGTTCGGCCAACCAGAGACGATACTTGCCGCCACCTGCGGATTTGAGACGGTCGACGCCGCCGTTAATAGCGTCATCATGGCCATCCAGATTGGTATTCCAATGGCCAGGATCGAATTGCTGGATGAGGTTCAGATGAAAGGGATGAACATCTTCAATCCGGATCTGAATCTGCCAGAAAAACCCCATCTTTTTCTGGAATTTCATGGTTCAGACGCCAGCGTGAAGGAGCAGGTGGAGCTTTTCGAAGGTGTCGGTGAGGAATTCGGCGCTTCGGACTTCGCGTGGGCCACAAAGGCCGAGGATCGCGCTCGCCTGTGGGCGGCGCGGCATAACGCCTATTACGCGGGGAAGTCCCTTCGCAAAGGCTGCGAGAGCGTTGTCACTGATTGCTGTGTCCCCATCTCGGAACTGGCGGACTGCATCGCTCGCACCAAGGAGATTATCGACGAGGCTGGTTTGATCGCCCCAATCGTTGGGCATGTGGGGGACGGCAATTTTCACCTGTTGATCCTGTTTGACCCCAACGATCCCGAAGAACTGACAAAAGCCAAGCAGCTTGCATCTGATGTAAACCGAGTCGCATTGTCTTTTGGCGGGACCGTAACCGGCGAGCATGGCGTCGGTACGGGCAAGAAGAAATACATGGTCGAAGAACACGGCGCAGCCTATGCGCTAATGGCGACGTTGAAGCGTGCGGTGGATCCGGAGAATATCATGAACCCGGGAAAAACCGTCGACATCAACTGACACATCATAGGGAAAGTGGTTGATCTCGGCAGGGCGGTTGTTTTCTAAAACGGCATCCAGAATGGCTATTTTTGCAAGTTCTAAGCGCTGTCCTGCCGGGCAAGCGATCTAAACCACGCAAAATCTGTGCTCTTAGCGAGTGTCAGCAAAGCGCAGCTTTCGCATTGCGGTATTTTTGACAAACGAGTGGCGGCTGAGCGGGACGAAGCTGCCGTCTGTTTGAACGTATCAGATGTTAGGCTTGTAGGCTAACGATCGTTTCCCTCACCGCAATTTGCACGGCGGGGGGCAATAATCCCATGACTGAAGTGCATTGCCACGAACGGTCCTTTTGAACACTGGGGCGACCCAACCAGAACCATCGAAAATTCTTGTACCATGACCCCTTGGTAATACCTCGTTAGACGTTGGCACGTTTTTGTCCCCCCAGACCGGACATTCGCCATCCTGCGGCAACTAGGTAGGTTTGGGCTCACAGCCGCCGTTCTCCGCACCAGCACACCAACACGGTACTGAGGCAATTAGTCAAGGTCGGCTGAGCGGGACGAAACGGACCTTGGTACGGCTCGCTTCAAAGCCCGCTTTGCGCGCTTAACGATTGCGACGAGCCATTCATTTGGCGTAGCGCGCCCGTTCACTATCTACTGAGATATCTCCGCAACACAGCGGACAGCAGCTCAGACCGACCGTAATCTCAACAAAACTCGGTCCAGCATTATTCGATTCGCCGTGCAATGGCCCAAAGTCGCGTCCTGGATGCGGACTACTGTTTTCAAGTTGGCGACAGAATGGCGACGCCTTTCGAATTAAATACAGAGTTTGGTGAACTTCTGCCAAGATCAAGGCAAGCACCACGAATAAATTTGTCTGCGCAAATTATGTGTTACTCCAAAAACTCCATTTCCATAAGTGACGTCCAAAGTCACTTGTTGCCGGGATTACATGAATGCCAATTGATCCAGACGAACCCGTTATCGGGAGCCAGAACAGCGATACGATTTTGGGAACAGACGGGGCAGACACTTTGTTTGGCCTTGGCGGCGACGACAGCCTTGTTGGCGACGTGGGGGACGATTCACTTGTCGGTGGCGACGGGAATGACACGCTGCGCGGGGGCCACGGCGATGACACGTTGATGGGTGGTGCTGGTGACGACGAGATAGAGGGTCTCTATGGCAATGACCTTATCGATACCGGGGCTGGCAACGATCATGTGTTTGGCCGTGACGGGGATGATCTGATTTACGGTCGCGAGGGAGATGATCATCTGATCGGCTCGATGGGGACCGACACAGTCTATGGCGGTGCGGGCAACGACACATTGGCGGGCAGTCAGGGCAACGACGAGATCCACGGCGGTGACGGCAATGATCTGGCCTTTATCGGCACGCTCGAAGGGTCAGACAGTTTTTTCATGGATGCCGGCAATGACATTGTCGACGGTGCCTTTGCCGGATCTTCCATTTATGCCGAAGGCGGGTCAGGCAACGACACGATGTCCGCAGGTGTCGGCGATGACACCCTTTTGGGAGGCAGCGGCAACGATATTCTGTCAGCCGGCAGCGGGAATGATGTCCTCTCCGGTGGCGGCGACAATGATACGCTTTCGGGCGGCGACGGCGGTGATCTGTTCATCATTCAAGACGCAGTTGGCACTGTTTTGATCACTGACTTTGGCGCAAACCGTGCGGCCGACCTGATCGATCTGTCCGGTCTTGCAGGCTATGACACCGCCGAAGCCCTGTCTTCGCAGATGACGTTTGGACCTTATCAAAGCACTTTCAACCTGGATGTGACTGGCGGCACGCTGGTGGTGACCGTCCAGCACGAAGCGCCTTTGACAGCCGCGGATTTTGGTCTCTCTGGCACGCTAGCAGGCACCGATACGGGCGAAGGCCCGGCCACATTTGAAGGCACAGATGGGGGTAATAACGGGGATACGGGCTCAGAACCAGAGGGCGAAGAAGGTGACCGTTTTGTGCTGGACGGGCCTGATGCAGGATATTTCCTTGTCGACGGCGACACCGGCGCGCTGAGCAATATCGACTGGTTCACGCCACAATACTCTCAGGTCTGGGATGCCAATGGCGACCGTACCTACGAGGTTTCTGTTGTTGAACGAGACGCAGACGGGGTCGAGGTTGAGCGGAGCAATCTTGAGCTGGTGGTCACACAGACAGGCGTGTCTTGGAAAGATGCGGATAGCGGTGAGATGATCGGCGAGGAAACCCTGACAGGGGGCGACGGCGAAGGTACAGTTGGTGGCGGCACAGACGTCGATCCTGACGATGGTGGCGCGGATACCGGTGGCGGCGGTGACGGTGACGGCACCGTCTATACCCTAGCAGGGGCCGATGCGGGTGTCTTCTTGGTCGATCCGGCAACGGGTGATGTATCCTACCAAGACTGGTTCACGCCAAACTATGATGATGTCTGGGATATGGACCGCGATCACATCTACGAAGTCTCCGTCATTGGAACAGACGCAGATGGGGTCGAAGTCAGCCAGCAACACTTGGAACTGGTCGTCAGCGAAACCGATGCCGTTTGGCAAGAGGGTGAGGCTGGGGGGGGCTCTGTTGAAGGGGGCGGCGACGAACCGGATGATGAAACGCCAGATGCAGACACGTATGTTGGCGAAAATGCCGATGGTGTCAGCTATGGTTTGGCCGGTGCTGACGCATCGATTTTTGTGATTGATCCCGATACCGGCGATGTGTCCTACCAAGACTGGTTCACGCCAAACTATGATGATGTCTGGGATGCAGACCGCGATCACATCTACGAAGTCTCCGTTGTGGGCGTCGATGCAAATGGCGATGAGGTCAGCAACCAGGCCCTCGAACTGGTCGTGAGCGAAACGGATGCTGTGTGGCAAGAAGCCGTTGCCGGTGAAACTCCTGATGAGGAAGATGAGGGCGGGGATCCCACCACCACAGACGGCGGGAGCGATGTTTTTGCCGGACCCAACGTGGGGGGCGTTACCTATGCGCTTGCCGGTGAAGACGCCGGCGTGTTCGTGATCGATCCCGACAGTGGTGATGTGTCCTACCAGAACTGGTTTACACCCAACTACGACGAAGTCTGGGACCTAGACCGCGATCACATCTACGAAGTCTCGGTCATCGGCAGTAATGCAGGTGGTGCGCAAGTCAGCCAACAAGACATCGAACTGGTGGTGACGCCGACGCAAGCCGTTTGGCAAGAGGTTGCCGCGGACCCTGCCGACCCCGAAACGCCTGAGGAACCCGAAGAACCAACAAATCCCATATACGCTGCCGCTTATCTCAACAGCGAAGTTGATGGGGATTTGCTGGACACATTTGACGCGGCGGCTGACCTCTACATTGATGGTCCCGGCAATCCCTTTGCGCCAATTTTTGACGGCTCTATTGATTGGCACTCCAGCGTGCATGCGCATCTCGCCAATGTCGCAGCCTACGAGGCCGGTGGTGATCAGGCGGGCTTGCAGGCTTTTGCCGACGCGCGTTTTGCGCCCGAAGATGTTCAGGCCGAAATCGATTTGAATTTCAATGATCCCTACGGCTGGGCATGGTTGCTCAAGCTCGACACCAAACTGCAAGACAATGGCATCGACAATCTGGCCCCTGCCGGCGAACATTTCGCCGCTGAGCTGGAGGCAAACCTCACCGCGCAACTGGAAAACGGGACATCGGACACTGGCGAGGGGTCTTACAACGACGCTAACTGGAAAATCGCGAACCTGATCCAATATGCCCAGCATCAAGGCGATGCAGGCGCTGAGGCGCGGTATCTTGAGATCTTCGACCAAATTCAGGCAGACACGGATGTGACCGGTGACACCTCTGTTGCGCAGGGCGACTTTTTCTCGGCGCTGTCCCTGTCGGCCTATGCCCATGTGATCGCGGGTGCCACAGACACGGAGCTGTACCAAAACATCCACGACCAGATGCTACAAAGTGTAACGGACGGATCGCTTGACGCTTTACTTGATACAGAAGGCGCGCGGCTGGATGCGGGCATCGGGTCTTCGCATTCCGCAGGGATCGCGATCTCATCCGCATACGGCTATTGGGCCCTCTTTGAGGAAACCCAAGATCCTGCGTTTTACGACGCCTATTCCAATGTCATGGAATGGACGGAAACCTATGCGGATCAAATGGGTGCAAGCATCGGCCCTGGCCATTGGCTGCCCAACTTTGCATCCTTTGCCGCTGACTTACCGGACCAATTGCCTGTCGAAGACCTCGACGGCAGCCTGACTGCTCTCATTGAGGACTGGCAGGCCGATGAGGGCACTCAGAGCCCAACAGACCCCGACCCCGAAGATCTGGTCCTCGCGAGTGGCTACGGCGACGATGCATTGACTGGCGGCACAGGCGACGACCTGCTGGCTGGCTCAAACGGCAAAGACACGCTGAACGGTGGCGACGGGGATGACACGTTGGTTGCAGGGTTTGATGATGGCACCGGCGACGTCTTTATCGGCGGCGCGGGCAATGACACCTATGACATCGCCAATTCCCCTGTGGCCCAGTTTGGTTTTGACATCGATCTGGCGGCTGGATCGGACCAATACGGCAACACCTATGAGGGCATTGAAAATATCCTCGCAGGCGCGGGCAATGATACGCTGGCGGGTGATGCGGAAAATAACCTGTTGGACGGCGGCGCGGGTGATGACCTTTTGATCGCAAGCGGTGGCGATGATACCTTGGCCGGAGGGTCAGGCGACGACGTCTTTCAAGTGACCGCCGAATCTGAGGTATTGCAGATCACTGACTTTGGGCAAAACGCAGAAGCAGACCAAATTGATATTTCAGCATTCGGCTCTGTCTTTGCCAACCCTCAAGACCTAATCGCAGCCCTCAGTTTCACTGACGGAACTTCGACACTCAATATTGATTTCGCAGGCGAGGCCCTTTTGCTTATGATTCAGTCCGAGGAAGAGCTTGAGGAAGAAGACTTCATCTTTTAACCACCTCAAATTTATTGAGTGATCGCCAAAGAGGAAGACGCCGAGAGCGAGGCTAGGCTTTGCTCTTCAGTGACTCTTTGGCCCTGCTCACACGGCCAAAAATGTCGGCTCTCTGCGCTTCTTGGACGTTTATGCCGAGTGCAGCAAGTGGGAAGTGCGGGTTCACAGCCGACATTGAGGGCAAAAAGCCGCATTTGACAGCTTGAATGTCCGCTTCCGGGAAGTCGAGACGCGATTTGTGCATGTGCGGCAATGAGAGCCAGTCTCCCTTCGCAGCAGTCCGCTTTGGGCTGGCAGCAGTCAACCACCGTCCTTGAAGAAGCGCGTGGCCATCGCGGAATTTGGGCAACGGCGGCTATGCGTAGCTAGTGACATTTACAAAGTAGGTGTTTCGGATTGACCCAATGGACTTGTACGGCACTTAGCTGCCATTGATCGGTTGGAAAAGGCTTAAGCGCAGCTGCTCTTAAGCAGTCATTCGACCTTTGGAACTGTACTATATTGTTGGTCCAAGGTCAGTTCAGCTGGGCCGAGCAGCACTTTGTAAGAGGCGAACCATAGACGCAACGGAGAGATGACTTTGCGCAGAAAACTACTCAGGCGGATAGTGCAATCGAGTGCCTGAACACCTTTGTCCCCCGTAAATGTCCCCCCATCAGATGAAAATTTGCGTTTGCAATGTCTCTCGATGCGTCCGCTTAGAGAGCCTTAGAGACCCCGCTTGTAGCGAATGTCAGATTTGACGGACCGCAGTTCAGCCAGGGGCATGTTTTGCGTCTTGAGCCGTGTCCATAGCGTATTGCGTTCCCGTGCTCCATTGAAACTGCGCTATCGCTGAGAATAGAACTTCTAGAGGCTAATAAGATTTTGGGAACCCACATTCATCAGCGGGTTCCGCTCAAATGTTGTGTAAGGCCTATGAAGTAAGTTCCCGCGCAATTTCCTGGGCACGGGCATGTGCGGAAGCGACCGATGCATCGTGACGTTCGTCCGCAAATTCCTGATATTCTGCAGCAGCCTCAAACATGTGCTCGGCGCCAAGGTAGTTTCGAAGTGTGTTGATATGCG
>CAJXIL010000077.1 GCA_913054455.1 uncultured Roseobacter sp.
ACGTTGCTGCCAAAGGCGCCGCCGACAAGGCCCGCGTTGCTGCAGAAATCGAAGTCGAAGACGCAGAGTAAGACTGTCTGACATCGTTAGATAGCATGGCCCTCGCTCCGCTGGAGCGGGGGCTTTTCTTTTGAAATGATATCAGCGGTAAGTATTCTGCCGCCTGTCTGCTTTGCGAGCTTTGTGCCGTTTCACAAAACCACCGCGTCCGAACCGAGGGGGGGAAAGCGAAGCGCCCGCCCAGTGGGGTCGGTTCGGGCGCTGCCAAAGCAAGGCTTTGGCAATTCACTAAACATTTGATTGCTACAGTAATTGAAGGTTTGCAATGCGGACACTACTACCCTTGCCGCCCATGCGGCTGGTGTCCGCTTGCACAATACCCGTAGGCGACATCGCATAATTTTGGCAGCAAGTGATCGTTCCCAACAGTCGCAATAAATCTGCCTGCACAAGTCTGCCCAAACACAATGCCCAAGCCAATGCCCAAATGCCTGTGTTCGCTGAACGGGTTGAAAGCAGTTGGGCAAGCTAATCCTAGTCCACTTGGACAATCGCGTCTTCCCATTCGCGGATGAATGCTTCTCGTTTCATTTGATCCAGATAGGTCATCAACGCTGGATCGAGACTGATGGTCCGTTGTGTTTGATAGTTTTGGGAAACGGCGAGAGGTGGCAGGAGAAAAATACGCGGATCGCCCGTTGATTGTAGTTTCAAGAGGTGGCGAACAAAGCTGTCGGCGCGTTGCGGGTCTGGAGCGGCCACGGATACTAAGGTCGTCCGCATCATCGTTGTTGGAAACTCTGAAGGGAGGATGACCTTCAGATCATCGGATGTTTCTGCCTGCGCCTGTGCGTAGCTCCCCAGAACGTTATAGGCCATGATCAGATCACCCGATCGTAGGTCATCGATCATCTGACCAGAACAACAGTATAGTTTTGCGCCAACGCGGCCCATCACTTCTGTCAAACGCCAGTAGGTCTCAGTTGCGCGCGCATCCTGCGTCGCGAAAAGATAGCCTAATCCGGATTGCCTTACATCATAGGTCCCGACCCGCCCCTGAAACCGTTTCGGGTGGTCGCGCATCAGCTGTATCAAATCTTGTCGGCTACTTGGAACCGCTAGGTCGTCAAAGGCCTGGCGATTGAGAACAATAGCAGCGGGTTCTGAGGTGAATGCAAACAGTCTGTTGTGCCACTGCGCCCATTCGGGATGGTCAACGTTCACCACGGCTGCAGCTAGCCCGTCGTTTACCAGCTTTAGCTGAAGGTCCATTGCGCTCGATATCACGATGTCGAACTGATCACGGGCGTTGCGAAACACTTGATCCAGGTCCACGGTTCCGGTGACAAGATATTCAACGGAAGAATTTGGTGTCGTTGCAATGAAGTCCTGAATGATCGGCGCGAAAAAGGACGTATCTGTGCTGGAGAGTATGCGGAGCGGTGGCGTTTTGGACGTTCCAAAAACCTGCCTGTCTTCCCACACCTGAGCAGCTACACATAGCGGCATCAATATCGCGATTAGAGAAACAAGGTAACGCATGCGCCGCCCTCCGCTGTGTTGGTCAAGGTCATCTCGCCACCATGGGCGATGGCAACCTCATGGGCGATCGTCAATCCGAGGCCGGAGCCGACTTTGTTGTCCATGTCTTTGCCCCGCACAAAACGCCCAGTGAGCGTCTGAATTTCATCGGCTGCGAACCCTGTCCCCTCATCCATAATGCTGACAGACAAACGTGGGGCATCACAGACGCGGACGGTAACAGTCGTTTCAACAGGCGCATATTTCAGAGCATTGTCGATAAGATTGCGCAGCGCGTTTTGCAATAGGATTACATCTCCTTGCAGGGTTGCAGGCCCGTCGAGCTCCATCACGATAGAAATGTCTTTCATTTCTGCGACGGGTGACATGCTTTGAACCAGCTCGCGCAACAGGTCGGCCACGGCGATCCGCGACACCTCAAGGTTCTCGGCGCGGAACGTCACCATCGCATGATCAAGCAGTTGCCCCGCAGCACGGCTGCTTTCGTCAATTGCGCGCACCATGGCCTGCAATGACTTTCGATTTTCGCTGTGTTCCACCCGCAGCAATGTCGCTTCGGCATGGGATCGCACCGTCGCGAGGGGGGTGCGAATGCGGTGCGCGGCTTCGGCGATAAAATCCTCGGATTGGGTCAAGGTATGATCCAGCCGCGCCATAAACCTATTCAAAGACCCGACCAAAGGGGCCATTTCTGACGGTACGGGTTGGGTCACAGGGCGAAGGTCCTGTGGTCCACGCCGCGTCACAGATAATGTCAGGCGGTGCATTTGTCCGCTGGTGGTCGAGGCCGCCCAGAGTGCGAGCGCAGAGGATAGACCGAAGAACCCAAGCCCCAACAAAGCGATATTGCGCGATATTGTATTCAAGGTGTTTGACAAAGCATCGCGCGTTTGAGCAACAGAAACAGATACATTTCGAGGCCCGTCTGTTCCGGTTAAAATCCGGGCACCTGTCGCGACACGCACTTGTTCCCCATTGAAAGCCGTCGTTTCAAAATGTGCGGTACCAGCAGATAAATCACTCGGAGGCACAAGCCAGTCGTAGCCAGATAACAAGGTCGCCCCTTCATGGATTGCGTAAAAAACGCGATCATCTGCATCGGTGTTGAGCATCGATAGTGATGAATAGGGGAAATCCAGCGTCACGCGGCCCTCACGGATGACAGCGGTATCCAGCACCGATGCCATCGATGCGTTCAGGATGTTGTCCTGACCTTGCTGTGCGATTTGGGCTGCCAGCCCCCGCACCACAAAAAACAAAATCAAAGCCAACACGGCCGCACCCCCTGTCAAGATAAGCGCGAGCCGTCTTCGCAGCGATCCTGAGACGTTCACCTCAGCCGCCATGGTCCAACCTGTAACCCAAGCCCCGAAGGGTTACGATCCGCACATTTGATCCCTCCAGATGTTTGCGGAGTCGCCCGATATAGACCTCAATGGCATTTTCGGACACGTCGTCATCATAGGAAAACAGACGGTCCACAAGTTTCTGTTTGGAAAAAACCTGCCCTTTGGAACTAATCAGCAGTTCAAGCAACCGAAGCTCGCGGTTGCGCAGGTTGATGCTTTCTTGGTTTACAATCAAAAGGCCTGATACGGCATTAAACTCGACATCGCCTATCGTCTGGACGGAGTGAGCTGATCCTGCATTTCGGCGCAAAACCGCTCGGCAGCGTGCCTGCAATTCAGCATGATCGAACGGCTTTGTCAGGTAGTCATCGGCACCTAAATCCAGCAGACTGATTCTATCGGAGACTTGGCTTCGCGCTGTCAGAACGATCACCGGAGTGAGGTTCTTTCGCGCCCGGTGCTGTTTGAGAAAGCTCCTGCCATCCCCATCCGGCAACATAATATCCAGCAAAATCAGGTCGTATTCGCCAGTGTCCGCAAATGCATTCGCATCTGCAATTTTTGCAGCGTGATCAACCGTATGCCCATCCAAACGGATGCGCGACGCAACCGCTTCTGCAAGCTCCAGATTGTCTTCGACAAGAAGGTATTTCATCGCGGAGATCTAACTTTTTTGGCACGTGACAGGTTTGTGTCAGGTTATCGTGGTTTTCTATAAATCTTAGCTGGCGGGAGAACGGCTATCAATTGGGAGAGAGAAATGAAAACTTTGAAAATGGGCCGCCGTGCCCTGATCGCTTCTGCGATCGCAACGCTTGGCCTTGGAACACCTTCGTTTGCGGGTGGCCACCAGGTTCTGGATGAAGTTCACTTTATCATCCCCGGTGGTGCTGGTGGCGGCTGGGATGGCACAGCACGTGGCACGGGCGAGGCCCTCACAAAAGCGGGTCTTGTTGGCACTGCAACATATGAAAATATGTCGGGCGGCGGTGGTGGTGTGGCCATTGGCTATATGATCGAAAACGCCGAGAGCCTTGAGAACACATTGATGGTCAACTCGACCCCGATTGTGATCCGCTCGCTGACAGGCGTGTTTCCACATAACTTCCGCGATCTGACATTGGTTGCAGGCACAATCGGCGACTACGCAGCAATTGTTGTAGGTAAAGACAGCCCCATCAATTCCATGGAAGATCTGCTGACTGCATTTGACGCAGATCCGGCGGGCACGCCCATCGGTGGTGGTTCGGTTCCCGGTGGCATGGATCACCTTGTCGCTGCAATGGCAATGGAAGCGGCTGGACGCGATGCGCTGGCAGTAAACTATATTGCCTATGACGCCGGCGGAACCGCTATGGCGGCGCTGCTGTCAGGTGAAATTGCAGCTCTGTCCACCGGCTTCTCCGAAGCGGTTGACCTGTCGAACGCGGGCGAAGTCAAAATCATCGGTGTCACATCCGACGACCGCGTTGATGCGGCCCCCGATGCGATGACCATGAAAGAGCAAGGCATCGACACGTCCTTCGTCAACTGGCGCGGCTTCTTTGGCGCACCGGGTCTATCTGACGAAAAGTCAGCGCAGTATCAGGACGCCATTGCCAAGATGTATGACACCCCCGAATGGGAAGCCGTGCGTGCGCGCAACGGTTGGGTCAACATCCATAATCCCGGCGATGAGTTTCGCACCTTTCTGGAAAACCAGGAAAAAGTCATCGGCGATCTAATGAAAAAGCTGGGCTTTCTCTAAGCCGCCAAGGCAAATCAAACACTGGGGCGGAACAGGCAACTGGTCCGCTCTCTGTATAATTTTCGTATATTGGGGGATAGGTCCATGGCTTTGGATCGTTGGATTGCACTCATCCTGCTGGGTATCTGCATCGTTTATGGCTATACAGCGTGGTTCACGATGGACGCGGGCCTTGCACCCTTCATGCGGCGCAACCCGATCTGGCCAAGCAGCTTCCCCAAGGTTTTGTCTGTTCTCGGAATACTGGCCTGCCTGATCATTTTGTTAGGCCTTGAAAAAGGTGAAGAGAAAGTCGGCGAAATCGATCACAGACGGCTGGGGGACTACTTTTACGGACAGGCCCTTTTGCTTTTGGGGCTGATGGTCGTTTACGCGCTATGCCTGCGCCCCGTAGGGTTTTTACTGTCAACGTCTGCATTTTTGATCATCGGCTCATGCGTGTTGGGGGAGCGAAAGTGGCATATCATGATACCTGTGGCCTTTATCGCGACAGGCTCGGTTTGGTATCTTGTTCAAGAAGTGCTGGGCATCTTCCTGCGCCCCTTACCTGCGTTTATGGGAGTTTAATAAGATGCTAGAAGGTATCCTGATCGGCCTACAGACGGCTCTATCCCTCCAAAACCTATTGGTCGTCATCGGCGGCTGTTTGATTGGCACATTCATCGGCATGTTGCCCGGCCTTGGGCCAATGTCGATCATCGCGATCATGATACCTGTGGCCATCACCATGGGTGATCCGTCCGCCGCTCTGATCCTGTTGGCGGGGGTTTATTATGGGGCAATTTTTGGGGGGTCGACCTCATCCATCTTGCTCAACGCACCTGGCGTAGCCGGAACGGTAGCGTCTTCATTCGACGGCTACCCCATGTCGCGACAAGGCAAGGCAGGCAAGGCCCTGACCATCGCAGCAATCGCGAGCTTTGCGGGCGGCACAATTGGCGCGATCCTCCTAATGATTTTTGCGCCCATGTTGTCTTCGGTCGCACTCCTGTTCCACTCCCCAGAATATTTTGCACTGATGGTCGTGGGATTGTCAGCCATTGCAGCCTTTGCTGGGAAGGGTCAGGTGACCAAAGCGCTATTGATGACGGTTCTAGGCCTAATCATGGCCACTGTCGGCGAGGGCGCGTTGTTTAACCTGCCAAGGTTCACAGGCGGCATCATGGATCTGCAATCCGGCTTTGGCTTTATCACCTTGGCTATGGCCATGTTTGCCCTGCCCGAAGCGGTTTTCCTTGTACTGAAACCCAAGAACCTCGGAGATAGTGGCGGCGAAATCAAGGATTTGCGCATCACCCGTGCAGAAGCCCGCGCAATTGCGCCCGTCATTGGCCGCCAGTCTATTCAAGGCTTTTTCATCGGCGTTTTGCCGGGGGCGGGTGCTACCATCGCATCCTTTCTTGGCTACGCAGTTGAGCGCAACATCGCACCAAAGCACGAACAAGAGGAGTTCGGACAAGGGTCGATCAAAGGCCTGGCGGCACCCGAAACAGCCAACAACGCGGCTTGCACTGGTTCGTTTGTGCCATTGCTTACACTCGGTATTCCGGGGTCGGGCACAACCGCTATTTTACTCGGCGCATTGATTGCGCTTAACGTAACCCCTGGTCCGCGCCTGATGATTGATGATCCACAGATTTTTTGGGCCGTCATCATGTCCATGTTCATCGGCAATCTTGTGCTTTTAATCCTGAACCTGCCGTTGATCCCCTACATCGCCAAACTTCTTGCGATCCCGCGCAATTTCTTGATCCCCTTCATCCTGTTTTTCACGCTGATGGGCGCTTACATCGGCCAGAACAATGCAACCGAACTGCTCATGCTTGTCGGGTTTGGAATCTGCGGCATTGCGTTGAAATTCGCCAACTATCCGCTGCCACCGCTTTTGATCGGTTTCATCTTGGGCGGTATGATGGAGGATAACTTCTCACGCTCGATGCAGCTTTACGGTGGCGTGTCGTTCGTCCTTGAACGGCCCATGACACTTGGCTTGTTGGTAATTGCCGCAGGCTTGATCATCGTTCCGATCCTGAGAACACGCTTGGCCAAGTAAAATTGGGCATGGGCGCCTGCCTCTCTCAAGCACCGCTTACCGTCGCAGTTCGGAGTGAAACGACAGACGTCCGCCCTGTGCTGTCTCCCCTATGCGTATTCCTCAAGTGCTCAGAAAGCGGTTGCTAGCTGCGATACGGCAGCTTTGCAAGATGGACTCGAAGCGGACATGGGGCGGTGCGGCAGCAGGATTGCAGCGATTCCGCTCCAGTTCCCGGCCGCCAGATAAAAGCAGCCAGCCCAGAGTGACCGGTGCGCAGCGAGGCTGGTTCTCGTTGCCGCACATACACAAATCGCGCCTCGACTTCCTGAAAGCAGGTAGTCAAGCGTTTCAAACGCGGCTTTTTGCCCTCAATGTCGGCAGTGGGCCCACAGCGGAAATGTCAGATTTGTGCTGCGTGCGCTCGCAGCTTTGGAATTGCCGCAAGCGTAAAAGTCTTGATTTTGCCGACGAGTGGAAAGAGCGGTCATTCATTACAGGTACCGCAAACGCAATATCTCGATTTACGAAATCGTGGCACGAAACTGTATTTCGCTTCAACTGGGCCACTCGCACCTTAATGGCTCAAGTCGGAACCAATCGAGAGGCTTGTGAGGCGTGCAAAAAGCCCTCTCGATTGGTTTAACTACGGTCGCGTTCGATCAAAGCATCCAGATTGCCCATGAAACGTAGCAGCATATTGCATAAGGTGCTCACTTCCTCCGGATCGAAGCCTACCAACAAATGAGCCTGTTGGGATAATGCTGCGGCCAGAATGCGATCATGCAACACGCGCCCCGTCGGGGTGAGCGTCAATCCGCGGCTACGCCCGTTTGAATGAAGCACGCCCAGTTGGATCAATTCGTTTTTACTTAGGCGGCTGACACTGCGGCTGACTGTGCCTTTATCAACGCCAATGGTCTGCGCCGCTTGCACCGATGTGACCCCTGGAGTGCGTGCCAACAACAGCAGCATACGCCAATCGACAGTGCCCAGCCCCAAACTCTCGTTAAAGTACTTCGAGGCCGCTTCCGTAAACTTGTTAGCTGCAAATGACAAAAGCATCGCAGGTGTGCGCGATATACTCAGGGTACTAAATGTCTCACCCGAATCAGGATCCTCTACGTCGACGAGAAACATGTCATCGTTGATTAGGGGTTCTTTGTTTTCATCCATGAAATTTCCTTACGCCGTTACTGGGGATAAGCCAACGTCCGCATTTTGTGAAGCCCGGTCAATGTTGTGCACGCAACTTTATGTTGCAAGTGCAACATTAATCCTTTAGCGTTTTCTCATGCCGCTCCAGAAATGCAGCGGACGGGAGAAAAGAAAGGAGCCTGTTCAGAGGACTAGTGGTCAATACAAGGCGATTCGCCTTTGCGCCTCAAGTATCTGATCAGTGCCTCCGGATTAGGGAGAGAGAATAATGCTAGACTTTGGCATGACAATCGGCGGCCGTCAGGTCGCTGGACAGGACAGGTTTGCCGTTTTGAACCCCGCCTCAGGAGAAGTTGTCGGCAACGTCACAAACGCAACAATTGATGATTTGGACCAAGCGGTGAGCGCTGCAAAAGACGCCTATCCGGCGTGGTCTGCCCTGCCAGACGCAGAGCGTCAGAAAGCAATTGGTGCATTGGCCGCCACCCTTGAGGCCCGCGCGGGTGAGCTGGCAGAGCTTTTGACCCGCGAGAATGGCAAGCCACTTGGTGGGATCGGTTCGCACTTTGAACTCGGCGGTGCCGTGGCATGGACAGGCTACACTGCTGGCTTGGAAATGCCGGTGAAGGTCTTGCAGGACAATGACGAAGGCCGTGTTGAGTTGCACCGCAAGTCATTGGGTGTGGTCGGATCAATCCTGCCGTGGAACTGGCCTGTGATCATTGCGATCTGGCACATCATGCCTGCCCTGCGCGCGGGCAATACGGTTGTGGTCAAACCCTCACCCTTTACGCCGCTGTCCACCATGTTGGCCGTGCAGATCATGAACGAGATCCTGCCCGCAGGTGTTCTGAACATCATCACATCAGACGACCAGGGCCCCAGCATCGGCGCTGCGATGGCGCAGCATCCCGACATTCGCAAAATCGTTTTCACCGGCTCCACTGCCACGGGCGAAAAGGTGATGCAGGGGGCCGCCACCACCATGAAACGTCTGACGCTGGAGCTGGGCGGCAATGACGCTGGCATCATCCTGCCCGATGTCGACCCCAAAGCGATTGCCGAAGGTCTGTTCTGGGGGGCTTTCATTAACACCGGCCAGACCTGTGCCGCGATGAAGCGGATGTATGTGCATGAAGACATCCACGATGCCGTGGTCGAGGAATTCGTGAATTTCTCAAAGAATATGAAGACAGGCAACGGCATGGACGAAGGGGTGATGATGGGCCCGCTGACCACTCCGTTCCAGCACGAGAAAGTCGCAGGGCTCGTTGAGGCCGCTGCCAAAGACGGCACTGTCCGGTTGGGCGGCAAATCCTTGGGCGGACAGTTCCATGAGACGACCATTGTCACCGATCTGGCCGACGATCACCCACTGGTCACCGAGGAACAATTCGGCCCAACCATCCCGATCCTGCGCTTCCACGATGTGGAGGACGCGCTGGAGCGCGCCAATGCCTCTGATTCCGGTCTGGGTGGTTCGATCTGGACCAATGATATGGACAAGGCCAAGTCACTGGCCCTTCGCATGGAATGCGGCTCTGTCTGGATCAACAAGCACGGAGCTTTGCAGCCCAACGCGCCCTTTGGCGGGGTGAAGAAATCCGGCATCGGGGTCGAGCACGGCGATGAGGGGCTGATGGAGATGACCGACATTCAGGTCATTCTCCAATAGCGTAAATGCAAGCCATCGCCCCGTTTGTTCACCCAGCACGGGGTGGCACACTTCTTTTCATCTGTCCCTCCTTCGGGCCAACCGAACAGGAATTACCATGACCACACATTGCATTGATCCGCCGCAGACACGCCCCGCCGCGCTCTCGAAAAGGTTTGTCCTTTGGGCCGTCTTCTGCATCTCCGTCGCCTTCTACAGCTTTCTGGTCTGGGAAGCGGGCTACAAACTCCTGCCAGCCAATTTTGACCCAAGCCACCAGCAATTGTTTGACGAGGTCGAGGCCGCAGGCAACGCAGGGGTGCCCTACTCTGAAATCGCCGAGAAGGCGCAAGAGGCCTATCCGATCTGGAACAATCTGACGGCCATGGTCACAGGCACCTATTTCGGTTTTGGTACCAACGGCAACTCTGATCCCGTACGCTATTACGACAGCATGGAGCCGGTCGAGAAATCCGCCCTGAGCCTTCATATGGTGCTGGGTGGTGCGGTGTTGATCCTTGGCATGTTCCAGTTCACGCCATCCCTTCGCAAGAAACACCGCAAAGCCCACCGCGCCATTGGCGGGGTCTATATCTTCGCGCTGTTTGCGATGTGTTTTGCCGCAATCTATCACATGGTGCACACAGGCATCGAGAACACCTATCAAGGGTTTGCCTTCCATATCCAGCTTTGGTTCCTCGCCCTCAGCACGATCACCGCGCAGGTGCTAGCCATTGTATTCATCAAGAAACGCAATTTCCCGCTGCACCTCGGGTTTCAGATCTACACCTTTGCGGCGTTTCTCAACGCGCCGATCCAGCGCTATGACTGGGCCGTACTCGGGTCGATTTACCCGCACCTGAGCCAAGGCGAAGTGAACAACCTCGTCAATATCCTAACCTTCTGGCAATGCTTGCTGATCGGCTATGGGCTGTTTGCGTGGAACCGCTCCTCGTCCCCCGTCCGGTCCACACCGGTTGATGTGACCCCGCATCCCAAAGGCCTGCAAGTCTTTCTGGGCCTTACGACTGTGGCGGCTGTTCTGACCGTTTTGGTGGGATATATCGGTTCTGCGGGGCTCAGCAGCTGGAGCGTTGCACAGGCAGTTGCTCCTGCCAGCACTTTGGCAGCCGAGGCCGCGCTTTATGCGGGCAAGGGCCTGCAAACCGCAGCTTTTGGTATCCTGATCGCTGCGGCTATCCTGTCGGGCATGTATCTGATGATGCGCGACGAGACCTCCCGCCTTGCGCGCCGTGTCTTCTACGTCAGCGCCATCTTGGGCGGTGCGCAGCAGATCATCTGGGGCCTGCAACTGGGGGAGCCGAGCATGGCAGTGACTGCAGGCGGCGGCTTTTATCTTGTGTCTGGCGTGTCCTTGGCCGGGTTCGCGCTGCTTGCCCTCTATTTTCAGACACGCGGGCGCGAACACCTGTGGCACGAGATCATGATCTTTGCCGTCAACTTTGCCTTTGCCCCTGCCATCATCGTTTGGGGGCATGGATTGTGGTATCTATTGGATGTTGTGCCACAGTTCTACATGGACCGGGGCCACGGCTATGTCCTTGCCGCAGGGGCCGCGATCCTGACGCCGACGTTCAACGGCTTTATCGGCATGATGACCAGCCGTGAAACGCAGTCCAGAGTTATTTCTTAAGACGCCACCAAAACCGGCAGGCCCGTGCAATGGGCCTACCACTGCAGCAGCTCGGGAGGGGCTATCATGGAACGCAAAGATTTTGATCACTGGCCTGCAGGCGTACCCAAGACCCTGCCGCCCGTCACCCATACATTGAACGACAATCTTGCGCGCGCAGCAAAGGCTTCGCCCGACAAGACAGCGTTGATCTTTTACGGTGCCACCAAAACCTACGCCGCTCTTGATGCCGAGGTCACGCGCATCGCCGCTTATTTGCAAGCCGTTTGCCACGTCGCCAAAGGGGACCGCGTCGGCATTTACATGCAGAATTCACTGCAATTTGTTGCGGCCTTTTATGGCGTGATCCGCGCAGGTGGCATTGTTGTGCCGGTAAATGCGATGCACAAAACCGATGAGCTGTCCTATACTTGCGAAAACGCACAGGTCCGCACGCTGTTTACATCTTGGGATCTGGTTGCGAACGTGGCCCCTTTGATTGAGGCAGGCACGCTCGATCATGTCATTGCCGTCCATTATAGTGCCGATATCCCCGCTCGCGCCCCCATCCGGCCGCCTGAAACCATTGCGGCACCCGCTGGCCCGCTTCCCGCGGATGTGGTGGATTGGGCTGATCTGATTTCTGGCGATTATGCGTTTGCACCCGTTCACCTCGCTCCCGAAGATACCTGCGTGCTGCCCTATACCTCCGGCTCGACAGGACGCGGAAAAGGATGTGTGCACACTCACAAGTCCACCCTGCATGCCGTGGCCTGCATGACCGAGTGGTTTAAATATTTAGGCGAC
Source organism: uncultured Roseobacter sp. (assembly GCA_913054455.1). Lineage (GTDB taxonomy): Bacteria > Pseudomonadota > Alphaproteobacteria > Rhodobacterales > Rhodobacteraceae > Pseudophaeobacter. The sequence continues at coordinate 11,923 of CAJXIL010000077.1, forward strand.
GAGGTCCATCTGGGAGCCACGCCAATGTTCCATATCGTCGGTATGCAAGGCATCATGAATGCCTCCATTTCCATGGGCGCCACGATTGTGATCATGGCGCGCTGGGACCGCGAGGCTGCTGCCCGCCTGATCGCAGAATACGGGGTCACAACGTGGAGCACGGTGCCCACGGCAGTGATCGACCTGCTCAACAGTGAAACCGTCACAGCAGATGATCTGGCTAGCATGCGCCTGATCTACGGCGGCGGCAGCGCAATGCCGGAAGCCATCGCAGAACGTCTTGCGGATTTGACAGGGCTCGAGTTTGTCGAAGTTTTTGGCATGACCGAGACAATGGGCCCTGTCACCCATAACTCGATGGATCGCCCAAAAACTGGATGCGTTGGCATTCCTGTGATGAACACCGATCTGATGATCGTGGACCCTGATACGCTGACACCCGTTGCTGTGGGTGAAGTCGGCGAAATTCTCGTGTCAGGTCCGCAGGTGATGACCCAATATTGGAAGAACCTCACCTCCGATGCCGAGACTCTGATCACGCTGGCAGGCAAGCAGTTCTTGCGCACAGGGGATTTGGCCAAAGAGGATACAGAGGGCAATATCTACATCGTCGACAGGCTGAAACGGATGATCAACGCGTCCGGCTACAAGGTCTGGCCCGCAGAGGTCGAAGCCCGTCTGTACCAACACCCCGCAATTGCCGAAGTCTGCGTGATTGGGGCCAACGACGACTACCGCGGCGAGGCGGTCAAGGCCGTTGCAGTCCTCAAAACCGGTGCCACACTGGATACGGCAGAGCTTGCCAATTGGGCCAAGGGCCATATGGCCGCCTACAAAGTGCCGCGCTTGATGGACGTAGTGGAGAGCTTGCCAAAATCGGCCGCAGGCAAAGTCCTCTGGCGGCAGCTGCAAGACGAAGAAAACGCCAAATCACTTAGCTGACAGGGTCGGGTAGCGTGTCGAACAGGAGGGTTCCCGCAGGACCTAACGCGGTTGCTTTCAGTTTTGAAACCACAACGTTGAAGCTTGGCAGGACATTGGAGGACCCCCATTCCGCAGGATGGAGTTCCACGAGGAGCCCCTGTTCCAAATCAGCCTCGACCATCGGCCGTGGCATCGACCCCCATCCCAACCCTTGTTTTATTAAATCACACCGCAAACGCACTTCACTGACGCGCCATTGGTTCACGCCGATCACCCCGTAGTCACGAGCTGTACTGGCTGCTTTGGGGTTGGAGACAACGATTTGCAGGTGGTCACGCATCGCTTCCTTAGGGAAGTGCGGCGGCAAGTGCGCAAGCGGATGATCCGGTGCGGCCACAGGGATGAAATCCAGCGTTGTAACCCATCGGCTCTCGAGGGCTGGCTCCGGATCGGGCGAGAGCAGGAAAAGACCGAGATCAGCCTGATGATCCACAAGCTGCTGGCTGGCATCCTGAGGGCGCACGGCAATGAAGCGCACCTGCACCATCGGAAATTCCGCGTGGAAGCGACGCAGGGCGTCCGCAAACATCGACAATGGCAAAAACGTCTCAACCAAGAGCACAAGCTCGGCCTCGACCCCCTTCGAGACAGCCTGCGCCTGAACGCGAAACTCCGTCAGATCATCCATGATGCGCCGCACACGCGGCAACAACGCGCGGCCTTCTTCGGTCAGGGTGGGGCGATAGCTGGTGCGGTCAAACAGAGCCACGCCGGTTTGATCTTCCAGCTTTTGAACGGCGTAGGTCACAGCCGACTGCGCGCGCCCCAGCTTGCGGGCGGCGGCGGCAAAGCTGCCTTCCTCAACGATCGCAAGAAAAACGGCAAACTGATCAAGCGTAATTGCATCCATCTATATCAGATTATCAGAACGAAATATTCAAAACTATCCCTATTTTTTCGCAAACCCGCTGACCGTATGTCAGGCGCAGACACATCGAACTCACACAAAAGGGGTCTTCTATGACTTATTATTCCACACAAGCAGCGCCGGTTCCAAAGGGCGTAAACATCAGTATTTGGGCGGCACAGGTTCTGGGGGCTGCCATGTTCATCCTGCCCGGTCTGATGAAAGCGACGATGCCCATTCCTGAGCTTGCGGCCATGATGCCCTTTGCCGGTGAATATTCTGCCGCTTTCGTACGCTTTGTTGGTCTGGTCGATATTGCAGGTGGTTTGGGCCTTTTGTTGCCGTCGCTGACACGCATTATGCCGCGCCTGACGGTCATCGCTGCTGCCGGCTGTGTGCTGCTGCAGGTACTCGCTATTGGCTTTCACGCAATGCGCGGTGAATTCGACGCGCTGCCGGTCAATCTGGTCTACATCGCCCTTTCGCTGTTCGTACTTTGGGGCCGTGGCAGCAAAGCGCCAATCGCTCCGCGCAGCTAACGCAAAAAAATCTTGAACGGGCGACAGAGAACAACACTCCACCCGTTCAAGACTGCGACCGCTGTATAAAGGACTGGCCATGCAACGCTTCTTCACACTGACACACCCCTACCTGCTCTGGCTCGTGCTCGCCCTGCCTGCCATCGCCATGAGCTTTGACGCCCTGACCTCGACCAATCCGCGTGTGTTCCACATTCTTGTGCACCCTTCTGGCGAAACCTCGGCACGCCTTTTGATCATCACGATGATGGCAAGCCCGCTGGCATTGCTTTTGAAAGGCTGGCGCGGGCCGCAGTGGATGAAACGCAATCGCCGGTATCTTGGCGTTGCGGCCTTTGGCTATGCGGCACTGCACACGGTGTTCTATCTGATCGACAAAGCCTCGCTGGCTACTGTCGTGGACGAGCTGCCGCGCCTGTATATCTGGACGGGCTGGATCGCATTCGTGATCTTTGTGCCTCTGGCGCTCACCTCTATGGAATATTTCGTCCGCAAAATGGGCGCTTGGTGGAAATGGCTGCAACGCTGGACCTACGGCGCTGCTGTTCTGACGCTGCTGCACTGGGCGGCTTTGCATGACTGGAATGGCGCGGCACCGGCCCTTGTCCACTTTGGGCCGCTGATCTCGCTTGAAGCCTACCGCCTTTGGTATTGGTTTCTGCGCCCCCGCCCCAAGCCCATCACGGCACAAAAGTCATTTTACGAAGGATAGCATTGATGACCAACACTCTGCCTACTTACTTCATCTCGCACGGTGGCGGCCCATGGCCCTGGGTGCCTGAAATGCGCGCACTCTTCGCCCCATTGGAAGCCTCACTCAAGCAGATGGTTGCCGATTTTAAGACAAAGCCCAAAGCGATCCTCATGGTCTCGGGCCATTGGGAAGAAGACGAGGTCGGTATCATGGGGGCGGCTAAACCGTCGATGTTCTATGATTATACGGGCTTTCCAGCTTACACGTATGAGATTGAGTACAAAGCCTCTGGCGCACCCGATATCGCGGCCCGCACGCTGGACCTGCTGTGCGCCGCCGGGATCAAAGCCCATATCGACCCTGCGCGCGGCTTTGATCACGGGCTCTTTGCGCCGATGGAGGTGATGTACCCCAACGCGGAGATGCCGATCTTTCAGGTGTCGATGCTCAAGTCTTATGATCCGGCGGATCACATCGCCATTGGGCGCGCCCTGAAACCGCTTCGTGATGAGGGTATCCTGATCGTCGGTTCCGGCCTGAGCTTTCACAACATGGGGCTGATGCGCGGGGGTGGAAAAGACGCCTCAGCCGCCTTCGATGCATGGCTGTTTAATGCGATGAAAGCCGCGCCAGAAGCTCGGCGCGAAGAGATACTAAACTGGGAAACTGCCCCCGCTGCACGGATTTGCCACCGCGAAGAAGACCATTTGGTGCCACTTTTCATCGCACTGGGGGCCGCCGAAGATGAGGCGGCAGAGCGGATCTTTCACAATACGAACGAGATGACCGGTATCACCGTGTCAAACTACAAATTCGGCTGATTGCGCATCGCAAAGGCCTTGGACAAAAGGAAAGCACATGAGATTTTTGGTATTGGGTGCCACTGGGCGCACCGGGCAACACATCGTTGAGCAGGCCCTTGCGAAAGGTCATGAGATCACCGCATTGGCCCGTGACCCCGCCAAGGTCACACCGCGCGATGGGCTTACGCTGAGGACAGGCACGCCTACAAACGCCTCGGACGTGGCTCGTGCTGCGGAAGGCGCGGATGCGATCCTTGTTGCATTGAACAATCCGCGTGCGTCGGATGCGCCTTGGGCCAAGCCCCTGAGCCTTGAGCCGATCCTGACGCAGGTCGCGCAAAACATCACAGCATTGGGAAAGACGCGCGTGGTCTTTCTCTCCGCGATTGGTGTTGGCGACAGTTTTGAGGATACGGCATGGATCATGCGCGTGCTGATCAAACATACAAATCTGAAACATGCCTACGGCGACCACAACACAGCCGAGCAAACCTTCCGAGCCTCTGATGCGGACTGGACACTGGTACGCGCCATGGGCCTGTCCAACAGTGACAAGGAGAAACCGTTGATTGTCGGGACAGCGACAACACCCAAGCCGGGCATGATGGTGCGCCGTAGCGCTGTCGCTGGGTTTATGCTGTCAGCGGCCGAGAACGGCAGTCATTTTCATCAGACACCGGTGGTTTCCGAAAAATAAATTTGACCCAGAGCGCGCTGTGGGCGGTCCACGATCCATTGACAGGCAGCCTGCCGCGCACTCTAAAAGCGTTTCGCACGATCTTTGCTGCACTAACGGCTGAGGAGGGCAAAAATTCAAGACTGACTTTCAGTGTGCAGTCCGTATTGCAGCTGCCTACAGCGAATAGACCCTGTGAATCGAGCAGATCTACTAAGAGCTTAGTGGTCGCTTAGTCGATTGGATTGGACTAAGTAAGTGAGCCTACTGCGGACGCGAGAAAACACAGCGCTAGCAATAGCTGCATCTGCACAAATCCGCTTTGTCCTGGACCTCCGTGTTGCCAAACGTGCAGTAAAAAGGGTGTTTCAGGTTTGGTGACTTTTGTCGGATCTGAATGGCTGCTTGGGGGAAATAAGCCAGGTGGCGGCGAAACGAGCGCCGCACCTGCGAATGAATGCTGTGCCAGCAAAGTCCAAAATGCGCAGGTCCGCTTTGTCGTGTGGTTTCAACGGGTGAGCGCAACACTTTAGTCTTTGGGGAAAGATGGAGTGTGAGAGA
>CAJXIL010000078.1 GCA_913054455.1 uncultured Roseobacter sp.
ATCAGGTGCAGCGCTCCAAGCTGTTGAGCATCAAAACCGGTGGCTGCGCCGAGGACTGCGCCTATTGCTCGCAATCGGCTCGCAATGGCGCCAAGCTGTCGGCCAGCAAGCTGATCGAGGTGGAGCGGGTGATTGCCGAGGCGCGCAAGGCCAAGGCAGGCGGGGCCACGCGCTATTGCATGGGCGCGGCCTGGCGCTCGCCAAAGGATCGCGACATGGCGGCGCTGGAAGCGATGATTGAGGGCGTCAAGGATCTAGGCATGGAGACCTGCATGACTCTGGGCATGCTGGATGATAACCAGGTCTTCCGCCTGCGCGACGCGGGTCTGGACTACTACAACCACAATATCGACACCTCCGAGCGGTATTATTCAGAGATCATCACCACCCGCACCTTTGCTGATCGCATTGACACCCTGAACCGGGTGCGCGAGGCGGGCATGAAGGTCTGCGCTGGCGGTATTGTTGGCATGGGTGAGCAGCAGATGGACCGCATCGACATGATGCTGGCCCTGGCCACCTTAGAGGAGCACCCGGATTCGGTTCCGGTGAACATGTTGATCCCGATGGCCGACACACCGCTGGCTGATGTGGCAAAGTTGGACCCCATTGAGTTTGTTCGCACCATCGCCCTGGCGCGGATCCTGATGCCCAAATCCCACGTGCGGCTTTCGGCCGGGCGCACAGATATGTCGGATGAGCTGCAGGCCATGTGTTTCTTTGCCGGCGCCAATTCGATCTTTGTCGGCGATACGCTGTTGACGGCGGATAACCCCGAGGAAGACAAGGACCAGATCCTGTTTGACAAGCTGGGCATCACCGCCATGGGCGTTGGCTCGGATGGCAGCCACGATGAGGCGCAGGCTGAGATCTGTCCGGGCAGCTCCGCCGAAACCCGCGAGGGGGCCTCGGCATGAGCGCGGTTTTCCCAGGCCACAGCGCCGGGCTGGAGGATCTGCGCGAGCAGGGGCGGTTCCGCCGGTTGATCCCGCGCGCCGGACATGACTTTTCTTCCAATGATTATCTGGGACTGGCACAAAGCCAGACCTTGAAAACAGCCGCTCTGGAGGCCTTGCAGCGGGGCGTGCCCCTCGGCGCAGGCGGCTCGCGTCTGCTGCGCGGCAATGCCGATGAGCATGTCGCTCTGGAAGCCGAGGCGGCGGCGTTTTTTGGCACCGAGGCGGCGCTCTTTATGGGCGGCGGCTTTAACGCCAATCAAGCTATCTTCTCGACCCTGCCACAGCGGGGCGATCTGGTGCTTTATGATGCGCTGATCCATGCCAGCACTCATGATGGTATGCGTCTGGGTCGGGGTGAGAGCCGCAGCTTCATTCACAACAGCCCCGCAGATGCGGCGGCGCAGGTCGCGGCCTGGCGCAGTGAGGGCGGCAGTGGCCAAATCTGGATCGCGGTGGAATCTGTCTACTCGATGGAGGGCACTCTGGCGCCTTTGCCGGAATTTGCCGCGTTGGCGAAGCGCGAGGCGGCGGTTCTGGTGGTGGATGAGGCCCATGCAACAGGGCTGTTTGGCGATTTGGGCCGCGGGCTGGCGCATGACTATGCGCAAAACCCCCGGGTGCTGACGCTGCATACCTGTGGCAAGGGCCTCGGCGTTTCCGGTGCCTTGATCTGCGGCGCGCAGGTGCTGATCGAGTTTCTGGTCAATCGCGGCCGTGGCTTTATCTTTGCCACAGCCCCTTCGCCGCTAAATGCGGCCCTGGTGCGGGTGGCGTTGCGGGATCTGGCCGAGAACGCCGGGCGGCGCGCACGCGCCTGGGATCTGATCACCCATGCCCACAGCGAGGCCGCGCGTCTGTGTGGGATCAGCGGTTACCAGAGCCAGATCCTGCCGGTGGTGATTGGTGAGGATAAGCCGACCATGGCCCTGGCCGAGCGGTTGCAGGGGCAGGGCTTTGACGTGCGCGGCATTCGTCCGCCCACTGTACCTAAAGGCACCTCGCGGCTGCGGATCTCGCTGACTGGCACCCTAACCAAGCCCGTGATCACCGAGCTCTATGAGACCCTGGCGACCGAGCTGGCACAGTCAAACCTGCAACCCTTTGCACTGGATCAGGTTGCATGACAGCCGTTGTTGTGGCCGGTACGGACACTGGCATCGGGAAAACCGTGTTTTCGGCCGGCTTGGTTCAGGCCTTGGGCGCGCAGTATTGGAAACCGGTGCAGTCTGGCATCGAAGAAGAGACCGACAGCCAGATCGTGGCACGGCTTTCCGGCGTCACACCGCTGTCCGAGGGCTACCTGCTGCAATTGCCCGCGTCGCCCCATCTGTCGGCCGAGGCCGAGGGCGCGGTGATCGACCCTGACAGGCTTGAACTGCCGCCGATGCAGGACCCGCTGGTGGTCGAGGGCGCAGGCGGGCTGATGGTGCCGCTGAACCGTGATATGCTCTACTTGGATCTCTTTGCGCGTTGGCGTGCGCCGGTGATCTTGTGTGCCCGCACGCAGTTGGGCACCATCAATCACACGCTTTTGTCGCTCAAGGCGCTGCACGATGCGGGCTGTGATGTGGTGGGGGTGGCCTTCATTGGCGATGCTGAGCCGGAGGTCGAGGAAACCATCCAGCAGTTTGGTAAGGTGCCGCATCTGGGGCGACTGCCGATGATGGAGAATCTTGGCGGCGCGCCCGACTTCGGGGGGGAGCGAAGCGCCCTCCCGGGGGGGAGGTCGGGCGCGGTTCGGCCAGAAGGCCGAACTGGGTGTGCAACCTTGGCTGAGGTTTTTGTGCAAAACATCAATCTGGACCTAATAAGGGAGGCGCTGTGATGAGTGCATCGGATCTGAGCCAGCTGGAGTTTGACCAGCAGCACCTTTGGCATCCCTATACCAATGTTACCAAACCCGGACCCACCTTTGTGGTGAAGGAAAGCGAGGGCGTGCATATCACGCTTGACGATGGCACCCGGCTGATTGACGCCATGTCGTCTTGGTGGTGCATGATGCATGGCCATCGCAACCCGGCAATCACAAAGGCCATCCACGACCAGTTGGACCGTCTGCCCCATGTTATGTTTGGTGGCTTGACCCATGATCCGGCCATCGACCTGGGGCGTAAGCTGCTGGAGGTCACACCCAACAGCCTGACGCGGATCTTCTATTGCGATTCCGGCTCGGTCTCGGTTGAGGTGGCGATGAAGATGGCGGTGCAGTACCAGCATGCCAAGGGGTTTGAGGGGCGCAGCCAGTTTGCCACCACGCGCTCTGGCTATCACGGCGACACCTGGAAGGCGATGAGCGTCTGCGACCCGGATACCGGCATGCATCACCTGTTTCAGGGCGCGTTGAGCCTGCAGCATTTTGCCTCCCGCCCGCCGATCCCCCTGGGGCAGGACTGGATCGAAGACCCAGCCCTGAATGGCATTGGTGAGCTGCGTGCCGTGCTGGAGGCCAATGCCGAGAGGATCGCCGGTTTCATCCTGGAACCCGTGGTGCAGGGCACAGGGGGGATGTACTTCTACCATCCCGAATACCTCAACCAAGCGCGGGCTCTGTGCGATGAGCTGGGCATCCTGTTGATCTTTGACGAGATCGCCACCGGCTTTGGCCGCACAGGTGAGTTGTTCGCCACTGATTTCTGTAGCGTCGAGCCGGATATCATCTGCCTCGGCAAGGGGCTGACAGGGGGGCATATCTCCTTTGCCTGTACCATGACCAATGGCCGCGTCGCGCAGGGTATCGGCGACGGCAATCCGGGGATCTTTATGCATGGGCCGACCTATATGGCAAATCCGCTGGCCTGCGCGGCGGCCAAGGCCTCGCTGGATCTTTTGACCGGGCAGGACTGGCGCGGCCGGGTGGCAGAAATCTCTGCTCAGCTGGTTCAGGAACTGGAACCGGCGCGAACCTTGCCAAATGTGCGCGATGTGCGGGTGCTGGGAGCGATTGGAGTCATTGAGATGAACCATGTTGTGTCGGCGGATGCCGCCCATGGTCTGGCGAAGGAGATGGGCGTCTTCCTGCGCCCCTTTGGGAAGAACATCTATACCATGCCCCCCTTTGTGACCACGCCAGAGCAGCTGAGTGAGATTACCGCTGGCATGCGGCGGCTGGCGCAGGAGCTATAGAGAAGGGGGGCTGAGCGCCGGTTGAGAAGCGGGGCATTGGAGGCCGGGCTGGATCGTCGCAGTTCCTGTCCATCCCAGTGCCCCTCCCGGCTCCCTGAGCGCTGTCCCGCCCATGCCTCCCTGCCCATAGCTTGTTTGAGTTCTGCGAGTTGGATGCTGAGTCGGGGAGGGTGCTCTGCGATGGCAGGGAAAATGGATTTGTTGATTTTTTGTACGAAAAACTGAATGGCGAATTCAGAATTTAGCATATTTATGGCGTAAAAGCTCGACAATGGGTCGTAATACGTTCAAAAACTTGTGGCATACCCGGCCACACTCTCAGATATTGCGAGGGTCATGCTGGCGTTCAGCGCTGGGAGATGCGGCTTGCCAGCGTAAATTCGGCCGAATGAGCCATAGGGCTCCACTATAATCCACCTCGTCGATCCTGAGCGGCGAGGCATACAGACAGGGAAATCAAAAATGAAAAAGACAGTATTTGCATGTGTGCTAGGCACGGCAACAATGGCCGCTGGCCTGGGCAACGCAGCTGAATTGGGGGCTGTGGATCAGCCCATCAAACTGGCGATCAACGAATGGACCGGCCAGCACGTGACCACCCATATCGCTGGTGAGATGCTCAAAGCTGCTGGTTATAAGGTGGAATATGTCACCGCAGGCATGTTGAACCAGTTCCAAGCGATCGCTGATGGTGAGATCCACGCCACGCTGGAAATCTGGTCCTCCAATGTCTCCGATGAATATGCCGTCAAGATTTCTGAGGGCACTGTTGTTGAGCTGGGCGATCTGGAGCTGGCGGCTAAGGAAGGCATCGCCTATCCCGCTCATGTGGCCGAACTCTGCCCCGGTCTGCCCGCCTGGGAAGCCCTGAAGGCCTGCGCGCCACTCTTTGCCACGGCTGAAACCCTGCCTGCAGGTCGTCTGGTGGATTACCCCGCTGATTGGGGCACCCCTGGCGCGGACCGGATGACCGGGTTGGAGCTGCCCTTCAAAGCGGTTCCTGGAGGTTCGGAGGGTGCCTTGATCGCCGAGCTGCGCGCCTCGACCGAGCGCAAAACGCCGCTCTTGGTCACCTTCTGGCAGCCCCATTGGGCGATGTCGGCCTATGACGTGAAATTCGTGGATCTGCCCGCAGGCGAAGAGGCCTGCTTCTCCGATCCGGCCTGGGGTCCAAACCCCAATGCGATCAACGACTGTGACTTTGCGCCTTCGCGCATCTTCAAGGCGGCTTGGTCTGGTACCGCGGAAACATGGCCTGCGGCCTTTGAAATCCTGTCCAACTACACCCTGGCGGTGGAAGCGCAACAGCCCATGATGGGCGCCATCGATGTGGACGGCGGCAAAGTCGAAGAGGTGGTTGGCGCTTGGATGGAAGCCAATGAAGCCAGCTGGCGCCCTGTCGTCGACGCCGCGACCAAGTGAGCAAGACGGTGATCGAGACAGCACGCGAGTCAGCTGTTGCTGGCTCCGATACGCCTGCCATTTCCTGCCAGAATGTCTGGCAGGTTTTTGGTGAAAATGCAGACAGCGCCTTGAAACAGGCGCTGTCACAGCATGACACAGCGGATGAGGTCGCCGCTGCGTTGCGGGCTCAAGGGTTGGTGCCTGCGGTGCAGGATGCCAATTTTGACGTCAAAGAAGGCGAGCTTTTTGTCATCATGGGGCTGTCTGGATCTGGCAAATCAACGCTGATCCGCTGTATCTCGCAGCTCTTGCCTGCCTCGCATGGGGAAATCCGCATTGAGGGCGAGGATATCGTATCTGCCAGCAAGGCGCGATTGATCGAGCTGCGCCGCAAGACGCTGGGCATGGTGTTTCAGCACTTTGGCCTGTTTCCCCATATGACCGTGGCGGAAAATGTGGCCTATCCGCTCAAGGTGCAGGGGGTAAAGAAAAAGGCCCGGCTGGCAAAGGCCAAAGAGGTCATTGATCTGGTTGACCTGTCAGGGCGCGAAGACCGCTTCCCGCGCGAGCTATCGGGCGGCCAACGCCAACGGGTAGGGATCGCGCGCTCTTTGGTGGCAGATTGTTCCGTCTGGTTCCTGGATGAGCCTTTTTCAGCGCTGGACCCGCTGATCCGTCGCCAGTTGCAGGATGAATTCCTGGATATTCAGGAAAAACTGAAGACCACGATTGTGTTCATCACCCATGACATCAATGAGGCGCTGAAACTGGCGGATCGTATTGCCATCATGCGCGATGGCAAAATTGTGCAGATCGGCACTCCGGCGGATATCGTACTGAACCCGGTGGATGACTACGTGCGTGAGTTCTCCAAGGATGTGGCCAAGGGGCGTCATGCCCATGTGGCCTCGGTGATGAAGGACCCGCAAAACCATCCCTTTGGCGCCGATGATCCGGGCCTGCGCCGCGATATGACACTGGATGCGGCGCTGGCGCGCTGCATGGATCTCTATGAGCCCGTGCCGGTACGCGAGGCTGACGGCAGTCTGGTTGGGGTGATCAACCCAGCCGATCTGGCCGCGGCCCTGCAGGTGGAAACCGAACAATGAGCCGTCTCAGCTTCGCAAGCCTGAGCACGGGAAGTCTGGCGGCTGCGATCGCACTGCTTGTGGGCGCGATTTGCCTGTTGCTTGAGGGGCTGGTGCCCTGGCTCAGCATCTTTCCCAAAGACTGGGTTCTGCCCGCAACTGAGGGCATCGGCACGGGTGTCAAGGGTGGGCTGACCTTCCTGAAGCCCGCAGCGCGGATGTTTTCAGCGCTGATGGCCTATCCAATGGCAGCGATGAACTATGTGCTGGCAGCTGTGCCTTGGCCCCTATTGATTGCCGCAACCGTGGCGCTGGGCTGGCGTCTGGGCGGGATTAAGATGGCGTCCATGGCGGCGATCGGGCTGGGGCTGGTGCTGGTCTCGGGCTATTGGCCACAGGGGATGAACACCCTGGCGCTGGTGACTGTTTCGGTGCCTTTGGCGCTGGTGGTCGGGGCGGGTATTGGCATTCTCGCCAATGAATTCCCGGCCTTTCGTGCCCCGGTTCAGGCCCTGCTGGATGTGATGCAAACGGTGCCGACCTTTGCCTATCTGACGCCGCTTTTGGTGCTCTTTGGCTTTGGCCCTGTTGTGGGCCTCATTGCCTCGGCGATCTATGCCGCGCCGCCCATGGCACGCAATGTGCTCTTGGGGCTGCAGCGGGTCGAGCACGAGGTGAAAGAGGCGGCGATCATGGCGGGCGGCACCCGGATGCAGCAGCTGTTCCAGGTGGAAATCCCGGCGGCCAAGGTGCAGATCATGGTGGGGGTGAACCAATGTCTGATGGCGGCCCTGTCCATGGTGATCATTGCGGCCGTTATTGGCGGCTTTAATGACATTGGCTGGGAAGTCCTGTTGACCATGCGCAAGGCGCAGTTTGGTCCTGCCATGCTGGCGGGCGCTGTGATTGTCATCTTTGCCATTCTCATCGACCGGATGAGCGCCACCCTGGCGCAGGAGCGCCGCCAGCTCTGGGATGGACGTGTCTCGCTGGGGATCCTGCTGGTCGGGTCGATCATCAGCCTGGTGTTCTGGAGCCGCATTGGCGATCCCGGCAGCTATCAAATGCTGGATCCGGTGGCGGATGGGCTGGACAGCTGGCTCACCGATTTCACCCGTGCCAATGCAGAACTGCTGACCAGTGTCAAAAACGGGATCATGTTCTATGTGCTGCTGCCGCTGCGCATCGGATTGGATCAGGCCATCCTGCCCTTTACCTGGGGCTTTCAGTGGACACCGGCGATGAGTCTATGGTTCTTCGGAGCGGCAGCACTTGTCGGCCTGGCCTTGGCGCTGCGGGGGCAGGTGACGCTGGGCCTGGTGGTGTTGATCGCTGCGGGCATTCTGGAAACTGGTGTTTCGCAGCTGCCCTGGCCCTTTGTGTTGGTTGGGGCTGCCGCCCTATCCTGGGTCGCGGGTGGGCCGCGCCTGGCGCTGCTCTCGCTGGTTCTTTTGAGCACCATTCTGGTCTCTGGCCTGTGGGAGCGTGCTTTGCTGTCGCTCTACCTATCAGGCGCGGCGGTCTTTGCTTGCGCGGTGCTGGGCGGCGGTATTGGGCTGTTGAGTGCGGTTTCACCCCTGGCTTGGCGTGTGGTGCGACCAATCTGTGATATGCTGCAGACCATCCCGCTGTTTGTCTTCCTGATCCCGGTGCTCATGGTGTTTCAGATTGGCGAGTTCTCGGCCTTTCTCGCGATCATCGCCTATGCGGTGGTGCCAATGATCCGTTACACAAGGCAGGGGCTGACCTCGACGCCAGAAGAGATGATTGAGGCGGCCACCGCATCAGGCGCAACGAGCTGGCAGATGATGCGGGATGTGCGTGCGCCCTATGCGGCACCGACCATTCTGCTGGGGCTCAACCAGACCATTCTCTATGCCTTTGCCATGCTGGTGATCGCTGCACTGATCGGCACTACCGGTCTGGGCCAGTCGATCTATCTGGCGCTGGGGCAGGCGGATGTTGGGCTTGGCATCTCGGCGGGGGCCGCCATGGCGATCCTGGCGCTGATTGCCGACCGTATCGTTCAGGGCTTTGCGGAAGAGCGTAAAAAGGCTCTTGGTCTTTAGAAGTCTTTCCCGCGCCCCTGCAAATGGGCGCGGGAAAACCCCTCTGGTGCCGGGGATAAATTGCGGATAGCAATTGAGGCGCACCTGTAAACCACTGATGAGAGGGCAAGTGATGCATCTGGCCTATGTCATGACCGAAACCCGTGGCGGCACCGATCGGCTGCTGAGCAGCCTGGCGGAGGCGCTGCACGCCAAAGGCATTCCCCTGGCGGGTATCGTGCAAACCAATACCGAATGCAGCGATGACGCTCTGTGTGACATGGATGTACGGGTCCTACCCGAAGGCGAAACCATTCGCATCTCGCAGTCCTTGGGCGCGGGGGCGCGGGGGTGCCGATTGAACCCTGAGGCGCTGGAACAGGCCGTGGGCCAGGTGAGCAGCACGCTAACTGCCGAGCCCCGCCCACAGGTGCTGATTGTCAATAAGTTTGGGAAACACGAAGCCGACGGACGCGGCATGCGCCCCGTCATCGGAGAGGCCCTGGCCCAGGGGCTGGTGGTGGTTTCTGGCGTCAATCGGATGAATGTCGAACCCTTTAAGGCCTTTTCCGACGGGATGGCGGTTCAGGGCGCAAGCGAGCTAGACGGTTTGGTGGCCTGGGTCGAACAGGCGCTGGCTGAGGACTAAAGCTAGGCCTTTGGGTCCGATCGAGGCGATCTAAACAGAGCCAGCAGTCGCAGGGCAGGGCGCAGTACCAGGCGGCGCAGCAGGCGCTTCGAGATACGCGCCATATCGCGCAGCGGCTGCAGATAAAGCACGCTCAGCTGCGCCTCAGAGCTGTTTTCGCGGGCATCCAGACCAAAGGTCAGATCACTGGTTTCGCCCTTTGATAGATGCAGCGAGGCAAAGAGCCAGTCCCAGATCGCCAAGGCGGCGCCAAAGTTCTTATCAAAATGGCGCTCGGCGGTGGAGTGATGCAGGTGGTGCTGTGCTGGGGAAATGAACAGATGCTCCAGCCAGGGCCAATAGCTGATGCTGATATGAGAATGGCGCAGGTTGGACCCGGTCACATGGAAGACAAAGACCATCACATTGACCCCCACCACGGTATAGAGGCTGATATTGCTGCCAAACAGAAAGTAGAACAGCGGGATCACGCTGCCCTGGGTCACGATACTGCGCAGGGTATAAAGCACGCCCTCCAGGGGATGGACCCGGTAGACGGTTACGGGCGTCAGTGTGGTGGCGGAATGGTGCACCTTGTGCAGCGACCACAGCAGCGGAAATCGGTGCATCCAGCGGTGCAGCAGGTATTTTGAGAAATCATCCACCACAAAGAGCACCAGGGTAAACAGGGCGATGATTGTCGGCTGGTTGAGCGTGCTGAACTGGCCGGGGTGCAGGAACTCAACCCGGTGCAGGGCAAAATAGATCGCTGTGGCAATGCCCACCTGTGACAAGAGCAGCGGCGAGATCAAAAAACTGAACAGCCGGTTGATTACAAAGATCTTATAATCGGCAATGGCTGAGCGAGATAAGAACACCTTTGGGTCCAGGATCTGCTTCACCGCCTGCGCCCAGGCGCCCCTGGCGCCTTTGCGGCGCACCACCAGAAATCCCAGGGCGATCAGCGCAGATAGCGCTATATACCCGAGGAAAATCCGTTTCTTTGGGTTCACAAAATCCGCAAAGATCTGCGCAATCTGATCAAGAAGGTCCAAAGCAGCTGTCCTGGCCAAAGAAAAATTACATAGAAGGTGGGGGCCGCGCGATTTGGCACGGCCCCCATCTGAACTTGTACCGGCTTAGTCGGATTCAGCGCCGCCATCATTGCTGAGGCTATCTACCAGACCTGCCAGTTCGGCGGTAGCGTCCTTGGCGCGGGCCTCAATGGCGAAGTTCTTGATCAACAGTTCCTGCACCCGCAACATATGCAGCTGGTAGCTGTTCCAGGACAGTTTGCGATCTTTGATAAAATTGCCATCGGCATCGATGCCCGACACGATGGTTTCATCCAAAGTGACGGGGCTAAAGCCGATCAGGCGGTTCAGGTGCACAGCGGTGCGGCCCAGGTTGTTCTTGCCGCTCTGCAGCGCCATGACAAAGCCCTTCATCTCGCTCCAATGTTTGACATAGGCACGATAGGCTTTGGCGCGGGCTTCGTCATCCGCAGCAGTGGTGATCGCCGTGATGTCTTTGTAGACCGATCCTGCATATTTGAACGCGGCCTCGGCAAAGACCTTCTCCCAGTTGTCCGCGATGGTGGCGGCGTAGGCTTTGAGCTGCTGGCGCTGGGCCTCGCTCAGATCTTCGCCATTGGCGGATGTGATCAGCTCACGCCCATCAATGAAGGCACGCATGATCGTTTGCATATAGGCAGTTTTTCCGGATTTATCGGCACCCGCTGCGTAATAGGCGCCCGCAAAAACCATCTCAGATTTCAGATCAACGATGCCATCACCATTGGCATCTGCCGCCTCCAGGCTCTTACGTTTCGAGGTGGCGTAGTTGTCCTCAGCGCTCAGCAACAGGCTATGGGCCGCCGCACCAAAATAGCCAAAGGCCTCATCCCAAACATGTTCTTTGCCAGTATAAGGCGCTCCGTCCTTGTAGGCGGTTCCATTCGGTTTGACACCCGCGTCCAGTTTCTCGTCGAGATAGTTATCGACCGCCTGGTTGTAGGCCATCGCGCCCATGGTGAATTTTGAGATGAGCTGGGCGTAGTCATAACCATGGGTCGCGTCAAAGCCGCCCTCAGCCTGGGCTGCCTTGGCGATCATATGCAGCAGGACTTCCTTACCTGTCAGGTTGCCAGGCCAGGCTGGCATGGCACCATCATAGAATTTGCCCGCGATGTTCTTGCCGCCAGAGAGCTCTCCAACCATGGTTTGGCGGATCGGAAAGCCGTCCTTTGCAGTGGGGGCAAGGATTTCCAGGTCTTGGTCCGAGCCGTTGAAATAGCTCAGCATTTTGGCTTCCAGCTCGGCGGCATTGGCACCGCCATTGCCGGTGCCTGCCAGCCGTTTCAGACTGTCAGAGAGAACATGGCGTGCAATCTGCCCGCCGTAGGAAACTGAGTTGGTCTTGTCGCCGTCATAGGTTTTTACTGTGACCGGGTAGGGGCCATAGGTGTCGCCTGCAAAGGCGGCGCCGGAAAACAGGGCGGTTGCGACAAGGCAGGTTGTCAGCTTGAAAGGGTGTTTGGACATGATCTCTCCCATGGATTTGTTCTGAGGTTTTTACTCAGGAATAATACTTGACTGAAATACTTATATTTACCCCTAGGCTGTCAAGGTCAGAAATTCAGTATCGGGGAAACGTGATCCTGGCCTTAGGCATTGTTGCACAGCTCGTTCCTTGAGGATTCACCACATGAATTGAGCGTGATAGCTGGAGCCCATGAGCAGCTGGCAGATAGGAGAAGCCTTTTGCGGCTGCCAGTTTTGGGCCGTTTTTCATGCGGATCTTGCATCGTTGGATTGGCCTGCGAGTAAGCCATCCCAGTTTGCTTGGACTTGCTTTTCCACAGCGGCGGCCTTCTTGGCAGCCTCTAGCTCATCTTTAGTATGCAAGCTGATGACTACGGACTGTCGGGGATCAACCGTCCGATATCGCTTAGGGACCCATTTGAGAAAATAATATCCGCCCCGGTCCCAATAGTATGGGGCACGCTTCTTGGGCATTTTCCAGACCTTCGCCATCCCGTGATCGGCTGTGGTGGTGGAGAAAACTTACGGGTTTCCTTACGGGATTTTCAACTCGTATCACCGAGGCGGAAATAGAATTTCTTATAAGTTATTGATGTTTAGTTCTTTTCAATTCCTGTTTGAGGAGGAAGTGGTGGGCGACCCTGGAATCGAACCAGGCGTGCGTCTCCGCGAGGGAGTTACAGTCCCCTGCCACACCTTGCGGCCTGTCGCCCACTAGCAAGTCACTGTTGACCTGCTGTGAGGGCGTGATTACTAGCGCACCCAAGGGGCGTCAACAGAAAAAGCGTAAGTTTTTTGCCCGAATTTGAAATTCCTTTTGCTGGAGAGAACGATGTCCAAGAAACCCACCAAAAAGCCCCAGTGGGTGATCGAAAAGGAGCAGAACAAGAAGGCCGGTGGCGCAGAGACTGTCTGGCTTTTTGGTCTGCACGCGGTTCGTGATGCCTTGATGAACCCTAAGCGGGAAAAACTGCGCCTTGTTGTGACGCTGAATGCTCAGAATAGGCTGGAAGAGGCCATTGCAGCCTCCGGGGTGGAGCCGGAATTGGTGGAGCCGCGCAAATTCAATGCGCCGCTGGATCCAAACTCGGTGCACCAGGGGGCGGCGCTAGAGGTGAAGCCGCTAAACTGGGGATCATTGTCGGAAAACTGTATCGGGGCCGAGATTCCGCGAGTGATTCTGCTCGATCGCGTCACGGACCCCCATAATGTTGGGGCGATTCTACGCTCGGCTGAGGTGTTTGGCGCCAGCGCGGTGATTGGTACCCGGCACCATTCCGCGCCAGAAACCGGTGCCTTGGCCAAGACCGCAAGTGGCGCGCTGGAGCGTCAGCCCTATCTGCGGATGCGCAATCTGGCCGATACCATTACTGAGTTGCAGAACATGGGATATGTGGTGCTGGGGCTGGATGGCGAGGCTGAGCAGACAATCGAGAGCTGCCTCGAGGGGCGCAAGGATTTGCCTGTGGCGCTGGTTTTGGGCGCTGAAGGTCCCGGTCTACGCCAGAAAACCAAGGAAACCGTTGATCACCTGGTGAAAATTGACGCAGCGGGCGGTTTTGGTTCGCTCAACGTCTCAAATGCGGCGGCGATCGCCCTATATGCCAGTCTGGAGCGGTCCTAACACCGCAAAGCAGAGGGTTATGCGATAGATGGCACAATGTGGGTCCCATGGCGGTAAGATCGTAAGCTGTTGTTACTGCGGCGTGCAGTCGAGTTTTCTGCCCGGTGGGTCCAGAGGGGGTAATGGTATCTCGGCGCTGGTCTGTGGCACCTGTGGTGCTCCGCTCTCCAGCCAAAAGGCGCGCCCCCTGGCGCCGGGTAAGGGTGCCCGCCTGCCAGGCGCGGGGGAGCGCCCAACAGCGGCGTTGTCTCATAAGTCGGCTGGTAAAAAGGCCAAACACGTCAAAGGCAAGAAGGCCAAGCATAAGCCGAGCAAGGTCAAGAAGGTCAAGAAACGCAAGGGGCTGTTTCATGTGCTGCTGTCAGAAGCGGTTGATCTGGTCGAGGACATTTTTGACTGATCGCGCTCACGTTCAGATCACATCTGCGTAATCTATCTAGGAATAGTAACCATTCTGGGCCAGATTTATGGCTGTTCTGTTTTCATCTTCTGGAGGCCCAATTGGTGCTGCGCCAAGTTCTCGCCGCTCTGGCATTGTCCCTATGTCTTGCCCCGCTGTCCGCGCGGGCAGAGGTGTCGATTTTTTCTGAGCGCAATGGACTCGCGCTGGATGGCTATGATGTCGTGGCTTTCTTTGAAGGGCAGGGCGCCGTTGAAGGAAGGCAGGAGTTTGCTTTGATGTGGAAAGGCGTCGTTTGGCGCTTTGTTTCGTCGGGTAATCAGGCACAGTTTGAGGCGAATCCCCGCGCCTATGCCCCGGTTTTTGGCGGCTATTGCGCCTATGCCATGTCGCAGGGCTATCTGGCACCGGGGGATCCGCACCTATGGCGCATTGACAATGGTGAGCTGTTCTTGCTGAACAATGCCTCTGTGCAGGTGATCTGGCAGGACGAGGCGCGCGAGCTGATGCAGGCTGCGCGGGGAAACTGGCCTGCGGTTTTGCGCGACTAACCCTGTCACTTCTTTTGTGAAGAAGTGAAAAAAGGCCTTTAAGGATCTTTTTTTCTACTGTTGCCATCCTACATCTATAGGGACTGCGGAGTGGAACCACCGTAGATCGTTTTACTGTCCCTCGTTCCATACCTTGCGCCCGGAGCCTTTTTGGCGTCCGGGCGTTTTTTTGCGAACCGTGTTCTGGGGGGCGCGCAGACAGCATGGTTGGTGCCAGGGCTAGATCGCGTCTTTTTTGTGTCGCTGCAGGGCTAGGCGGCGCCCCGGTGACCAGCTAGGTCTAGGGCATGACAGAATATAGCGACAGCCATTTGAAATCCATTCTGCAGCGCAACCGCACCATTGCCGTTGTCGGTGTGTCGATGAATCCCGTGCGCCCCAGTTATTACGTGGCGCGGTATCTGGGCCTCAAGGGGTACCGGGTTATTCCGGTAAATCCGGGTCATGCAGGAAAGCGTTTGTTTGGGGAGCTGGTGCAACCCAGCCTGTCTGCCATCAGCGAGCCCGTGGACATGGTGGATATCTTTCGCCGCTCCGAGGCGGTGCCGACTATCGTGGATGAGGCCTTGCAGGTCTTTGCGGATCTCAAATGCATCTGGATGCAGATCGGGGTTGAGCATGCTGAGGCCGCAGCACAGGCAGAAGCGCGCGGCGTGGATGTGGTGCAGAATCGTTGCCCCAAGATCGAATATCAGCGCCTTTTTGGTGAGCTGCGCATGGGCGGCTTTGCCACTGGGATAATTTCCTCAAAATTGTAGTACGTCTCTTGCAGGCGGGGAGGCTCCCGCCCGTCAGACCAGCATCAAAGATGCAGGGCTTCCCGTTGGGCCCAGCCGGGCCTGGCGGCCCGGCAAAAAGGTTTGCTGAGAAGCGTTTAAGGGGCAAGACTGCCCCTTAAAGCGCCGGAACAATTTTTTTGGGATGTCCTGCCTCAAGGGTAAACCGCGCCTGAGGGCGCGGCCGCATAGGCGGCCCTTGACCCAGGGGCGTGATAAGCCAGGTTTGGCACAATCCTAGGGTCGCAGGATCCATGGTTGAGATCCAGACCGGCGCACAGACTCTGAAGGCTTGATCCGGGGTCAGCCTTTGACGCGGGAGGCTTTTTCGTCCAGCCCGCTAATACTTTGACGCTGGGCTAATTCTGCCAGGACGTCATCCAGCGCGACATTGCGTGACGCGAGCATGACCAGGAAATGATAGAGCGCATCAGCGCCCTCAGAGGCCAGCTTCACCCGATCTCCCTTGACCGCTTCGATGATGGCTTCGATCGCCTCTTCGCCAAATTTCTCGGCGCATTTTTCCGGTCCCTTGGCCAGGAGTTTGGCGGTCCAGCTGCTTTTGGGGTCAGCGGATTTGCGGTGGATGATGGTTGCTTCGAGATCGTGTAGGAGGCTCATCTTACAAAATTCTCCAGTCTTTGGTCTTTCATGAGGATTGCGTCGACACAGGCCCAGAGTTCGGGCTCATAAGGGGAGCCACGGATGTCATTGCGATCTAAGGGCGTGAACGAATTTATAGTTTCTTGCTGTGCCGACTCCCAGTCGAGAAGGCTGCATCCAGGTTCAGGCTGGTAGTAGACAGAAATACGACTCCCCCAGCGTGCCGTAGCCAGACCACCGTCACTCCAATCACCTGTGTAGACAATCATTATCAAAGGTGTTTCTGGATGTGCTGGTGACCATCTGGCATTATACCAAGCGAGATCCTGCGTCTCTGACAGAATGTAGCCAGTGATCTCAGTCGTGGTCGAGTTGCAGCAGTCACATGGGGTATGCGTACAGTCGGCCTCTTCGATTTTTAGGGACTGCCAGTCCACTAGCTAAGCCGCATGGGGATGCCGGCGGCGGCCATATGTTCCTTGGCCTCCTGAATGGAATATTCGCCAAAATGAAAAATGGATGCGGCCAGGACAGCTGACGCTCCGCCTTCGGTGACGCCCTCGACCAGATGGTCCAGGGTGCCAACGCCGCCAGAGGCGATCACCGGCACATGCACCGCGTCAGAGATGGCGCGGGTCAGCGGCAGGTTGAAGCCTGCCTTTGTGCCGTCGCGATCCATCGAGGTGAGCAGGATCTCCCCAGCGCCCTTGTCCACCACGGTGCGCGCGAACTCCACTGCGTCGATGCCAGTGGGGCGACGGCCGCCATGGGTGAAGATCTCCCATTTGCCAGGGCTCACGGTTTTGGCGTCAATCGCGCAGACGATGCATTGGCTGCCAAACTGGTCTGCGGCCTCAGCGATGACATCCGGGTTGGCCACGGCAGCGGAGTTGAACGAGACTTTGTCGGCCCCGGCCAGCAACAGGGCGCGCACGTCTTCGCGGGTGCGCACGCCGCCGCCAACGGTGAGCGGTACAAAGCACTGTTCTGCGGTGCGGCGCACCACGTCAAACATGGTGCCGCGGTTTTCATGGGTGGCATGGATATCGAGGAAGGTGATCTCATCTGCGCCAGCTGCGTCGTAGGCCTTTGCCGATTCGACCGGATCGCCTGCATCGCGCAGGCCAACAAAATTGACGCCCTTGACTACGCGGC
>CAJXIL010000079.1 GCA_913054455.1 uncultured Roseobacter sp.
GATCGTGGAGTGGTTTCAATGCCATCTTTGCAGCTCCTTATAAGGCTCAAAGGTTATTGTCTCTACTCCCCCTGCTCCCCGCAGAGGGCGTTATCACTCACACTTGATGAGTGCTAACGGACGAATAGCTAGGCAGCACCTGCGGTCGAGTCAACCAAAATGGGAAAGAAAATTTGAGCAATTCACGAAACCCAGCCGGGCACAGGGACGAAACCGGGTCAATCCAGCTCCGAATTGGCAGGCTACGCCTCCTTTGGCTCCCAACTATAGGCCCAGTGTTTCAGCCCGTCACGACCTGCTTCGGTCAATTGGTAAATACCCTTTTCGACCCGCTCGAACCAGCCATAGTGATTGGCCGCCATGAGCGCGGTGGCCCGCCCCACTCCGGTCGCCTTGGCCACCTCTGCCCCCTTGGTCGCCCCCACTTCAGCCAGATGAGCAGCACAGCGTAACGCATCCTGGCGGTAGGCGGTGACAATGCCATGACGCGTGGCGCCCCCAGCATTGGGATCCCCCTGCAATTTCGAAAATTCCCGTAGCAGCCGCTGCTGACGCTTTTTGGACTTACGCGGCGCAAAGGGGCCAGGATCGCAATGCACTTCGCAGCGCCCATCCGGCAAAACCGTTATCAGTCCCAGCGCCAGACGACGACACAGGGACAGGTTTTCCTTAAGCATCCTTTTGGCCTGGCGCCCCTTTGGGCGGGGCACCGCGATGTAAACAAGATCTGTCACCGATTGTCGGGCAATGGCCTGGTGAAACAGCGACAGCGAAAAACGCAGCTTCAACTCAACAATGACAGGGTCTTCCCCCCCTCGTAGCGCCATAACATCGGCGGCGCCCACTTCGCCCTTTACCTCATAGCCTTGGGCCTGCAGCATAGCTTTGACGGGAGGGTAGAGTTGATCTTCGCGGTGCATTTGTGATGCTTGGCAGGTTGGCAGCGGCATTTCAAGCGCCATAGATCGCCCTATGGGGCCTTGACCCCTCACCCTAAAGCTGAGTTTCCCCTCTTGCTATTTCGCAGCTTAGCCTCCTAGCTCAAGGGTAACGAATCTAACGAGGGCAGCCCCATGATCCGCGCATTTGCCGTTCTTATTGCACTATTGGTGACCTCGATGTCCGTCCAGGCTGCCTGTCGTGGCGCTGATATGCGCGACCACCTGCCCGCCTCAGAGAAAGCATGGCTGGACAAACAGATGGCGGCAACTCCCTTTTCTTCTGGCAATCACTGGATTGCCCGCAAGGGCGGAAAGACGCTGCATATCATCGGCACAATGCATAGTGGCGATAGCCGTATGTCGCGTGTCATGAACCGCCTGCGACCTGTCATTGCACAGGCCGATGCGGTTTATTTTGAAGTAACCCGTAGCGAAATGGAGAAGGCCAAGGATCACGCCAGCAAGAGGCCTGAGGCGTATTTGTTGCCGCGTGGCCGTAAGCTGCAACAGCTCATGACTCAGAAAGGCTGGGAGCAATTCGAGATCTTTGCTGCGATGTCAAATGCTGACATGGAAACCATTCAAAAGATGCAACCCTGGGCCTTGAGCCTTTATATGATTCCCGGCGGTTGCCGCCCCTACGGTTTTGGCCTCAGACGCGGGCTGGACGATCGGATCGAGCGTTTCGCCATCCGCAAACGCATCCCCATTGCAGGGCTGGAAAGCGCTGGCACAGGGTTCACAGCCCTGGCGCGGATGCCGCTGCGAGATCAGGTGCGGATGCTTGAAAATGAGGTCGCCCTCCTACTATCTGAAGCCCCCGAAGACGCCACGGCGGTTGAGTCCTATTTTGACGAAAGCGTCTGGCAGGCCTTCCTGTTAGAACCAAGGATTGCCAGCCAGTATATTGATGTTTCGGCCAAAGAACTCACCCGGTTGGATCACGTATTCAATGGCAATCTGCTGGGCTGGCGCAACAGACTTTGGATGAAAACCATTCAACAGATCAAGGACCAGCGCGTCCTGATCGCGGTGGGGGCGGCGCATCTTCCGGGCAAGAACGGTATCCTCAATCTGCTGAAACAGCAGGGCTATAGCTTAGAGCGTACAGCCTTTCAGTAGTGGCATCGCGCAAGGGCCCGGCTACCTTACCTGCCATTCCTATAATACGTGACGGCGACATCAGAAGTCGCATGAAAGATTTTAACGGAGAGACCATGCGGCTGCTTATTTCAATACTATTCCTGTTGCTGCCCGCCTGGGCTCAGGCCGCCTGCACTGGCGCTGATCTGCGCAAAGCCCTAACACCAGAGGATCAAAGCTGGATCGCAGCCAAGATCGCCGATGCCCCCTTTGTTGAGGGCAATCACTGGATTGCCCAGCGTGGAGATCGTAAGATCCACATTATCGGGACCATGCATTTTGATGATCCCCGCATGGAGGAAGTCGCAGCAGGGCTGGCACCGGTCATTGCAACGGCAGATCACCTTCTGCTTGAGGTGAGCCCCGCCGACGAAAAGGCCCTGAAGCCACGCCTTGCCAGTTTACCTGAACTCATGTTCATAACCAAGGGCCCTACACTGATTGACCGTCTCCCCCCAGAGGACTGGTCAGTCCTGGCAGGACTTGCGCAAAAGCATGGCATCCCCAGCTGGATGGCGGCAAAAATGCGGCCCTGGTTTTTGGCGGCTTCGGTGTCGCTGCCGCTCTGCCTCAAAGGTACGAACGCAAAAGAGTTGGGCCTGGACAAGCGCTTGCAAAAGCAAGCCCAAGCGGCGGACATCGCCATGAATTCCCTGGAGGACCCAATAGACGTCTTTCAGTCCATGAATTCCGACCCATTGGATGAACAGGTTCGCCAAATTCAACTCACCCTCAGCTTGATGGGACAGGGGACTGACGAATACGTCACACTCACACACAGCTACTTTGAGGAAACCGCCTGGCACTATCTGGCGATGATTGAGCGGCGGTTCTATCAAAACGCTATCTTCGACGAAGAAGAGGCAAAGCTCCTTTGGGATCAGGCCATGAATGACCTGCTCGTGCGCCGCAATAAGGCCTGGATCCCAGTCATCGAAGCCAGCGCAGGCAACAACCTGGTGGTTGCCGTTGGTGCCCTCCATTTGCCAGGTGAAAACGGCGTACTCAACCTGCTGAAAAATCGGGGTTACAGTCTAACGCGCGCAGCGTTTTAGGGCTCAGATCACGTCTCAGCCGCAGCATATCCCGCTGGTTTTACATAGCACTGCGCCAACCACATTGCCGCATTGCGGCTCTGATGGGGTGACAAGTCATTTCTCCCTGCTATAAGGCGCGCAAACTCTCATTTGTTCATAGGATAGCATCATGACCGTCCAAGTTTTTGGCCATAAATCCCCCGACACCGATTCCACCGGCTCCCCAATTATCTGGGCCTGGTATCTGAATGAGATAAAAGGTGTTGCTGCCGAAGCCAAACTGCTGGGTGAGCCAAACACCGAAGCCGCTTTCATGCTGCAGCGCTGGAACCTGGACAAGCCTGAGATCATCGCCGATGTCGCCGACGATCAGGCGGTTGTCATCGTCGACACCAACAACCCCGCCGAGCTGCCCGCCAATATCAATGGCGCAGATGTTCAGGCCATTATCGACCACCACAAGCTGGTTGGCGGCCTGGAAACCAAAGGTCCCATCGACATCACCATCCGCCCTCTCGCTTGCACCGCCACCATCATGTATGATCTGATCGGCGACGACATGGCTAAGATGCCCGAAGCCGTCAAAGGCGCCGCTCTGACCTGCATCCTGTCGGACACGCTGGAGTTCCGCTCCCCCACCACCACCGATCACGACCGCGCCGTCGCGGAAAAGCTGGCCGCGGATCTGGGCATCGATATCGCCGCATATGCTGCTGATATGTTCGCCGCTAAATCCGACGTCTCGTCCTTCTCTGACGCAGAACTGCTGCGCATGGACAGCAAAGAATACGCAGTTGAGGGCACTAAGTTCCGCGTCTCGGTTCTGGAAACCACCGCTCCCGGCGTGGTTCTGGACCGCAAGACCAGCTTGATGGAAACCATGACCACCGTTGCCAGCGAAGATGGCGTTGATCAGGTGCTGCTGTTTGTGGTCGACATCCTGAACGAAGAAGCCACCCTGCTGGTTCCCAACGATCTGGTCAAAGCCGTCGCCGAAAAAAGCTTTGGCGCCACTGTTGAGGGCGACGCCGTTGTCCTGCCTGGCATCATGAGCCGTAAAAAGCAGATCATTCCCAACCTCAAGGTCTAATCCTTTCTGGTCGCCACGCGTGGTGAAAGCATTTGGGCGTCCCAACCGGGGCGCCCTTTTTTGTAGCCAAGACTGGCGCGGGTGTTGCAATGCGCATGATTTACGCCAAGCGAAGCCTAAACCACTGGCGTGCAGGAGTGGGCAGCTGTCATAAAAGAATTACCAAATTAGTTCAGAGGTCAATTTTGTATATACATTGACACTACATTGTAGTAACAAAAAAGGCGCTCAACAAGGAGCCACAAATGGCCAAAGCCGAGAAGATAAAAAAGGGACGCAAGGACGCTCAACTCATCATTCGAATATCGAAGGAGGAGCGGGACGCTTTTGTGGATCTTTGCGACGGGCTGGACACCAGTGCCGCGCGCGAAATTCGCCGCTTCATTCGAGGCTTCCTAAGTGAGCATGACAGCACTACTTCTGAAACCTAAGACTAAGGACATATGTCATGAGCAAAAAAGCAGACGCTAAAAAAGCAAAAATCAAAGACCTGAAAAAAGAAGTCAAACTGCGCGCCGCCAAAGTGGCCCGTCAGGAAGAAAAACTGAAGGCCGCTAAGAAAGCACTGAAAAAAGCTGCCTAAGCGTACCCTGCGACCTCTGGCCAGCGGCGCCGTTAAGGTGCCGCCGGTCCACAGTCTCAGTCAATAAATGCCATGCGGCACGCCCCTACCTGGCATTTGGCTTCCGACTTGCCGGCGGTTTTTTCTGCGACGCAGCGGCCCGCGCGTTTCCCGGTGGCGCCAGCGTCGAAACTCGGTCATATCTAGCCCTGCATAGCCCCGTCACAACCAGGCGGCGCGGCGCAGACAGGAAAGGCGCATATATGACTCGCATCATTGAAACCCTCGCAGAGGCCTCTGCCCCCTACAGCGCGCTTTTTGTCGATCTCTGGGGCTGTGTTCACAATGGGATCACCGCCTACCCGGAGGCTGTTGCAGCACTGCAGGCCTATCGCCGTCGTGGCGGCATTGTAGTGCTGGTCACTAACTCCCCGAAACCCCGCGCCGGGGTCGCCCTGCAATTGGAACAGTTTGGCGTCCCAGAGGATGCCTATGACACCATTGCCACCTCTGGCGATTCTGCGCGCTCGGCCATGTTTACCGGAGCGGTAGGCAGCAAGGTCTATTTCATGGGGGAATGGCAACGCGACGAAGGGTTCTTTGAACCCCTGAATGTCATTCACGATCCAGTTGAAATCACCCGCGTCCCCCTGGCAGAGGCCGAAGGCATCGTCTGCTGCGGCCCCTTTGACACCATGGCCGATCCCGATGTGAACCGGGCCGATTTCCTGTTTGCCAAGCAAAAAGGCCTCAAACTGCTCTGCGCCAATCCCGACATCATCGTTGATCGCGGCGAAAAGCGGGAATGGTGCGCCGGGGCGCTGGCCCGGCTCTATACCGAAATGGGGGGAGAGAGCCTCTATTTTGGCAAGCCACACCCCCCAATCTACGATCTCGCCCGCCGTCGTTTGGCCGAACTGGGCAGTGATATCGCAGATGGCGATATTCTAGCGATTGGCGATGGTCCACACACGGATATCGCCGGTGCCATGGGAGAGGGGATCGATTCCCTGTTCATCACCGGCGGGCTGGCCGCGCGGGAAACTAAAACAACCACCCAACCCGATGCCGCAGCGCTATCTGCTTACCTCGAACAGGAAAGTTCAGCACCAACCTTTAGCATCGGCTTCCTCCGTTAAGTCATTAGCGATTACTTTACAGGGGCTTAAAAGGTACATGGCAATCGGCACCAGGTTTCAGGGTGCCGATTTTTTTATGAACAACACCTGCATGATCACAATTTTGAGCAGACAGATCCTCTCGAAAAACCTCTTGATTTTCTGCACCTGCAAAGTAATAAAGTTGCCAGCAAGCGCCCCAAGGTCGCTATAAAATTTCAAGCCGACCCGCAGGGGAGGGCTCATGGAGGACACCATGTTGGACAACATGCCACGCGGAACCATCTGCATCGAAGACATCGAAATGGGTATGACACGCTTTGTCCGCAAAGTGATCACCGACGAGGATATCGAGATGTTCAGCCAGGTCTCCACCGACCGCAACCCTGTTCATCTGGATGACGACTACGCCCAGGACACCATCTTTCAAGGCCGTATCGCCCATGGCATGCTCACCGCAGGCCTGATCTCTGCGGTCATTGGCGAGCAGCTGCCGGGCCATGGTACCATCTACATGAGCCAGTCGCTGAAATTCCTCGCTCCGGTACGCCCAGGTGATCTGGTGCTGGCTGAGGTCGAGGTCACGGATATTGTCATCGACAAACGCCGGGTCAAACTGGATTGCCGTTGCATGGTGGATGGCAAAAAGGTTCTGGTCGGCGAAGCCATGGTCATGGCGCCATCGCGCAAGTTCGACTAGGCCCAACCAAGGCCTAGCGGGAGGCTGACATGGCCTCCTTCAAACTTCCGTAACGCCGAGACTTGCAAGCCTCTGTGCAGAGCGCTAGGCAGGCGTTATGCGCATCATCCGAGACTATCAATTTGTAGAGCAGCAAGACCGTGGCGCCAGCGTCGCGATCGGCAACTTTGACGGCGTCCACCGGGGCCACCAATCGGTGATCGACCTGGCCCGTGCGGCCGCGCCGGATGCACCACTCGGGGTGATGACCTTTGAGCCCCACCCACGCGCCTTTTTCGCGCCCAATGCCCCGCCCTTTCGACTGATGTCCCCAGAGGCCCGCGCCTCTAGGCTGGAAAAGCTGGGGGTTGAACGGCTCTATCAGCTGAACTTCAACGCCGCCCTCTCCGGCCTCCCCCCCGAAGATTTTGCCCGCAAAGTCATCTCCCAAGGCCTGGGCCTAGCCCATGTGGTTGTTGGCGCTGACTTCTGCTTTGGTAAGGGTCGAAGCGGCACCGCTGAGGATCTGCAACGCTTTGGCGCAGAAATGGGCTTTGGCGTCACCATCGCGCCCTTGATGGAACACTCAGCTGATACCGTCTCTTCTACCGCCATCCGCACTGCACTCAGCGAGGGACGCCCCCGTGATGCAGCAGCTATGCTTAGCCATTGGCACCGCATCGAAGGCGAAGTGATTGGTGGCGAACAGCGCGGTCGTGATCTGGGCTTTCCCACCGCCAATATGTCCATTGACGGGCTGCACCCGCCTGCCTTTGGCGTCTATGCGGTGCTGGTGGATGTGCTGGATGGTCCCCACACAGGCAGTTACCAAGGCGCGGCCTCTGTTGGGGTTCGGCCGATGTTTGACGGCTCCCACCCCAATATCGAAACCTTCCTGTTTGATTTCACCGGCAATCTCTATGGCGCCACGCTTTCGGTCGCTCTGGTGGACTACCTGCGCCCCGAGATGAAATTTGACGGGCTGGAGGCGCTGATCGCACAGATGGAGGCTGATTGCGCCCGTGCTCGCCACATCCTTGACGTAGAAGCCCCGATAGAAGTGCAGGCCAACACATGAGCGAGGGCATTGATCGCCAAGGTCTGGGCAAGCGCTTTTGGGAAAAGAAACCCCTGGACAAGCTCAACCAGCAGGAATGGGAGGCGCTTTGCGATGGCTGTGGCAAATGCTGCCTCAACAAACTGGAAGACGAAGACAGCGGTGAAGTCGCCCTGACCCGCGTGGCCTGCCGTCTGCTCGACGACCAATCCTGCCAATGCGCCCATTATGAAAACCGCCACCAGTTCATTCCGGAATGCATCGTGCTCAAGCCCGACAACCTGGACAGCCACGCCTATTGGATGCCGCAAACCTGCGCCTACCGCCTGCTCTGGGAGGGCAATCCGCTGCCGCAGTGGCACCCGCTGTTGACAGGCGACCCTAACAGCCCCCATGCCGCAGGCGTCTCAGTGCGCGGCTGGACGGTTTCCGAATTCGACACCCCAGAAGAAGACTGGGAAGACCATATCATCGAGGAGCCCATCTGATGTTTTTTGCCTCTGACAATTCCGGCCCGGTGCCACCCCAAGTATTGGCCGCTCTGGCAGAGGCCAATACCGGCTACGCCATGGGCTATGGCGCCGATGCAGAAATGGCGGAGGTAACGTCTCGGATCCGCGAGATCTTTGAAGCTCCAGAGGCCTCCGTTTTCTTGGTGGCCACCGGAACCGCCGCCAATGCTCTGGCGCTCTCGACGCTCTGCCAGCCCTTTGAAACCATCTTTTGCACTCCCACCGCCCATATCCACGAGGATGAATGCAACGCGCCGGAATTCTATACGGCTGGCGCCAAACTGACATTGGTGCCGGGCGCGCCTGGATTTGATGACAAGATGACAGCGACCGCCCTGCGCGCCACAATCGCCAAGGAAGAAACCCGCGGCGTCCACGGACCACAACGCGGCCCGGTCTCGCTCACCCAGGTAACCGAACGCGGCACCATCTATAGTCTGGCAGAGCTGCATGAGCTTTCAACGGTCGCCAAAGCCTTCAATCTTCCCCTCTATATGGATGGCGCCCGCTTTACCAATGCCATGGTGGCGCTGGGATGCACCCCAGCCGAGATGACCTGGAAGGCCGGCGTGGATGCGGTCTCCTTTGGGGGCACCAAAAACGGCCTTATGGGGGTGGAAGCGGTGATTTTCTTTGACCCTGCTAAAGCCTGGGAGTTCGAACTGCGGCGCAAACGCGGCGGACATCTCTTCTCCAAACACCGCTATCTCTCCGCGCAGATGTTGGCCTATCTTACCGATGACCTCTGGCGAGAAAATGCGATCAAAGCCAATCAGAACTGCGCCTATCTGGTCGAAGGGCTGCGCCGGGCCAATGCCCCTTTCCTACACGACCCCCAGGCCAATATGATTTTTGCCGCCCTGCCCCGCGCCACCCACCAACGTCTGTTTGATGCGGGCGCCGCCTATCACCTCTGGGATGGCCCACTGGAGGGCGACCCAACAGAGCTGGTCGCGGCCCGGTTTGTCTGCGACTGGGCAATCAGCAAAGACCAGATCGATCACTTTTTGGCTTTGGCTACCCAGACCTGATCTTCGTTCTGAAATCTGCAAAGAAGCAGCGTGCCAAAAACCATAACGGCCTCTGCAGCCCCTTTCACCTTTCCAAAAATATTCCGGGGGGATGCGCCCACTGGGCGCAGGGGGGCAGCGCCCCCCCCCTCTCGCGGCATTCAGCCCAGGTCCGACCAGAACCGATTGAGCAAGCCTGCGGTAATACCCGCATGGGTGATGGGAAGCATATGCCCCGCCCCCTCCACCACTTCGCAGCGCGCCTGCGTCAGGCGCCGCGCCAGACCTTCGTTAATCAGGGGCATTACCGGCTGGCTTTCCGCTCCGCTCAGCAAGAGTACCGGCATCTCGACAGGTGCTAATGCACCCGGCTCAAGCACGCCTTTTGTGTCCAGATAGAGCACCTCATAACTCTTGGGGACCGCCTGCATGGCCCGCACCATAGCGGCCCGTGCCGGCTCAGGAAGATCCGACCATTTTGGCTCGCCAGTGCCCCACATCCGATTGAACAATCGCGTCGCCTGCTCAACCTCCCCCGCCTGAAACAGGGCATTGAAGGGGGCCTCCTGCGCCTCCAGCGCCGCCTGTAACTCTGGCGCCTCTGCTCTGGTCACAGCAAAGAGCACCGGCTCAATCAACACCAGGCTCCGGACCTTCTCGGGACGTGCCTGTGCCATGCGCAGGGCCACGGTTGCGCCAAAAGAATGGCCAATCAGATCTACGGGCTCGGGCTCTGCCTCCAACAGCGCCAAACCGGCCTCGACATTGGCGGTTTGATAGTCCCCTGTTTCATCCCAATCCGGGCTGCGACCATGCGAATACATGTCAAATGCCGTGAGGGTGATCTCATCCTGTAGGGCATCGGCGAGGCCGCGCCAGGCACCGGAATGCGCAAGCGAACAATGTACGGCCAGAACCCGGCGTGGCCCCGCACCAAAACTGCGGGAATAAACGTCGCTCAAACTGCCATCCTTCATTTTTGTTCTCTTGCTGTCTAACTGTCCCAGGCCAACCTTCTGGCCTAGGATGATGCATCTAGGTGCTGGTTTACCCCGCCAAATGCTGTTCCAGGTCTTCGATCCGATCCTGGCCCCAAAACCGCGCGCCATCCCCGGTGATATAGAAAGGCGCGCCAAAAACGCCTGCGCTCAGGGCGTCCTCGAGGTTTTGCGCATATCTCTCAGCGCCGGCCAAGAGCCCGCTATCCGCCAGCGCCGCGTCAAAGCCGGCGCTTTGCAGACAAGACTTGATCACCTCATCCTGGGCAATATCGCGCTCCTCCGCCCAGACAGCACGCATCAAACCATGCACCAAGGCTCCCATATCGCCGCCCCCCGCCGCTTGCGCAGCGATGATGGCATAAGAGGACGGTGCCGGATTGGTTGGCCAATGGGTAGGTTTTAGATTGATTTCCAGCCCATTCTTTTTGGCCTGACGCTCCAATTCGATCAACCGGTACTCCTGCCGCGAGACGTGACGTTCATTAGGCAGGGCACCACCCGTCCTGCCATAGAGCGTCACGATGTCCATCGGCTTGTAATTAATCTGGGCATTCTGTCGCGCCGCCGCGGCCTCCAACCGTGTCCCGGCCAAGTAGGCATAGGGTGACAGGGTCGAGAAGTAATAATCGATGGTGGCCATTTGAGGTTTTCTCCCGCTTAGAACTAGGCTGAAAGCTACGCACATGTTAAGCGGTGAGCAAGATCACGAATCTGTCACATAGCCATTGCTGCCGGGGATATCAGCCAATGCCGACTTTGAACGAACCCAAGCTTATCGCTGGGAACGCCAACCTCCCTCTTGCCAATTCTATTGCCCGCCGTATGAGCATGCACCGCGGTGTCGACCAAGGTCTGGTTGATGCCCGCGTTGAACGCTTCAACGACGGCGAGATCTTTGTAGAGGTCTACGAGAACGTGCGCGGCGAGGACATGTTTATCATTCAGCCGACCTCCAATCCGGCCAATGACAACCTCATGGAGCTCTTGATCATCTCGGATGCCCTGCGCCGCTCATCCGCGCAACGTATCACCGCTGTGATCCCCTATTTCGGCTATGCCCGTCAGGACCGCCGCACCAAGGCGCGCACGCCGATCTCTGCCAAACTGGTTGCCAATATGCTGACTGGCGCAGGCATCGAGCGGATTTTGACCATGGATCTGCATGCCGCACAGATCCAGGGCTTCTTTGATATTCCGGTGGACAACCTCTATGCCTCGCCGATTTTTGCACTGGATGTTAAAAATCAGTTCAAGGACCAGATGGATGACCTGATGGTGGTCTCGCCTGATGTTGGCGGCGTTGCCCGCGCCCGTGAACTGGCAAAACGCATCGATGCGCCGCTGTCGATCGTCGACAAGCGCCGTGAAAAAGCTGGCGAAGTGGCTGAGATGACCGTCATCGGCAATGTTCAGGACAAGATCTGCCTGATCATCGACGATATGTGCGACACAGCCGGCACCCTGTGCAAGGCGGCCCAGGTGCTGCTGGACAACGGCGCCAAGGAGGTCCACGCCTATATCACCCACGGCGTGATGAGCGGCCCAGCGGTGGAGCGCGTCACCAATTCGGTGATGAAGTCACTTGTGCTGACCGATTCCATCCAGCCCACCGAAGCCGTGAGCAATGCGCCAAACATCCGCATCCTGCCAACAGCACCGCTGTTCACCCAGGCGATCCTGAACATCTGGCACGGCACCTCGGTGTCCTCGCTGTTTGAGGACAAGACCCTGATCCCGATCTACGAGTCGCTGTATTCCAACGGCGTCTAAGCCCGCATCACCCTCATCACAAAGGCCCCGCGCAGCACTCTGCCGGGGCCTTTTTTATTAAGTAAGTGGTAATGCTGCAAGAGCACAGCTTCCATCTCAAGGTCAGCAATGAGCCCATATTGACCCATGCTGCGTGGTGAACGAAGGTCTGTAATCCGGTTCAAAGTGAGCATTTCAAGACGTGTTTTGGAACTGCCGATCAGGGATGGTTGTTTCATATTTCTGTCGATCGATCACGACAGGAGGCTTACGGTCAAGGGCGACATTTGGGCGTCTGCGGTTGTAGAAACCCGTCCGTTTTCTGACCGCAACTCCATTTCGTTCTACAGTGTCAAGCGTCGCGCAACATGTCGACAAAAGCGGTGACCTTGACGGGGCGGTATTTGGCGGCGGGGTAGACAGCAAATATGCCACCTTCGGGCAAAGTCCATTGCGGCAAAATCTGTATCAGTCTTCCGCCCTGCACATCCTTACGCACTAAATAGTCAGGCAAAATTGCACCCCCTGCGCCGCCTTTAACCGCTTCCAGAATTGCCGGCGCACTGTCGATGGCGAGAGTGTTTGCCAGTGTCACAGACACACTTTGCATTGCTTTGTTTTCAAACGTCCATTGCAGCGGATCAGACAAGGACAGGTTGGCAATGAAATCGAGCGATGTCAGATCATCGGGGTGTGCGATTGCGTCAAGCCGGGCCTTGTCTGTGGCCGCCCCGACCAACAACTGTTGAAAGCCGCTGATTTTGCGGGCAATCAAACCAGAATCCCGCAGCCAGCCCACACGAATAGCCAAATCAAGATCGCCTGACATCAGATCGCTGTGGCTGTCCCCAAGATGCAGTTCAACCTTGCACTCGGGGTATTTGGACCGAAAAGCGGCGACCACGGGGGTCACAATTGCGGTGCCGTAGTCATGGGGGGCGGTCATGCGCAATGTGCCCAAAGGTCGGTCTGAAAGCTGCGACAACTCGCTAAACGCATCATCTGCATCATGCAGGATTGACGCGCAGCGGGTGTAAAATGCCAGCCCCGCTTCGGTCGTGCTGACCTTGCGAGTGTTACGCACCAAGAGGGTTGTTTTTAGCTCTTGTTCCAATTGCGTCACTTGCGAGCTGACCACAGCTTTGGTCACCCCCAACCGTTCAGCGGCCCGCGTAAACGATCCCGTTTCCACCACAGCCGCGAAATAGGCCAGCCTGTTCAGATTGCGTGCTTTTAACATGATGAAACTGTTAGCTTTAAGCAAACGCTTTGTCAAGATTGTTCATCTTATTATTGACAATCGGTAGGCCCATATACCCTTCAAAGGAGACAAAACATGACACAGACAGTGACTTTACAATACCTCTTCGATCCGTTGTGCGGCTGGTGCTATGGGGCCTCTGCTTCGCTCAAAGCTTTGGCGAAACACCCCGAAATTGACCTGCAGCCTATGGCAACGGGCCTGTTTTCTGGCTCAGGCGCAAAGCCGATGAAAAGCTTTGCCGCGCAGGCCTGGGCGATGGATCAGCGCATCGGCGCGCTCAGCGGGCAGCCATTCAGCGAAGATTACCGCACCAAAGTGCTGGCCGCAGAGGATGCTTTGCTGGACTCAACGGTCGCAACACGTGCTGTCGCCACAGTTGCCGCAAGCGCCGCTGATCGCGTGATCGACGCCCTCACAGCTATTCAATCAGCACGATACAAGGACGGCAAAGACGTGACGTCGGCCGTTGTTGTAGCGGGTATTTTGACCGATCTGGGCCTAACGGACGCCAGCGCGCGTCTTCTCGCGGCAGATGACGCTCTGTTGCACTTTGTAAACGCCCGCACAGCTGCGGCCCGCGATCTGATGAACGCCTACGGATTACAAGGCGTTCCTTCCTTGATCGCAACCGTCAACGGCGCGCCAACCATCCTTGACGCCAGCGCGCTCTATGCCGGACCCGACAACATCCTAGCCGCTCTCAAGCTGGCTTAACCCCTTCAGAAGGATTGCAAAAATGAACCGTAGAACACTCCTCAAAATGACTGCAGCCGCTGGCGTTACCGCCATTGTCGCGCCCAACGTGTCGCTTGCACACGAAGACGGCCTCAGCTGGACGCACTTCCCAGCCGGGGAAAACGGCTTTTATCGCGCGCCGGTCTTGGTGTCCGGCCCGTCCGAGGCTGTCCTGATCGACGGCGGGTTTACGTTGTCAGACGGCCAAGCTTTGGCCGACGCGATCAAATCCACCGGCAAAACACTGACGACAATCTATGTCAGCCAAAGCGACCCTGATTTCTACTTTAGCCTGCGCCCGATCGTAGAGGCCTTTCCAGAGGCGCGGGTCATCGCGGCAAGCGAAACTGTTGCTGCGATCAACGCAAATGTCGCCAAGAAGGTCGAAACATGGGGACCGAAGCTTGGTGAAAACGGCCCACAATCTGTTGATGATGTGGTCATGCCCGACGTTGACGATAGCACAACTTTGATCGTGGATGGCTATAAGCTCGACATCGTGCCAGCGGCAGGTTTCGCCAATCGCCGCTACATCTGGAGCGAAGACCTGCAGGCTGTTTTTGGCGGTGTGATGGTCTTTTCAGGCACCCATGTTTGGCTGGCCGACACGCAAACAAAAGAGGAGCGCGCGGCATGGATTGCCAACTTGGACGCCATTATCGCACGCGCACCTCAGATCGTTGTGCCGGGTCACATGACACCTGACGCGCCGCTTGGCCTTGACGCTGTCGCGTTCACCAAAGCCTATCTATTGGCTGTAGAAGACGAATTGGCAAAAGCCACGACATCCGAAGAGCTGAATGCGGCAATGCGAGCCCGCTATCCCGAATTGGGAATGGGCATGGCCTTGGACATCGGCGCAAAGGTTCTGACCGGCGAGATGAAATGGGGCTAGATAGAATGCAAGTCCATTTCGGATAGGTGTCTCTTTCCGTAATAGCACACATCCTTGAACGCTGACGCCGCTGCGCACTGCAATATAGTGGCGAGCTTCGACAATATCAAAGCTCGCCACCAGACATGAGGTCATAGCAGCCATTGGCGCAAGCGCAGCGAAAGCTCACATTGTCCCGCTTAGTGAACCTTCACCGCAACACAAGAACCACAGCGACAGCCGAATTGGATTCACGCAAGCCCCCGGTAGCCGCAACCCTCAGTCCACGTCATCCCAGTCGTCATCGAAGGGCAGTTCTCCCATGGCGATCCAGGCGGTGCGCAGGCGGGCGATGCGGCTATCGCCCCAGGTTCGAAACACCACTTCAAAATCCGTTGTGGTGATCTTCTCCGCCACCAGCTCAGCCCGGATGGCGGCGTTGGTATCCATATCCCAGAGCGAGATTGAGACCTGCACGGCCGGCGGGCGGCGATAGGCCTCTTTAAAACGCACCAGTTTGCGGCGCTCACGGGCGCCCTCCCCGGTCCACATGCTGCCGCCACTGTCGAACTCGGAAAACAGCACCAGATCGCCCTGGTCAATTCCGGTGCGTGGGTTGCGTAGTCGTTGCATGTCTTATCGTTCCAGCTTTGGTCTATCCGCGCGAAATGGCGGTTCGGCCATTAAAGACCAAAAAATTCTAAGATTCAAAAAACAAAACCGGCCCATCACGATGACGGGCCGGTTTCTAATTCTCGAGAACACACTGGGCGTGATCCTACGGGCCGTTACAGGCTCATATGGGTGCCCAGGGCCTCCATGTCCGACAGGAGTTTGGCGGCTTCCTCGACGATGTCGTGGGGCTGCTCCGCGTCCTGCGCGGTTTTGTACATGTTCCGAGCCTCTTCGATCAGCTCGTCCAGATGGGCACGGGTCATCTCATCCATTGGGAATGCCTTTTCAGCCAGGACCGAAAGGGCCTCAGCGCTGATTTCGGCAAAACCGCCAGTGACCACGAACTCCGAAGTGCCTTGCGAGCTTTCAACCCGCAGGACACCCGGACGCAGGGTGGTGATGGTGGGTGCATGCATCGGCATTGCCGTCATGTCACCCTCCGCGCCAGGGATCTGCACCGCGTTCACCTGGAGCGAAGCAAGGCTGCGCTCAGGGCTTACGAGGTCAAATTGCATGGTATCAGCCATCAGGGCCCTCCTTAGGCCGCGTCAGCAGCCATTTTCTCGGCTTTTGCGATCACTTCATCGATGCCGCCAACCATGTAGAAGGCGCCTTCGGGGAGGTGGTCGTATTCGCCAGCCACAACGGCCTTGAACGACGCGATAGTGTCTTCCAGCGGAACCTGCTTACCGTCGGCACCGGTGAAGATTTTAGCAACGTCAAACGGCTGGGACAGGAAGCGTTCGATCTTACGCGCACGGGCCACAGCCAGTTTGTCGTCTTCGGAAAGCTCGTCCATACCAAGAATGGCGATGATGTCTTGCAGCGATTTGTAGCGCTGAAGGATCTGCTGAACGTCAGTGGCAACGGTGTAGTGCTCGTCACCAATGATCAGCGGATCCAGCAGACGCGATGTCGAACCCAGTGGGTCAACCGCAGGATAGATACCTTTTTCCGAGATCGCACGATCCAGAACGGTTGTCGCATCCAGGTGCGCAAAGGAGGTCGCTGGTGCAGGGTCAGTAAGGTCATCCGCAGGAACGTAGACGGCCTGAACAGAGGTGATCGAACCGTTTTTGGTCGAAGAGATCCGTTCCTGCATCGCACCCATGTCAGTGGCCAGTGTTGGCTGGTAGCCAACCGCCGAAGGAATACGACCCAAGAGAGCCGAAACCTCGGAACCTGCCTGTGTGAAGCGGAAGATGTTGTCCACGAAGAACAGAACGTCCGAGCCGCTGTCGTCACGGAACTGTTCCGCCAGGGTCAGACCCGACAGAGCAACCCGCATACGCGCACCGGGAGGTTCGTTCATCTGGCCGTAGACCAGAGCAATTTTGGAGTCGACCAGGTTCTCGGGAACGATAACACCGGATTCGATCA
>CAJXIL010000080.1 GCA_913054455.1 uncultured Roseobacter sp.
GAGGGTCGGCGCGCCTTATGGAGGACAGTGTTCTGTCGACCGAACCTCAAGCGGCAGCAGCCGCTGCTAGCGAAGCAGCAGAGACCGCTGCCAAGAGCCGCCCAACCAATCTGGTATTGCTGGAGCGGATCCTGAGCTCTCTGGATGATGACAAGGCTGAAGATGTCGTGCAGATTGATCTGCGCGGCAAGACAGCAATTGCCGACTTTATGGTCATTGCAACGGGCCGTTCGAGCCGCCAAGTGGCCGGTATCGCCGAAAAGCTGACCGATCGCTTGAAGCAGGAATATGGCATTCTCAGCAAGGTAGAGGGCCGTGATACCGGCGATTGGGTCCTGATCGATACCGGCGATGTCATCGTACACCTGTTCCGGCCGGAAGTGCGCGAGTTCTATCAGATCGAAAAGCTGTGGCAGCCAGGTATGACGCCGGGCCAGGACGGCGCCTAAAAGTTTTGATTGCGAGGGTGGGGCCCTGATTGGTGCCATCCTTTGTGCTATCTTAATGCGACGGGGCCCGGCGGGTCGTAATTTCAGCGAGAGCTTCTACGATGCGTGTACATATCTGCGCGGTAGGCCGGTTGCGCGCTGGTCCAGAAAAGACCCTGATTGATGACTACCTGACCCGCTTTGACCGTACTGGACGGGCGTTGGGCCTTGGCCCGGCGCGTATTGTCGAGGTCGAAGACAAGAAAAACGCAGGTATGGCAGCTGAGGCGGGTTTGTTGCGCAAAGCTCTGCCCAAGGGGGCCGTGATCTGCACTCTGGATGAGCGGGGCAAGCTGCTCAGTTCGCCCGATTTTGCCGACCGCCTGGGCAGCTGGCGCGATTCCGGACGTCAGGATCTGGCGCTGATCATTGGTGGCGCAGACGGCATTGATCCCAGTTTGCGCGCCG
Source organism: uncultured Roseobacter sp. (assembly GCA_913054455.1). Lineage (GTDB taxonomy): Bacteria > Pseudomonadota > Alphaproteobacteria > Rhodobacterales > Rhodobacteraceae > Pseudophaeobacter. The sequence continues at coordinate 897 of CAJXIL010000080.1, forward strand.
AGGCAGATTTTTCACTCTCTTTTGGCAAGATGGTCTGGCCACATATGTTGGTGCGGGTGATGCTGGCGGAACAGATCTACCGCGCTGCAACCATCTTGTCGGGCAGTCCCTATCACCGGGTTTGAGGTGACGCCCCTGCGCCTGGGCGCAGGAGCTGTAAACTATTAGCCCTCAGTTGGTTCGATCATTTCCATACGTGTGGCATGGCGGCCGCCTTCAAATTCCGCCGACAGGAAGGCGTCGACGATATCCAGCGCCAGGCCTTTGCCCACAACGCGGGCGCCGAGTGACAGCATGTTGGCGTCGTTGTGCTGGCGGATCATCCGGGCAGAGAACGTATCAGCGCAGACGCCGCAACGGATGCCTTTGACCTTATTGGCGGCCATCATGATGCCCTGGCCCGTTCCACAGACGATAATGCCCAGATCACACTCCCCTGAGGCCACGCGCTCGGCGGCTTCGCGGCCGTGTTTGGGGTAATCAGTGCTTTCCGAGGTGGTGGGGCCGATATCCAACACGTTCCAGCCCTGGCTTGCGATGTGATCGGCAATGGTCTGGCGAAGCTGAATGTCGGCATGATCGCTGGAAAGGACGATGCGTTTGGTGGCTGTCATGGCAGGAAGTCCCGTGTCGTTCTGTGGCTATGGCGGAGTGCCTGACCTGTGTCACAAGATAGAGAATGCTGCAAGGTTCCCTTCAGCGGCTGCCCTAATCAACGTGGCGGGCGCTTGTGTTCCGGCGGTGGCGAGGCGCTACTCTAGGTCGACAGTAAAAAGCTGATCTCCCCAGCCATCGACCTGGCATCGCGCCTGTATCTGGACCTGTTTAACGCCCTGAGGGATTGAGAGGCCAGAGAGTGATCTTGTGAAGGGCTGTTCCTGTTCATGCGGGTGCGCCAGAACCCGCAGCCCCAATTCATTGCCCTGCATGTCTAACACGCGCCAACCATCCGCATAGTGGTCCCAGCCCGTATCGGGGTGAGACAGGGTGACATCAAATCGCCACTTGGCACCAGACTGCACCGCTGTGACAGCTTCGATTTTTGGTTCATCGGCGAATACAGGCAGCGCCAAGAGGGTAAACAGGAGGGTGATCGGAAATTTTTTCATGGACTTAGCCTAGTCATAGTAGCGCTTTGGTACAGTCACAAAGGCGTGTCTGCGCGCTGTACCTGGGGGGTGTGAGCACTTCGTGCTTGCTTAATAGTCTAAATTGGTAATAATACTTTACCAAATAGAGCACCACCAAAGGAGAGCCCCATGGAGATGCCTGTCCCCGATGCAACCATTTTGGCCCGCAAAACACATCTAGCCGCACGACTTGCAGCGGTGCTGCCCAGCGATGCTCTGATTCAGGATGAAATGGAGACCCGTGCCTATGAGTGCGACGCCTTGGCAGCCTATCGCTGCCCACCGCTCTTGGTAGTGCTGCCGCGGACAACGCAGGAAGTTTCTGATGTTTTGCGGATCTGCCATGAGGAAGGAGTCCCCGTGGTGCCGCGCGGGGCCGGCACCTCACTGGCAGGGGGCGCCTTGCCTACGGCGGATAGCGTGATCCTCGGCGTGGCGCGGATGAATGAGGTGCTGGAAACCGATTACGACAATAGAGTGATCCGGGTGCAATCAGGGCGGACCAATCTCAGCGTCTCTGGAGCGGTGGAGGAAGAGGCGTTTTTCTACGCGCCCGATCCGTCCAGTCAGCTGGCCTGCGCCATTGCCGGCAATATCGCTATGAACTCAGGCGGGGCGCATTGTCTGAAATACGGTGTGACCACCAATAACCTGCTTGGGGTGACCATGGTGATGATGGATGGCACCGTGGTGGAGATTGGCGGTGCTCATCTGGATGCGGCTGGCCTGGATCTGTTGGGTGTGATCTGTGGCAGCGAGGGCCAGCTTGGGGTGGTGACAGAGGCAACGCTGCGTATCCTGCGCAAACCCGAGGGGGCTCGCCCGGTTTTGATCGGCTTTGACAGCAATGAGGTGGCAGGGGCCTGCGTCAGCGACATTATTAAGGCTGGCGTTTTGCCTGTTGCGATTGAATTTATGGATCGCCCCTGCATTGAGGCCTGCGAGGCCTTTGCCAAGGCGGGATACCCGATGTGCGAGGCATTGCTGATCATCGAGGTTGAGGGCAGCGACGCGGAAATCGCGCATCAGCTGGATTTGATCATCGAGATCGCCCGGACCCATAACCCGGTCGAGCTGCGCGAGGCGAGGGATGCAGATGAGGCCGCGCGTATCTGGCTGGGGCGAAAATCAGCCTTTGGCGCCATGGGCCAAATCAATGACTACATGTGTCTAGACGGGACTATTCCTGTTGGTTCCTTGCCGCAGGTGCTGCGGTGCATTGGTCAGTTGTCAAAAGAATTCGGGCTGGACGTGGCCAATGTTTTCCATGCGGGCGATGGCAATATGCATCCGCTGATCCTGTTTGATGCCAATAAACCGGGGGATCTTGAACTCTGTGAAAAGTTGGGTGCCGAGGTGTTGAAGCTCTGCGTTGAGGTCGGGGGCTGCCTGACCGGGGAGCATGGTGTCGGCATCGAAAAGCGTGATTTGATGCTATATCAATATGCACCAGAGGATTTGGAAGCGCAGCTTTGGGTCAAGGATGTTTTTGATCCCAAATGGTTGCTGAATCCGGCGAAGGTTTTTCCGCTATCGGTGACCGAAGAGCGTCGTGTACCGGCCCTTGCGGCTGAGTGACAAAAACTGCGTGACTGCCGACGTGATGGGGGCTTTGCCCCCAAACTCCCAGAATATTTTTGGAAAGATGAAAATGCATAGCCCAAAAAATGAGGCCGAACTGGCTGAGGTCATTGTTGGTGCAGAGGCTCCCTTGTGTGTTGAGGGAGGCGGTACACGTGGTTGTAAGGTTGACGGAGACCAGTTGGCGCTGCGGGGGATGAGTGGCATTGAGCTATATGAGCCGGGATCCCTGACTTTGGTCGCCAAGGCCGGCACGCCCATGGCTGAGATCGAGGCGCTTTTGGCCAGTGAGGGTCAACGCATGGCCTTTGAGCCGATGGATGCACGGGGGGTGTTGGGTAGTTCAGGTACGCCGACTATAGGCGGTGCCATTGCTGTCAATAGTTCCGGGCCTCGCCGTATTCAGGGGGGGGCGGCCCGTGACTACCTGTTGGGAGTGCGTTTTGTTGATGGTGCGGGGCAGGTGATCAAAAACGGTGGTCGGGTGATGAAGAATGTCACCGGATATGATCTGGTGAAATTGATGGCAGGGTCCTATGGCACGCTTGGCGTGTTGAGCGAGGTGTCGTTGAAGGTTTTGCCCTTCCCTGAAGCGATCGCGACTGTCAGTGTCGCTGTGACGGATCTATCAGCAGCTGTGCAGGTCATGTCGACAGCTCTGGGGTCGCCCTATGATGTGACAGGTGCTGCGTATGATCCGGTTTCGGGTCTCGCCCATGTTCGCCTGGAGGGCTTTGCCCCCTCGGTTCGCTATCGCCAGGAAAAGCTGGCAGGGGAACTGACCCGTTTGGGAGAAGTTGATAACCAGTCGAAGACCGAAGAGCTTTGGCGAGACATTCGCGATGTTGCCGCTTTCCAGGGGCAAGTTGGAGATGTCTGGCGGATTTCGGTGAAGCCGTCGGATGCTGTGAGACTTGCGCCGATGTTGGAGGCGGAGGCGCTGCAGTTTGACTGGGGCGGTGGGCTGATCTGGGCGCTGACCTCGGAAGGGGTGGATATCCGGACGAGTTTAGCGGGCGCTGGGGTTTCTGGGCATGCTACCCTCGTGCGCGCCCAACCAAAAACGGTGGCCGCAATAGGCCGGTTTCAACCGCAGGCACAGGCGTTGGAGGTGATTTCTGACGAGTTGCGGCGTCGGTTTGATCCACGCGGCGTGTTGAACACGGGTCTGATGCGGGCCGGACAGATAACTGGCGTGGAAGGGGCGTAGATCATGCAGACGACATTCACCAAAGACCAGCTGACCGACCCTGGTATTGCCCGCTCAAATGAAATTCTGCGCGCCTGCGTGCACTGCGGCTTTTGCACTGCCACCTGTCCCACATATCAAGTGCTGGGAGATGAGCTGGATAGTCCACGTGGCCGGATCTATCTGATCAAGGACATGTTGGAGAACAATCGCGTGCCTGACGCGAAAACGGTCAAACATGTAGATCGCTGCCTGAGCTGTCTTGCTTGCATGAGCACCTGCCCTTCTGGGGTTCACTATATGCATCTGGTGGATCACGCTCGCGCCTATATTGACAAGAATTACAAACGGCCCTTTACGGATCGCCTGCTACGGGCTGTTCTGGCGCGGATTTTGCCCTATCCGGGCCGGTTTCGTCTGGCGCTGTTGGGGGCCAAGATTGCGCGCCCCTTTAAGGGGTTGATGCCCGATGCACGGCTGCGGGCGATGCTGGAGATGGCACCAAAACAGATCCCGCCGGTCAGCCGCAATGACGATCCGCAAAGCTTTGCCCCCCAAGCACCGCAAAAGAAACGCGTGGCGCTGATGACGGGCTGTGCACAGAAGGCGCTGAACACCGATATCAATGATGCAACCATTCGCCTGCTAACGCGGTTGGGCTGCGAAGTTGTGGTGGCGCAAGGGGCGGGATGCTGTGGGGCGCTGACCCATCATATGGGACGTGAAGAGGAAAGCCACGCTACAGCAGCCAAGAACATCCGTGCCTGGAGTGCGGAGATTGACGGTAAGGGGCTGGATGCCATTGTCATCAATACCTCAGGCTGTGGTACAACGGTCAAGGACTACGGTCACATGTTCCGCAATGATGCGCTGGCCTCCGATGCTGCACGTATTTCTGAGCGTAGCTTGGATATCTCTGAGCTGTTGATGCAGTTGGAGTTCCCGGAAGGGGGAGCCAAAGAGCTGACGGTTGCCTATCATGCTGCCTGTTCCTTGCAGCATGGGCAGCAGATCAAAACCCACCCCAAAACTCTGCTGAAACGCGCCGGGTTTCAGGTGGTCGAGCCTGCCGACAGCCATCTGTGTTGCGGATCGGCCGGCACCTATAATTTGATGCAGCCGGAAATTTCAGGCAAGCTGAAAGCGCGCAAGGTGAAAACCCTTGAGGCCAAATCGCCGGACCTGATTGCTGCGGGCAATATCGGCTGCATGATGCAGATTGGCTCGGCGACGGATGTTCCAATTCTGCATACGGTTGAGCTGTTGGATTGGGCGACAGGTGGGCCAAAGCCTGCTGCTCTTACAGGCGCGAGCAAGCCGATGAACGAGGTGCCAATCCTGCGCTGAGGCGCGGCACCCCGGAATACTCTCCAAAGGGAAATCCTATTTATTTGCCTTTGGGGCTGTCTTTTATGCGGTGATGCCGTATTTTTGCCGAAGCTCGCAGCTAGATCTGTCAGCAGTGAGGTGAGGAGACAGATTTGCTGGGATTTCGGTTCATTGGACAGAGTTTCGCCGGGCTGGTCGGCCTGATGGGGCTTGTGCCCTTGATGGCGCAGGCTGCCGACAGCCAATTGCAGCGCATGGAGACCTCTGATGCCGGCCGGGGCTGGGAGGCGGTGGGGCGCTTGGATGTCAACGGTGAAGGCTTTTGCACCGGGTCATTGATTGCACCGGATCTGGTGCTGACGGCGGCGCACTGCCTGTACGATTCCCGCAGTGGTGCGCGGATCAAACCGCAGACTATCGAGTTCCTGGCGGGATGGCGCAATGGTCGCGCATCGGCCTATCGCACAGTGGCCCGGGCGGTTGTGCATCCTGGCTATATCTTTGACGGAGAGGTTTCGACCGACCGGGTGCGCAAGGATATCGCTCTGTTGCAATTGCAGCGTCCCATCCGCAATACCACCGTCATACCGTTTCAGACCGATAGCCGACCGCGCAAGGGCGCGGATGTCGGGGTGGTCTCATATGCGCATGACCGTTCTGAGGCGCCCTCGATACAGGAGCTTTGCGCGGTAATGGCAAAGCAGGAGGGGGTGCTGATTATGTCGTGTGACGTTGATTTTGGCTCTTCCGGTGCTCCGGTGTTTTCCTTCGCCGATGGTAAACCCCGCATTGTGTCGGTGGTTTCGGCTAAGGCCGAAGTGGAAGGGCAGCGGGTCTCCTTGGGGGCCGCTCTGGCGGAGGAGCTGCAGATCCTGCGGGCGCAGCTCACCAATGCTCGCATTGGCAGTCGAATGCCGGAAGGGGTGGGGCGAGTACAGGTTGGTGGTGCGCGTTCAACCGGTGGCGCCAAGTTTGTTCGCCCTGGCGGCTGAGCCTATCCCCTAATCGCGATATCTCTGCTTAACAGGGGCTCGCAAGCGGGCCTTGTAATCGGATGGCGCGTACATATTTCATGTTGTGTCAGGGTCGCCGGATACCGGGGCCTAGATCACAACCGCCCGTCCCATTCGGGAGGGCAGATGATGTCGCTCATATATGAGGATAGAACATGCGTAGACTTGATTTTGCACCCCTCAACCGTGCAACCATTGGTTTTGACCAGATCGCTGATCTGATGGACCGCGCCCTGAGCAATGATGTCGGGCAACCCAGTTATCCCCCCTACAACATCGAAAAAACTGCCGCAGATAGCTATCGAATTTCCATTGCTGTTGCCGGTTTTGGCGAAGAAGACCTGACCGTGGAGGTCAAGGAGAACGCCTTGGTGATTTCTGCCCGCAAGGCAGATGAGGCCGAGGGGCGCAGCTTTCTGCACCGCGGCATAGCCACCCGCGCCTTTGAGCGCCGCTTTACACTTGCAGATCATGTTCGTGTCATCGGTGCCAGTCATGCCGACGGTATGCTGCATATTGATCTGCACCGTGAAGTGCCCGAGGCGCTCAAGCCGCGACGGATTGAGATCAGCTCAACCGGTCCAAAGCAGACTGCGATTGAGGCAGAGGCCCAGCCCCTCAATTAGCCAGAATTGAAGTGAACTCCTTTCTGTTCATGGCTTTCTCCAGGGAGCCTGAGTGGAGTGAATATAGTCCCAGGCCGCATATGTGGTCTGGGACTATGTTTTTTAGTTTCTGAGGAAGATTTCAACAACCCTTACCACTTGGTAAGATTTTATACCTACCAAGTGGTAAGGGTTGTGCTAGGCTTGACCTTTCTGATTGGAGGTCTGCCATGACACCTATCCATCAAACCAGAAACGAACTTCTGATAGTGGCCAAACGTCACTTCGCTGCAAGAGGTTATCAGGGCACAAGCCTTGCTGGTGTTGCCGCAGAATTGGGCGTCACCAAACAGGCCCTGCTCCATCACTTCAAATCCAAGCCCCTTCTTTATGGGGCGTGCCTTGACCAGCTGAATCAGGACTTGCTTCATCTACTCTTTACCGCGATGGAGGGCACAGAAGAAGCCGAACTCCAGCTTGAAAGATGTCTTGTGGCTTTGTCGGAGTTTTACCTACAAGACAGCGCGGCGGCGGCATTGGTGATTGGAGCCTTGATTGATGCCCCGGGGCAAGCGGCACTTTCGGCTGCCGATGTTCTCCCGTTGCAGGATTTTCTAGAGCCGCTTGTCGCATTGGTTCAGGCGGTACCGCGATGGCGCGGGGGCGGCTTTGCAGAGGCTCTGGCGGTTGCTGTAGAGTTGTTGGGCGCTATATGCCTTCAGTCGGCGGCACGGAGTAACCTGTCTATCCGCTTTGGTGAGACCTCGGTGGAACAGGGAAGGCACCTGGCTGCGAGGCATGCGCGGGACTTGGTCAAGGACAGGTTGGGAGGCTAGTTTGCGGCGCAGAAAACCCGCTTGGCGGTTGATGAACCGTTCAGGCCTAAAGCCTAGTTTAGCGGAACAAGTCTGGGTGGCTTTTTGATTATCTCTTGCCTAACAGGATCATAAAAGATGTAAGTGGGAGTCATGAAATTTTAGCTGTGTTGTTTTGGGTTGTGTTGAGGGGGGGATATGGATCCTAATGACGTCGACGAGATGCGGTCCAGTTTTTCCACGATTTTTGCTCGGAAAGCAGAGTTAGCGGAACGTTTCTATTCCCATCTTTTTGTTCACTTGCCCGAAGTGGAAGAGTTGTTTGGCGATGATTTCTCCAAACAAAAGGAGATGTTTGCTTCCATGTTGACCTATTGCCTCAAAGGCGTTGCCAACAGTCAGAGCATGCCTCACGCTCAAGCCGGGCTGATCAAGATCCATGCGCGTTTTAATCTTGGGTCTCGCGAAATGGAGCTGGCTGGAAAAGCCGTGATGGCGGCTTTGGAGGATGTTCTGGGCAATGACCTGTCGCCCAAACAGCGGGCGGTCTGGGAACAGGCAATTTCAGGTGTCATGCAGCTGCTTTTGACCGAGACAGAAGCCGAGTTGGCGGCGCAATCCTGAATGTCGGACCAGCGGGCAAGAACTCTAAGATCTAAAAGGCCCCAATGTGAAATCGGGGCCCATAGGATGTCATCAGGCCTGAGGCCGGCGCGCGGTATTAGACCGCCATGCAGATGTATTTCATTTCCAGGTAATCCTCGATACCGTGGTGGCTGCCTTCACGGCCCAGACCGGATTGCTTGACGCCGCCAAAGGGCGCGACTTCGGTGGAAATAAGACCGGTGTTGACGCCAACGATCCCGTATTCCAGCGCTTCAGCGACCTTGTACACGCGGCTCAGATCTTTGGCGTAGAAATAGGAGGCGAGGCCAAAGATGGTGTCATTGGCCATCTCGATAACCTCGTCCTCATCTTCGAATTTGAACAGGGGCGCCAAGGGGCCAAAGGTTTCGTCGGTGGCAAAATCCATGTCGCGGGTGGCGCCCGTCACGATGGTTGGCTGGAAGAAGGTGCCACCAAGATCCGATGGGCTGCCGCCCAGGATCACTTCGCCGCCCTTTGCGGTGGCATCAGCGATGTGGTTCTGCACCTTGGAGACGGCCTTTGCATTGATCAGCGGACCAAACACGGTGCCGTCTTCCATACCGTCGCCGACCTTCATCTTGGAGACGGCTTCTTTCAGCTTAGCGGCAAAGGCGTCATAGACCCCAGCCTGCACATAGATCCGGTTTGCGCAAACGCAGGTCTGCCCGTTGTTGCGGAACTTGCACAGGATCGCGCCTTCGACGGCGGCATCCAGGTCGGCGTCGTCAAAGACGATAAAGGGCGCATTCCCGCCTAGCTCCATGGAGCATTTCATCACTGTGTCAGCGGCCTGCCGCATGAGAATACGGCCCACTTCGGTGGAACCGGTGAAGGTCAATTTGCGCACTGCGTTGTTGTCGCAGAACTCCTTGCCGATTTCCGAGGCATTGGAGGATGGCACGACACTGAAAACACCAGCGGGAATGCCTGCGCGGTCAGCGAGTACTGCGAGCGCAGTGGCTGAGAGCGGTGTGAGTTCTGCAGGGCGGGCGACAAAGGCACAGCCTGCGGCCAGTGCGGGCCCTGCCTTGCGCGTGATCATCGCATTGGGGAAATTCCAGGGCGTGATCGAAGCTGCGACACCGATAGGTTGTTTGATCACGGTGATGCGCTTATCGCGCTGGTGGCCAGGTATGGTCTCGCCGTAGATACGTTTGGCTTCTTCGGCAAAGAACTCGACAAAGGAGGCGCCATAACCGATTTCTCCGCGGGCTTCGGCGAGGGGTTTGCCCATTTCTGCAGTCAAGATAGTGGCGAGGTCTTCCTGATTGGCCATCATCAGATCGTACCATTTGCGCAGCACACTGGCGCGTTCTTTGCCGCTCCATTTGGCCCATTCCTTTTGCGCCACATCCGCCTGGGCGATCGCACCGGCGACCTGCGCGCGGCTGACATCAGCCACCTGGGCAATCACATCGCCACGCGCTGGGTTGATGACGTCAAAAGTGCCTTCGCCGTCCGTGAAAGCGCCGCCGATATAGGCGCGGGTTTCCAGCAGGGTTGGGTCGCTCAGCAGTGATTTCAGCGCAGTGGTGTCTTGTAGCATAGGGGCCTCCCGGGGGGTGTTTGTGCGGGCATGGAAATCAGGTGCAGTTAGATATGTCCAGAAAGATCCGTAAGTCCAGACTCGTGCCGCAATGTGGTTCACTTGTTAAGTTTACAATATTTGAGAGAAGACCATTTGACAATGCCAAAGCCAGATTGTCACTTGTTGCACAAATAGGGGAGCAAACTCATGGAACTGGACGACGCCTATGCAAACGGGGCACATATTGAGGGCGCAGAGGATTTTCCGCCACGCTGGGCGGCTTCGGCAGAAGATTTCCGCAACAGCCTGCATGAGCGGGCGCAGCTCGATATCCCTTACGGGGAGGGGGAGCGACACCGCTTTGACCTTTTTCTGCCGGAGAGCGCGCCCAAAGGGGTGCTGATTTTTGTGCATGGTGGCTATTGGATGGCTTTTGACAAAAGCTCCTGGTCGCATCTGGCCGTAGGCGCCCTGAGGCAGGGCTGGGCGGTCGCAATGCCGTCCTACGATCTGTGCCCTGAGGTGCGAATTTCGGATATCACCCAGCAGATTGCCCAGGCTGTGGCTCGGATCGCTACGGAAGTGCCAGAGGTTCCTATTTCGCTTGCTGGCCATTCGGCGGGCGGGCATCTGGTGGCGAGGATGCTGGATCCGGAACTGATCCCGCTGGCTATTGGTGAACGTCTGAAGGTTGTAGTGCCAATTTCGCCGCTTTCGGATCTGTTGCCGCTGCTGCGGACGTCTATGAATGACAAGTTCCAGATGGACTGTGACACGGCCAAGGCGGAAAGCCCGGTGGAGATGCAAGAGCGTTATCAAACCGAGGTGACCGTATGGGTCGGGGCCGAGGAACGGCCCGCGTTTTTGGATCAGGCCCAGTGGCTGGCTGATGCTTGGCACGCGGATCATGTGATTGCATTTGGTAAACACCATTTTAATGTTGTGGATCCCCTGGCAGATCCGGAAAGCGATCTGGTCCGGTTGCTGACGAAATAGGCAACTTTGGCCCGATTGGTCTGGTGATGGGGACTGTGCTTGCAGGGCGGCGGAAAAAACGCTTGCCTCAATAAAGATTTGGGCGCATTTTCCACGCTGACCAGGCGATGGCGTCGCCACATGGGGTCTACCTCAGTTTTGGACAAAGCGCCGCTTTCTTCTGCAACTGTGCCATGGGTCGTCTTCAACAATTTGTCCTGTACGCCAGGACCTTTCTTGTAAGAAGGAAGGGTCTAATATGACTTCACGTCCTGATATGTATCGTTTTCACAATGGTGAAAAAGCGCCCCTGCAATTTGCGGTCTCCGAATATGAGGCGCGTATCGCGGGCCTGCGTAAGATCATGATCGACAAGGGGGTGAGCGCCGCTGTCTTCACCTCTATGCACAATATCTCTTATTATTCTGGGTTTACCTACTGTGCCTTTGGCCGCCCCTATGGGCTGGTTGTGACTGCGACCGAAGCCGTAACCATCTCGGCAGGTATTGACGCAGGCCAACCCTGGCGCCGGTCGTTCTGCGACAACATCACCTATACCGACTGGCAGCGCGACAATTTCTGGCGCGCCATCAAATCGGTTTCCGGCGAGAGCGTTGTTGTTGGCTATGAGAGCGATCATTTAACCCTGCTGCAAAAGGCAAAGCTGGAAAGTTTCCTCAGCCCGTCCAAACTGGTGGATCTCTATGAGCCCACCATGGTGCAGCGCATGGGTAAATCCGACGCCGAGCTGGACATGATCCGTGCTGGTGCTGCGGTGGCAGACGTGGGGGGCTACGCCATCCGCGACGCGGTCAAAGAAGGTGCGCGTGAGATTGATGTGGCCATGGCTGGGCGCGACGCGATGGAGCTGGAGATTGCCAAGCGGTTTCCGGATGCAGAGTACCGCGACAGCTGGGTCTGGTTCCAGTCGGGGATCAACACTGACGGCGCGCATAACCCCGTGACGGGGCGCAAGCTGCAGCGTGGGGATATTCTGTCACTGAACACTTTTCCGATGATTTCAGGCTATTACACAGCTCTGGAACGCACCATGTTTGTGGGCGAAGTCGATGCTGAAAGCCTTAAAATCTGGGAAGCCAATGTGGCGGCCCATGAATATGGGATCTCGCTGTTGAAACCCGGCGCCAGTTGTTCCGAGATCACGCACAAGATCAACGCATTCTTTGAAGAGCGCGACCTGCTTCAGTATCGCACCTTTGGCTATGGGCACTCCTTTGGGGTGCTGTCGCATTACTACGGGCGTGAAGCAGGCCTGGAGCTGCGCGAAGATATCGACACGGTGCTGGAACCCGGCATGGTGATTTCGATGGAGCCCATGCTGACCATCGCCGATGGCCAGCCCGGCGCAGGTGGCTACCGCGAGCATGATATTTTGATCATCCACGAAGAGGACAATGAAAATATCACCAAATACCCCTACGGGCCTGAGTTTAACGTCGTAGGCTAAGGCTAGGTATGGGGTGGCTGGGCTCTTAAAAGAAGAGCGTGGCGCTCCCTCCCGGATTTGATCCCTGAGGGGATCGCATGCCCGTTGGGCATGGCACCGCGCCTTTGGCGCGGTGCTGTCAAATAATGCCAGCAGGCCGGTGGTAGGCTGAAGACTGGGCGCTTTACCGGCCCAAAGAGGCGCTTTCCGCGGCCTTCATGGGCTTCCCTCTTGCTTTAAAGGCGAAACCTCCTATGAGTAGCGTCTTCACCACCCTGTAGAATTGGTCTTCGCAAGCCAGATGCGGATCCAGCATTGACTGGGGGTAGGGATATGTTCCAACAGATGACATCTGTCTCATAAAAGTGATCACGCTGCGCCATGGATGAACCCCACGATAAAAGACTGACCGAGTTTGCACTGATCCAGCTCTTGCCCAATATCATGACCATTGGCGCAATCTGCGCGGGGCTTTCGGCTATTCGGTTTGGGGTACAGGGAAACTATGTCCTGGCGGTACAACTGATCCTTGCGGCTGCCATTCTGGACGGGCTGGATGGGCGTCTTGCTCGGGCGCTGGGCAGCGACAGTAAGATGGGGGCCGAGCTGGATTCGCTGGCGGATTTCCTCAACTTTGGGGTCGCGGCCCCGCTCGTAATCTATTTCTGGGCGCTCCAGGACATGAGCAATGCTGGTTGGATTTCGGTACTGGTGTTTTCTGTCTGCTGCGTCGTGCGGCTGGCTCGGTTTAACGTAGCCACCAAATCGGAAGAGGTCAGCGAGGTGCCTAGTGGTTACTTTGTGGGTATCCCTTCTCCTGCAGGGGCATTGCTGGCGATGTTGCCGATGTTCATTTCCTTCGCCTTCGATGCGGGCACGGGCTTCCCCAAACTGCTGATCTGTTTGCATATGGTGGTGATTGGTTTGCTGATGATCAGCCGCATCCCAACATGGTCCCCCAAGCTGGTGCGCATCTCGCGTGAGAACGTAAAGTACTTTCTGGTGGCCTGCGCCTTTGCCGGCGCTGCGGTTCTGACCTATGCTTGGTCTACATTGGTTGTGCTTTGCCTCAGCTATGTGGTTCTGGTGATCTGGGGATTGCTCACCAGACGCGCCGAATAAAACCCTGGCCCAAGCCCCCCACTGCAGTTGCCGTTAACGAGGGACCTGATGTTTGCCTTTCTGCGCCTTTCACTGCTTTTGTTGGTTGGTTTGACCTTGGTCTATGGCGCAGTTTCGCTCTACTCCCGTGAGCGGCGGCGTGCCAAGTTGAAACGGCGTTGGACAGAGAGGGGGTTGACCGGAGACCGGCGGACCTTCATCCAGCGGGGGCTGAAACAATACGACCATTCATTGCGGCGGCGGCTGATCCTGTTGGTCTATATTCTTCCGCTTAGTGCAATTGCGCTGGTCATCTATGTGGTAAACTTTAGCTGAGGGGCATCTGTCATGGCCTATATCAAATGGGGATTCTTGATAACTGTCTGGTCCGCCTTTGCGGCTTTCCTGCATTATACCCTGCCGCAATACGATGTGGTGCGGATCGTCAGCACCTATGAGGAGCGCCAGGAACTGGACAACTGGAAGCGAATTTTTTGGTCCACTCCGGATAACCAGTCACAGGCTGCCATCACCCGAGATGTACAGTTCATTCAGTCCTTCCGTGCCAACGGCGATGCTATTGTCTACCGCAATGAAGACACTGGCTGGCATTGGCCCCCCTATTTCAAGTTCGACACCGCTAACCTTTATACTGAGGCAAATGACGCGATCTCCACCAAGGATGATCCTGAATGGGTTGTGGTTTTGCACTACGGCTGGCGCAGTGTCTTTTTGTCCACCTTCCCCAACGCGATCTCCATCACTCCGGTTGCCGGTCCTGATGATAAGCCAGTCAACTGGTTCAATATTGTATTCTTGACCCTGCTCGCCGCTTTGTTTTGGGCGATCTATGTGCGTTGGCGCCGGTTTCGGCGCAACCGGATCGACCCAGTTCTGGAAGAAGTCGAAGACGGGCTATATGCGGCGGGGGACGCCATATCGGAGCGGCGCGGGCGGCTGCGGCGCTGGTTTTCCGGCATCAAGGGCTGAGATCTTGATCGGCACGCAAACCGCTGGTTCGGTTTAGAGTCTGCGAAGGCTGCTTTGTTAGGCCTAATCGGCAAAGAGATGTGGCGTTTCCGCCAGTTCTTTGGCGGTTTCAAATGGCAGGCTGAGGAATTGCATGAGCTGGTCGGCATTTTCCTCTGCGCTGTCGGATTCGCGGATGATCGTGTAGTTTGAATAGCCGGAATCGCGAATGCGGTCGGACTCGTAGACAATATCGTTGCGAATTGTCGGCAGCAGTCGTTCCAGGGTTTGCTGCGGCGTGCGCTCCCCGGCTAGACCCACCCGGTGGGCGTGGCCAATCAGGTAGTCATCTGAGAATTCACACTCGATTTGCAGGGTGCGGGTGGTAGAGCGGTCCGAATTGAAGTCGTTCATCAATTCCAGTGCCGAAGGGTCCATGCAGATGACCAAACGATCAGTGTCAAAATACTCAAACAACATCCGCATCAGCGCCCGCCGGTGTCGTGTGCGTTTATTCAACGAAGCCTGGATGCCACCGAGATCGGGTAGCGGCGTGCCTTCTTCGTGAAACAGATATTCAATGGCTGGGATGTTGGTGCTTTTGCGCAGCTGTTCGATCAGGCGCTTGGCGACATGCCATTTTTTGCAAACAACAATCATCAGCTCACGCTCGCGCCCTAGCGAGCTTTCCTTCTCCCAGAAGCGGGTGGCAAAGCGGCGGCCAATGCGCCCACGTTTTACCAGGAATTTATAGAGACTGCGGCCTTCGTTTGAGATTTGAAAACTGACGCCCTGGGCGGCATAAAGACGCCCCAAGCGCAGTTTTAGCTCTTTGGCATCAGGGCTGATCTTGCGGGCAAAGAGAAAGTCCTGGCTGAGCAGGAGATCATAGTGATCATTGTGGAAGTTCACTGGCATGCCGTAGTCGGTGAACATCAAAAACGTCAGGGTGCGGCTGTCGATTTCAGCCCCCGGAACCAAGTGGCGCACCAAGGTTTGAAAAAAGGTCTCATCCGGGATCCAGGTGGTCTGGAAAAAGCGCATGATGTCTGTGCGCTGTTCCAGCAAATCAAAGATCGATTCCACTGTGCGGCGGCGCAGGCACCACCATTGGCTGCCAATTTGTACCTGGATATCGGCGGGAATCTCCCGCTTTAACCCGAGCTTTTTTTGCAGATTGACGCTGCCATAGAACAGCGCCTTATTGTTGCGCTCATTAAAGAAGTGACGATAGGTCAGCCGCTCTTCCTTCATGCCGGTCTTGATCCAGTCGCTCTCGAAAAAATCAAAGCTCTCGACAAAGTCGCAATCGTGACGATCCAGGAAGTCATGGG
>CAJXIL010000081.1 GCA_913054455.1 uncultured Roseobacter sp.
GAGCAGCTCCTCACTTCTGCCCAGGCGTCTGCACGTTTTGTGCAAAATCAGTATGCGAGGCAGTTGTAAAATTGCGCAATAAAACCCTTGAAATGATGATCTATTCTGTAAACAAATGAACAGCAGTCGGCGGTTTTCTGTAAATTTTCTTATGTTGCAGTGCAGAAAGTCGTTGAAAAGTTAGGGTTTTGACAGGAAGGCAACTCATGGCGCGCGACACGCTGACAGGCAGCCGTATTCGGGAACGCCGTTTGATCCTAGGTATCAGACAGGCAGAGCTGGCGCGCAAGGCCGGAATCTCCGCCTCATACCTCAATTTGATTGAACACAATCGCCGCAGAATCGGTGGTAAGCTTCTTGTGGCCCTGGCGCAGGTCCTGGGGGTGGAACCCTCGATGCTGACCGAGGGCGCCGAGGCGGCGCTGATTGCATCGCTGCGCGAGGCGGCTGCGGATGCTGGCCCCCAGGTTGCAGAGCTGGACCGAACTGATGAATTTGCCGGGCGATTTCCGGGGTGGGCGGAGGTTCTGGCCAGCAACCACCAGCGCATTGCGCGGCTGGAACAGACGGTTGAAACGCTGTCAGACCGTTTGACCCATGATCCCCATCTGGCGGCCTCGCTGCATGAGGTGCTGTCGACGGCGGCAGCGATCCGCTCCACCGCGTCTATTCTTGCGGAAACCGGAGAGCTGGAACAGGAATGGCGCGACCGCTTTCACAATAACCTGAATGAGGATTCACGGCGTCTGGCTGAAAGCAGCCGGGCGCTGGTGAATTTTCTCGACGAAAGCGATAGCAGCGCCGAGCGCCGGGGGGTGCCACAGGAAGAGGCCGAGGAGTTCTTTCTATCCCATGGTTACCATTTTCCCGATCTGGAGCAGGAAAAGAGCACCCCAGCGGCATTGATTGCTTCGGCCCCCCAGTTGGTGAGCGACTCGGCCCGGATGATCGCGCGTAGCGCCCTGGAACAGTACCAGAGCGATGCGCGGCAAATGCCGTTTAAGGAGGTGGCGCAGATCATTCAGTCGGAGGGCATGGATCCGACGGCCCTGGCGCTGCGGTTTAATGTCACCCTGCCTGTGGTGCTGCGGCGACTGGGCGTTTTGCCGGTGGATGTGCTGGGGCAGGAGGCTGGCCTGGTTGTCTGTGACGCTTCCGGGTCGATCTTGTTTCGCAAACCGGTGGGGGGATTTGCGTTGCCACGCTTTGGCGCCTCATGCCCGCTTTGGCCCGTCTATACGGCGCTGCAGCGCCCTGACGTACCGCTCCGCCGCACTGTGGTACAGCAGGGGCGCAGTACTTTCGGGTTTGAATGCCTGGCGGTGGCCTGGAATTATGTGCCCAGTTCCTTTGATCGCGACCCGCTGTATCATGCAGTGATGCTGATCCTACCACAGAGCGAGGTGCCCCCAGGGGCGCAGCCGGTGGGGAGCAGCTGCCGGATCTGCCCGCGCAAGACCTGCGAAGCGCGCCGAGAACCCTCTATCTTGAAGGAAGAGTTTTGACAGTCACAGGTCGGCAAGGGTAGTCTAAGCAGGGATGAGGACGTGGCCTTAGGGCAATTTGCCTGAAACAGCCGCGCTGGGAGGAATATCTGCCAATGAGCAGACATGTCGTTTTAATTGAAGATGAGCCCAATATCGCAGAGGCCATCCGGTTCTTGTTGACCCGGGACGATTGGTCCGTGGATGTGCATGGAAATGGCGGCGACGCGGTTGAAGTGATTCAAGCCGCCCGACCAGATCTGGTCATTTTGGATCTCATGCTGCCCGGTAAAAGCGGCCTTGAGGTGATCCAGGAACTGCGTCTTGTGGAGGGGATGCAATCCCTGCCGGTTCTTATGCTCACCGCGCGGGGCCAGCTAAAAGACCGCGAAATGGCGGAAAAGGCTGGCGTGACCCGGTTTATGACCAAACCCTTCTCTAACTCAGAAGTGCTCACTGCAGTGCGCGATCTTCATGCGCAGGCTTATCAGGTAACCCCGACGGCGGCGAGCCAGAGCGCGGCCTCGTGAGCGGGGTTTTCTGTCCGGCGGACCTGCTGTAATGCGCGCCGATGGGGCCGGGCGCCAGGATGAGCCTAACAGTCCCTTTGTGGAGCGGCGTACCTATCGGCGTCGTCGTCTGATGGACATCGCCCGCTTGCTGCCAATTTTGGGCGCTCTCATGTTTACCGTGCCTTTGATGTGGCCGAATCCTGATCCATATCCTGCCCCTGGCAATCAGGCGGGCATGGCGACCTCGGCGGCGATTACCTATATTTTTGTAGTCTGGGGGGGGCTGATTGCGCTGAGCTTTGCTTTCGGCGTGGCAGTGCGGCTTTGGGCTGGGCACTGGACCGAGGGTGGCCCTCAGGACGAACGTAGCTGATGGCTTCGCTGAATGTATTGGCGCTGGTGTGTCTGGGCTATGTGGCCTTGTTGTTCCTGGTCGCCTTTCTGGCCGATCGCCGTGCTGCGCGCGGGCAGAGCGCGACTTGGATGCGCTCGCCACTGATCTACACGCTGTCTTTGTCAATCTATTGTACCGCCTGGACCTTCTACGGTGCGGTCGGCTATGCGGCACGCTCTGGCCTCGAATTCCTGACCATCTACCTGGGCCCAACCCTGGTGATGATTGGCTGGTGGTGGGGGCTACGTAAACTGGTACGGGTTGGGCGCAGCCAGCGGGTGACGTCCATCGCGGACCTTTTATCGGCGCGCTATGGCAAGTCCAATGCGCTGGCCATTGGGGTCACGGTGCTGGCGGTGATTGGGATAACTCCATATATTTCATTGCAATTACAATCTATTACACTGTCTTTTGCAATCTTTGC
Source organism: uncultured Roseobacter sp. (assembly GCA_913054455.1). GTDB lineage: Bacteria > Pseudomonadota > Alphaproteobacteria > Rhodobacterales > Rhodobacteraceae > Pseudophaeobacter. Next base: position 2,815 of record CAJXIL010000081.1, read on the forward strand.
TGAGGCCGACCCTCTGCGCAGCTATCACGAGACCACTACGGTATTCTGGGTGACGGCGGGGCTGGCCATCTTTGCCATCCTATTTGGCACCCGTAATCTCAACGCAAATGAGCGCCATCACGGCGTGGTGACGGCTGTCGCCCTGGAAGCCGTGGTCAAGCTGGTGGCCTTGCTCGCGGTTGGGATCTTTGTGGTCTGGGGGCTGTCGGATGGGGTGACAGAAACGCTGGCGCGCATTGATGCCTCGCGGATCGGCGATTGGCGGGTTGATGGCGGGCGTTGGGCCACCATCACTTTTTTATCGGCGGCGGCCTTTGTCTGCTTGCCACGGATGTTTCAGGTCATGGTGGTAGAAAACGAAGACGAGCGTCATCTCCGGGTCGCGGCCTGGGCCTTTCCGCTCTATCTGCTGCTGATCTCGATGTTTGTGGTGCCGATCGCTGCTATCGGGCTGGAGCTGCTGCCTGCCGGCTCCAACCCGGACCTGTTTGTTTTGACCGTGCCGCTATCGCAGGGACAGCAAGGTCTGGCCATGTTGTCTTTCTTGGGCGGGTTTTCTTCGGCCACATCCATGGTGATCGTTGCGGCCATGGCGCTGTCGACCATGGTCTCAAACCACATGGTGATGCCGATTTGGCTGCATATGCAGGGCGGCGAGGGGGCCTCGGTCTCGGGGGATGTACGTAATGTGGTTCTTTATGCCCGCCGCATTTCTATCGCGGTCATCCTGGGGCTGGGGTATTTCTATTATAAACTCTCTGGTGGGGGGGCGGCTCTGGCGGCTGTGGGGCTGATCTCCTTTGCGGGAATTTCTCAGATGCTGCCAGCGCTTGTCGGCGGATTGTTCTGGCGTGGTGCCACCCGCACGGGTGCCTTAAGCGGGTTGTCCGTGGGCTTTGCTATTTGGGTCTATACCATGTTGCTGCCAGCCCTCGGCGGTGGGCTACTCCCGGATCACGTGTTGGCCGAAGGTCTGTTTGGTCTGTCCTGGCTGCGTCCGCAGGCATTGTTTGGCATCGAAGGGCTGGATTCGACTGTGCATGCGGTGCTCTGGTCCATGAGCCTCAATGCGGTGGTGTTCTGTCTGGTTTCTCTGGTGACCTTTCCCAGCCCCATCGAACGTCTCCAGGGGGCGCAGTTTGTGAATGTGTTTGAACATTCTTCTGGCCCGCGGGGCTGGACCGGATCCGTCGCTCAAAGCGAAGATCTGATGGTGATGTCGCAACGGATCTTGGGGGCCAGCGAGGCCCAGGCGTTTTTCCAACGTGAACTGGCGCGGCAGGGGGGGCGTGGCACTCTGCCAGAGCCAACCCCCGCCTTTTTAGAACGGCTGGAGCGTGAACTTGGGGCCTCTATCGGGGCGGCGGCGGCCCATGCGATGATTGGGCAGATTGTTGGCGGGTCCTCTGTTTCGGTGCAGGATTTGCTGGCGGTGGCGGATGAAACCGCTCAAATGCTGGAGTATTCCAACCAATTGGAAGAGCAATCAGCCGAGCTGTCGCGAACTGCGCGGCAATTGCGGGTCTCAAATGAAAAGCTGACGCAAATTTCCCAGCAAAAAGATGCCTTTCTCAGCCAGGTGAGCCACGAACTGCGTACACCGATGACCTCAATACGGGCCTTTTCCGAAATCCTGCGCGATGACGGCGATATGCCTCTGGCAGAGAAAACGCGCTATGCCACCATCATCCACGATGAGGCCCTGCGCCTGACCCGGCTGTTGAATGACCTGTTGGATCTGAGCGTTTTGGAGAGCGGGCAGGTCAGTTTGAACATGTCCGCAGGCACCCTCAGCGAGGTATTAGACCATGCGGTCTCCACCGCTTTGGCGGGATCTGACTATCCTATTCGGGTGCATCGGGACCCAAAATCTGAGGAAATTCGGATCTCGTCGGATCTGGATCGGCTGGCGCAGGTTTTTATCAATCTGATCGCCAATGCGCAAAAGTATTGCGACGCTGATGAGGCAGAATTAACCATCCAGGTGACCCGCAGTTTGGGAGAGATCTGGATTGATTTCATTGACAATGGCAGCGGTGTTCCTGCGGACCACCAGCAGTTGATTTTTGAGAAGTTTTCGCGTGTTAGCCCAGAGCGCGCCGGGGGGGCGGGGCTTGGGCTGGCGATTTGCCGCGAGATTATGCAGCGCCTGAATGGCGACGTTTCCTACCTGTCCGGGCAGAAGGGCGGCAGTTTCAGAATTTCCTTGCCAATTGAGCGGAAAATCTTACTTGAGACGGGGTTATAAAGATCTTGGTAACGAACGGTTGTTAAGACAATTCCAAAGGGAGCGCAAAACGTGCAGGTTGATGGCTGATGTCTGAAGAGCAAAAACAGCAAGCTGGTAGCAGCGGGTCTGGTGGACTCGCGCGCAAGCTTGCGGCGTCAAAGGACAGTGGCGCGGCTCAAAAGGGGTCGTTCACCCTCAAAGCTCTGCGTCGGTCTCTTGCACGCGCGGCGTCGGAACAATGCGATCTTCCACTTGCCGTCTTGGCGGCGCGCCAGGTCAACCGTGTGCCCGAAGACCTGGCTGACGATCTATCTGACAAGGATCTTCTTGTTGTGCTGGATGGACCTAACGGGCGTCTTGGGGCGGCGACAATGGATGCCGCTCTGGTGACGGCGCTGATCCAGAAACAGACCATCGGCCAGATCATGGGCAAAGCTCCCTCTGAGCGGAACTATACGCCCACCGATGCGGCCATGACCGCAGAGTTTCTGGAGAAGTCATTTGCTAAGGTGCACGCGCTTTTGCAGGGCGAAAAAGACCAGCTGATTTTTTCTGGCTATCGCTATGGGGCTCAGATCGAGGATGTGCGCTCGCTGATCCTTGGTTTGGAGGGCGAGGATTATCGCCTGATCTCTCTGACCGTGGATCTGGCGGTTGGCGCGATGCAAGGCGAGCTGAAGCTGATCCTGCCCGAACCCACTCTGGAGGAACTTGGTTTGAGCGGGGCCAAGGCGGGCTCTTCGTTGGCTGGTGGTATGGGCGCCATGCGGGCAGAGCTTTCAGCGATCCTGTGCAAGGTTCGGGTGCCACTCAACGAATTTTCTGCTTTGAAGGTGGGCGAGGTCCTGCCGCTGGATCAGGCCTTTTTGTATGAGACCGATTTGATTGATATTGGTGGCCGTTCGATTGCCAAGGGGCGCTTGGGCCAGCTAAACGGCGCACGTGCGGTGCGGTTGAGCATGGGGCGCAGCGCTCAGGCTGCTACGGATCAGATGGGGGATGGGTTCGCCGATAGCATCGGTTCGGATCAACCACCTGCTCTGCCAATGATCGAAGAACCCGCCGCTTTGGACCTTGGGATTGCGGCGCAGGATCTGCAGGATCCCTTGGATGATCCAATGGGCTTTGGTGCTCCGGCAGGTGGGCTTGCCATGGATGGTATGGCGGATGATCTCGGCGATCTTGGTGCGGAGTTGGGAGCGGATCTTGGCGGTGGCCTGGGAGGAGACCTTGGCAGTGGCCTGGGCGGAGACCTTGGCAGTGGCCTGGGCGGAGACCTTGGGGGCGACTTGGGCGCTGACCTTGGCGCTGATTTGGCGGCTGCCCCGATGGGAGAGTTTGCGGGCCTCAGTGATGGGATGGATCAATTCAACCCGGATGATGCTGCAGCAGAGATATCCAAACTTGCAGGTCTAGAAGGGGACGCGGCGCCAAGCCTTTGATGTCGGGCGCAGAGTGTTTTCGCAAGTCCGCTTCAGATTGTTTTGAGGGTGGCGCGTTTCGCGCCGTTTTTCTTTTGGCGGAGCGGAAGAATCCTAAAAGGAAAACAGGCCCCGCCATATTCTGGCGGAGCCCGTGATCTAGATACTGACCTTGTGGTTATTGGCTATTGCTAGAATAGCGGCAAATATTCTGTCAAATATCAGAGAAGCCAAGGATTTATGCGTTGGCAATCGAGTCCAAAGCCGTGCGCAAGCCTTCCAGCTGGTAACCCGCAGCACTGGTTTTTTGCAAAATCTCGTCAGCGCTCAGTTCACTGGCCATTCCCAGCGACCAAATGATCGAACAGCGGGTGCCAGAGGCGCAATAGGCCAGAACCGGCCCTGGGCAATCCTCATAGTAGGCCCGCTGTTGCGCCACATTTTCTGGTGTCATGGTTTGATGTGTGAGGGGCAATTCGCGAAAGACCAGCCCAGCAGCCTCGGCCGCGGCACGAATGGCCTCAGCCTGATGGCTGGGGGGGACTTCGGAATCCGGGCGATTGCAAATCACCGTCTTAAAGCCGTCAGCAACGATTTTGGGCATGTCTTCAGCCGAGATTTGCGGCGAGACGGCGTAGCGGGGGGTGATCACACGTGCATCCATAGTGGTGTCTTTAAACCTTTGCCGCTAGCCCGTCCAGTTGCCGCCCAAAAAATGGTGCGGCTGCCATGCCTGCAAGCATTGCTCCCATAAAGATCAGCCCTCCAGTGCCATTATACGACAGCGAAGCGATCGCTGGTCCAGGGCAAAGCCCGGCCAGTCCCCAGCCCATGCCAAACAAGACGGATCCGGTGATCAGGCGGTGATCCATTTCTGGACGTGGAGCAGCGGGGAATTCACCGCCAACCAGGGGACGACGGCCTGCGGTCAGGCGCCAGGCGATAAACATCGGCACAATGGCGCCGCCCATGACAAAGGCGAGCGTGGGATCCCAATTGCCAAAGACATCAAGCCACCCCTGCACCTTGGTGGTATCGGTCATTCCCGAGACAAACAACCCGGCGCCAAACAGCCCGCCAGACAGCAAAGCAAGAAACAAACGTTGCATCAGATCACTCCCAATACGTGGCGGAACAGGGCAATGGTGAGGCCACCGGCCAGGATGTAGAAAACGGTGGCAACAATCCCGCGCAAAGACAGGCGGGAAATGCCACAGACCCCATGACCCGAGGTGCAGCCATTGGCAATTCTGGTGCCGATACCAACCAGGATACCTGCTGCAATGATCACGGCAGTATTGCTGGTCAGGTGGGTGTCGACACCGCCGTCATAGAGCGGCAACAGCAGCATGGGGGTGACAAGCACACCAATCAAAAAGGCCAGCCGCTCTGCCATGTTGCTGCGGCCTGAGCCGTCGATAAGGCCGCCCAGAATGCCGCTGGCCCCCATGATGCGGCCATTCCCCAACAGGAAGACGGCGCCTCCCAACCCAATGAGTCCGCCTCCGACGAGCCCCCAGATCCAATCAGCTTCCATTTCGCGCGTTCCTTATTTTCGTGAGTGTTTAGAGCCATCGGGCCTTTAGCGTCGGGGACGGCAAACCGGTTGGCCAGGCAACTCAATGCCTGGTAACATGCTGCTGACGACGTTAGCGGGCGAGAACTATCGTCCCGCCGTCGGGCCCATGTGGTGGCGTTGCTCAGATCTTGTTGACTGGCAGTTTCAGAAAGACATCGCCCTGTGCGTCGGGCTCTGGCATTTGTCCTGCCCGCATGTTGACCTGCAACGAGGGCAAGATCAGCCGTGGCACTGCCAATGTGGCGTCACGGGCATCCCGCATAGTGGTGAATTCCTCCATCGGACGTCCTTCGCCGATGTGTACGTTCAAAGCTCTTTGCTCTCCGACCGTGGTCTCCCAGGCGTAGTCATCCCGCCCTGGCGCCTTATAATCATGGCCCACAAAGATGCGGGTCTCGTCGGGCAGGGCCAGGATTTTTTGGATCGATTGATACAGAACCTCGGAGGAGCCGCCGGGGAAGTCGCAGCGGGCGGTACCAAAATCGGGCATAAACAGGGTGTCGCCGACAAAGGCCGCATCGCCAATTACATAGGTGAGGCAGGCCGGGGTGTGACCCGGCGTGTGCATGACTTTGCCCTGAAGCTGTCCAATTGCAAAGCTGTCCCCCTCTTGGAACAATGCGTCAAACTGGCTGCCGTCGCGCTGAAACTCAGTGCCCTCGTTAAAGATCTTACCAAAGGTATCCTGAACCAGGGTAATATTGGCACCGATGCCGATCTTGCCCCCCAGGCGCTCCTGCAGGTAGGGGGCCGCCGATAAATGATCCGCATGGACGTGGCTTTCCAAGATCCATTCACAGCTCAGTCCCTCGGCTTTGATCCAGGCGATGATCTCATCCGCAGAGGCAGTATCGGTGCGTCCTGAGGCGTGGTCGAAGTCCAGTACGGAATCAACCACAGCACAGGCAGACCCATCTGGCTCCCGTAGAACGTAGGACACAGTATTGGTCGCCTCGTCGAAAAAAGCTTTGACGGTGGGGTTCATATTCTGGGCACTCCCTTTCGTTGCAGTAGATATATACAAAATGAGGAATATGTTTCAAGTGCTGCGGTAGCCGTGACCAGAAATTAGTTCAAAGAATAGTCTGGTTCAGAGATCCAAGAAGACCAGGATAGCTGATTTTGCGGTTTTTTTGACCTGTCGCAAGGACAGGAATTGAGCAGCGGCCTAAGTTTGAGGCGTCAAGCCTATAGAGGCGGGCTTTTGACGGGGTTTTCTGACCTTTTGGCGGCTCCGCCTGTTTACACTACCTTTGCCCTTTGTTTGTCGGCGGTTCAGATCGCTAGGTGTGCGGGGGCGCTAAGGGAGGATGGCACTGTAGCTGCCATGAGCGATTTATATCAGTGGAGGAAATAACGAATGTCGAATAGCGAATTGCTGAACAAGGCAGAACAATTGGCCAATGAAATTCGCCAGGGGCCAGCAGAGTCCCGGCTGTCGTTGCGGCCCAAGTTTGAACATCTTCTGAGCGACTTGCGCGGCGAAGGGATCTCTGTGCCACGGCGTTTGCAGCAACTGGATGCGGAGCTTACTGAAGAGGCAGCAGAGCGCCAGTTCGACAATATGCCTGTCTAGGCCAATCACGCGCTCTTGGACGCAATGCTTAGGCGGCTTTCCTAGAGCGCCGTGGGCGAGTTGCGAGATCAGGTCAGAACCAGTTCAGGACTGGCAAAGGGGATGTGATTAGGTGCTTTCTGAACAGTCATTGGCGCTTAGCCCAGGAAGATTCCCACCATGACCAACATCAGGCCGATAACGGACAGGAACAGTGCGCCAAGGTTAAAGGGCAGGACTTTTTGAACAACGGCGCGCAGTTCCTCGTCGCTGAGGTTCTTGCCGCGTGCCCGCACCACGTGCACGATACACCACATCAGGCCCAAGAGCCCGGCAACCGACAGGGCAGCTCCGGCCCAGACAAGAATTTCAAACATGGTGCGGCTCCTGCATCATTTGCGTCGCTGTGCGATTAACGGATTGCCCGCGTGGACACAAGCCACTGGCCCTTTGGCCTGCGCCACACCTGCAAGGGGGGGAGGGGAGGCGCGGTTTAATACCGATGCTTCGCTTTCCTGCCGCCTGTTTGGATCCGACCTTTTTCAGGTCCACAGCAGGTCAGTGACTGGTTTCATCAAGCGAGAAATTGCAGTCAGCGGTTTCCTTGCTTGCGATAGCGCGTCTCTGCGGCTATCCCCTTGCTCCAATCCCTATCTCATGACAGCAGTAAAATGAGGCACCCATGACAGATCATGAAGAAGCCAGCGACTCCTACAAGGTAACCGCAGGCGAGCTGCGCCAGTTCGTCGAGCGCATTGAGCGGCTTGAGGCCGAAAAGAAAGACATCGCCGAACAGGTCCGTGAGGTCTATGCCGAGAGCAAATCGCGTGGCTATGATCAAAAGGCCCTGCGGGCGATCGTCAGCCTTCGCAAGCGCGATAAAGATGAGATCGCTGAGCAAGAAGCCGTGCTGGAAATGTACAAAGAAGCCCTTGGAATGACCTAGAGCTTTGGCCTGTCGTTGGTAGCTTTATCACCGCTGCACGCCAATCCAGGACAAGTGCTGGTGCTATAGAATATCAAAAGCCCTGTTTCTCCTTTGGAAGCAGGGCCTTTCTACGCTTAGGTTTGACTGTTCTTCGTTCGGCTGAGCCAGCATTTTCAGTTGGATGCCCATGAGGCCATTGGCGCGGGCCATTGGGGATAGCAAAAAAAGCTTTACCTTTGTTTCAGGTTTATAAATTTTAAGCTTGAAATACATTGTCCCTAACTGATACGAAACAAGAGCTGCTACAGCCATCTGTTTATCGATTGCACCTGCCCCAAAGGAGAGCCCTATGCCTGCCATTTCTGTACATCCCGAAGGGTGGAAACCGGCCAAGGGCTATGCCAATGGCATGGTTGCCGAGGGCAAATTGCTGTTTGTCGGGGGGCAGATTGGCTGGAATGGTGACCAGATTTTTGAAGAACACGGCTTTATTGGACAGATGAGCCAGGTACTGCGCAATATTCTGGATGTGGTCGAGACCGCAGGTGGTCAGGCCAGTGATATCACCCGTCTCACCTGGTATGTAACAGACAAATCTGAATATCTGGCGCATCAGGCTGAGGTCGGAGCCGCCTATCGCGCAGTCATGGGCTACCATTTTCCAGCGATGACTATGGTTGTCGTCTCCGCGTTGGTGGAAGACGACGCAAAGCTCGAAATCGAGGCAACAGCTGTTTTGCCCCGCTAAAGCACGCCCTAAAAGTAATCAGAGACCATCAGGCCGGCTGGGACACCTCCGGCCTTTTTCTGTGCTTCCTTGAGGTGTCGCAGCAGGGAGGTTTCTGGGGAAGCGTCGCTGAAACCAACTGCGCGGCAGGGAAATCTGATGCTGCCATCACTGAATTTTGGTGCTCCGTCGTTTTAGCAGTTCGGCTGCTCAAGAATTGAGCTTTGTGATATGAACATATTTTTCAATGACTTGCGCTCTGAATGTGAAATTTATTTGCAGAAATTTGCAACTTTCAAAATTTTACCAGTTGATAAAAAATCAAACTGTGGCAGTCTTTGAGTCGAAGAAGAACAGAGTCAGGGAGACACCCAATGGCGAGTAGCCATCAGGCATCAGGCATTCAGGCAGGGCGGTTGGCCGCTGCGGACATCGCCGACAATTTTGGGGATCTGCACCCCGCTTATGACGCACATGAGGCCGCAGTGGCCGCGGATCGTTGCTATTTTTGCTATGATGCGCCCTGTATGACCGCATGTCCCACCAGCATTGATATCCCGCAGTTCATCCGCGAGATTCAGGCGGGCCATCCATCCTCGGCAGCCAAAACCATTCTGGACCAGAACATTCTGGGCGGCATGTGCGCACGGGTCTGCCCTACGGAAACCCTCTGTGAAGAGGCCTGCGTTCGCGAAGCGGCCGAAGGTAAGCCGGTTGAGATCGGCCGTTTGCAGCGCTTTGCCACCGATACATTGATGGAAAAAGACGTGCACCCCTATAGCCGTGCTGCAAGCACTGGCAAAAAGGTTGCCGTTGTTGGCGCCGGTCCTGCGGGTCTATCGGCGGCACACCGTCTGGCCATGCTGGGCCATGACGTGGTTGTCTATGACGCCAAATCCAAGGCCGGTGGTCTGAATGAATTTGGCATTGCTGCCTATAAATCCACCGAGAATTTTGCGGCCCGCGAAGTGGACTGGCTGTTGAAAATTGGCGGCATCACTATGGATTACGGCAAAAAACTGGGCGCGGAGCTGTCGCTTGACGAGTTGAAGGCAGATTTTGACGCTGTGTTCCTGTCCATTGGTCTGGCCGGGGTGAACTCACTGCGTGCAGCGGGCGAAGACAAGGACGGGGTGCGCGACGCGGTCGATTTCATCGAAGAACTGCGCCAGGCGACGGATCTGAGCGCATTGCCCGTGGGCCGCAATGTGGTGGTTATTGGCGGTGGCATGACGGCGGTAGATGCCGCTGTTCAGTCCAAACTTCTGGGCGCAGAAAACGTCACAATCGCCTATCGCCGCGATCGTGAAGCCATGGGGGCCAGCCGGTTCGAGCAGGATCTTGCTGCCTCTAAGGGTGTGACTTTGATGTTCAACGTGATGCCCAAGGCCATCCATGGCAATGGCGCGGCGGCAGAAATTGAGCTGGAGTATACTCAGGTCGAAGACGGACGCGTTCGTGGCACCGGTGAGACAGTCCGTCTGGCTGCAGAGCAAGTCTATAAGGCCATCGGCCAAAGCCTGGAAGGTCAGCCCGAGGCGGTTGAACTTGAGGGCGGTAAGATCATGGTTGATGCCACGGGTCGGACTTCGGTGGCCAATGTTTGGGCTGGGGGCGACTGTGCTTCTGGTGGCGAAGATCTCACCGTGACTGCCGTGGCCGAGGGCCGCGACGCCGCAATGGACATCCATACAAGCCTGATGGGCTGAGCAAGCCGGGGCTCTTGCTGGTTGAGAGCCCCAAGCGAGCATAAAAAGGAGCAGACAAATGGCTGATCTGACAACAGAATTTCTGGGCATTAAATCCCCAAACCCGTTTTGGCTGGCCTCGGCGCCACCAACGGACAAAGAATACAACGTGCGCCGTGCTTTTGAAGCTGGCTGGGGCGGGGTGGTCTGGAAGACCCTCGGCTCTGAAGGTCCCCCCGTGGTCAACGTCAATGGCCCGCGCTATGGCGCGATCTTTGGTACCGACCGTCGTCTGCTGGGGCTGAACAACATTGAGCTGATCACCGATCGCTCGCTGGAGATCAACCTCGAAGAAATCACGCGCGTCAAAAAGGACTACCCAGATCGCGCTGTGATCGTGTCGATCATGGTGCCCTGCGAGGAAGAGGCCTGGAAGGCGATCCTGCCAAAGGTTGAAGCCACCGGTGCCGATGGTATTGAGCTGAACTTTGGCTGCCCGCATGGCATGGCCGAGCGTGGCATGGGTGCAGCTGTGGGGCAGGTGCCTGAATATATTCAGATGGTCACGGAATGGTGCAAGAAATACTACTCCAAACCTGTGATCGTAAAGCTGACACCAAACATCACTGATGTACGCTTTCCTGCACGTGCGGCCAAAAACGGTGGCGGTGACGCGGTCAGCCTGATCAATACCATCAACTCCATTGTGTCGGTCGATCTGGACCAGATGGCGCCAGAGCCAACGGTTGCCGGCAAGGGCACCCATGGCGGCTATTGCGGCCCGGCGGTCAAGCCCATCGCCATGAACATGGTCGCGGAAATCGCCCGTTGCCCAGAAACCCATGATCTGCCGATCTCTGCAATTGGTGGTGTTACCACCTGGAAAGACGCGGCTGAATTCATGGCGCTTGGCGCGGGCAATGTGCAGGTCTGTACCGCCGCGATGACCTATGGCTTTAACGTGGTGAAAGAGATGATTTCCGGTCTGTCCAACTGGATGGATGAAAAGGGCTATACTTCGACCCAGGACTTCATCGGCATGGCGGTTCCAAATGTCACCGACTGGCAGTATCTGGATCTGAACTTTATCGCTAAGGCAAAGATCAACCAAGACGATTGCATCAGCTGTGGCCGTTGCTTTGCCGCCTGTGAAGATACCTCGCACCAGGCCATCGAGATGAGCGCCGACCGTGTCTTTACCGTTAAAGACGATGAATGCGTCGCCTGTAATCTCTGCGTGAATGTCTGCCCAATTGAAGGCTGCATCACCATGGAAGAGGTTCCCGCAGGCCAGATTGATGAGCGCACGGGTAAAGTGGTTTCTGACGAATATGCCAACTGGACAACTCACCCCAACAACCCATCCGCCACTGCGGCTGAGTGAAATAGGGCGTCCAACACTTTGATCTAAAAGAAAAGGCAGCGCTTTGGCGCTGCCTTTATTCGTTTTCGCTGCTGGATTTTGACGCCTCGGAGATTTAGGGTATACGCTTTCTGCCCGGCACTTTGTTAAAGTTCATTAACTTTTGGGCGTAAGCATCCGGCGATAAAGAGTTTCCAGGAATTCTGGTGCCGCATCAAAGGGGTCCTCCGGCCCCATCAACATCCGGACCTGAACATCAAAATCCGCATAATGCTGCGTCAGGGCCCAGATGGAAAACATCAGGTGTTTGGGGTGGGTTTGGTTGATTTTTCCAGCAGCCATCCAGCCCTGCAGAACCGCCTCTTTTTCTTGCAAAAGATCCCGCAGATCTGTCGATAAGGCATCCAACATGCGCGGCGCCCCCTGGACAATTTCATTGGCAAAAAGGCGGCTTTCGCGTGGGTAATCTCGGCTCATTTGCAACTTGCGCTGCACATAGGCGAGTATCTCTTCCAGCGGGTCGCCGCTCGCGTCGATTTCGCGCATTGGGTCCAGCCAGGTATCCAGCAGTTCAGACAAAAGAGCGGTGAACATCGCGTCTTTGGAGGGGAAATAATAGAGCAGATTCGGCTTTGACAACCCGGCCTGATTGGCGATCTGATCCACCGTGGCGCCGCGAAACCCATGTGCCGAGAAGACCTCAAGCGCGGCCTCCAGAATGGCGGCGCGATTCTTTTTCTGGATGCGGGTAGGGGATCGTTCATTGAGCATTGTGGATAAGTGATCCTTAATGTCCGTTGTGCGGGTGAGAGCGCCCGCAATTTGCGCATTTCCCCTAATTTCTTTGGGGATTTCAGAGCCAATCTGACTCAATTTCTTGACTGGTACTCTCTCCGTGATAGCGTGACTTTGACCAGTTGGTCAAATCCAACTCTTTGGATTGAAGCCAACGATTCAAAGCCACCGATTGGTACCAAGCCAAGAATAACCCGCAAGATCAGCGGGGGGAACAGGAAGGAAGCTGCGATGACGTCTTTGGGACAGAATCTGAAAATCAACGGCGATCGGCTCTGGGAGAGCCTGATGGAGATGGCCGAGATCGGCCCCGGCGTCGCAGGGGGCAACAACCGTCAGACCTTGACCGACGAAGATGCCGAAGGGCGCGCTCTGTTTCAGAAATGGTGCGAAGACGCAGGCTGTACCATGGGGCTCGATCAGATGGGTAATATGTTCGCCCGTCGCGAAGGTACTGATCCGGATGCGCTGCCGGTCTATGTCGGCTCGCATCTAGATACCCAGCCCACGGGTGGCAAGTATGACGGGGTACTTGGTGTTCTCGCGGGGCTCGAGCTTATCCGCTCGCTCAATGATATGAATATCAAAACAAAACACCCTATTGTGGCGACAAATTTCACCAATGAAGAGGGCACCCGCTACGCGCCAGCCATGCTGTCTTCTGGGGTATTTGCAGGTATCCATACCCAGGATTGGGCCTATGATCGCGAAGATGCCGAGGGTAAGAAATTTGGCGATGAGCTGAACCGCATCGGTTGGCGTGGTGATGAGGAAGTTGGCGCACGCAAAATGCATGCCTTCTTTGAACTGCATATCGAGCAGGGTCCTATTCTGGAAGCCGAAGGCAAAGATATTGGAGTTGTTACCCATGGTCAGGGTCTCAGCTGGACTCAGGTGACCATCACCGGCAAAGACGCCCATACTGGGTCGACCCCGATGCCGATGCGCCGCAATGCGGGCCTTGCCATGGCGCGGGTATTGGAAGCGGTGGATGAAATTGCCTGGTCCCATGCGCCAAGCGCTGTTGGTGCCGCAGGTCACATTGACGTCTATCCCAACTCGCGCAATGTGATCCCTGGCAAGGTGGTCTTTACCGTCGATTTTCGCTCTCCCGAGTTGGAAGTGATCGAAGACATGGAGCTGCGCCTGCGCGAAGAGGGCAAGGATATCGTTGAGGCCATGGACATGCAGATCGAGTTTGAAAAGGTCGGCGGCTTTGATCCGGTGAAATTCGACGACACCTGTGTCACCGCTGTCCGCAGTGCGGCAGAGCGTCTGGGCTATTCGCATCTCGATATCATCTCGGGCGCGGGGCATGACGCTTGCTGGATCAACCGGGTTGCGCCAACGGCGATGATCATGTGCCCCTGTGTCGATG
>CAJXIL010000082.1 GCA_913054455.1 uncultured Roseobacter sp.
GCGGACCGGATATGATTTCACCAGAAGACCTGATTGCTCTGGTCCGCAACTACAATCCTAAAACGAATGCCGATAAAATTGCCGAGGCCTTTGCCTATGGCGAAGAGATGCACGAGGGTCAATTTCGCCACTCCGGCGAGCCCTATTTTACGCATCCCGTGGCTGTCGCCGCCCTGTTGACTGAACAGCGGCTGGACGATGCAACCATCATCACCGCGCTGCTGCATGACACCATCGAAGACACCAAGGCCTCCTATGAGGAGGTTGCAAGCCGCTTTGGAGAAGAGGTGGCTGAACTGGTGGATGGCGTCACCAAACTGACCAATCTGCAGCTTTCCAGCCGCGAGACCAAGCAGGCCGAGAACTTCCGCAAGCTGTTTATGGCGATGTCCAAGGATCTGCGCGTCATTCTGGTCAAACTCGCCGACCGACTGCACAATATGCGAACCATTAAGGCGATGCGCCCAGAGAAGCAGGCACAAAAAGCTCGCGAAACCATGGACATCTATGCGCCGCTGGCCGGCCGCATGGGCATGCAATGGATGCGCGAAGAGCTGGAAGACCTGGCCTTCAAGGTGCTCAATCCCGAGGGACGCCAGTCGATCATCCGTCGATTTGTTACTCTGCAGCGGGAAACCGGCGATGTGATCCATCGGATTACCGGTGATATGCGGTTTGAACTGGAAAAGGCCGATATTGAGGCCGAGGTTTTTGGCCGCGCCAAAAAACCCTACTCGATCTGGCGCAAGATGCAGGCCAAGGATCAGGGGTTTTCGCGTCTGTCAGATATCTATGGGTTCCGGGTTATCACCCGCTGCGAAGAAGACAGTTACAGGGCGCTGGGCGCCATCCATCAGCGCTGGCGGGCTGTGCCGGGCCGGTTCAAGGACTACATCAGCCAGCCAAAATCCAACGGCTATCGTTCGATCCATACCACGGTTTCTGGGCGCGATGGCAAACGGGTCGAGGTACAGATCCGTACCCGGCAGATGCATGATGTAGCAGAGACCGGGGTGGCCGCCCATTGGTCCTACCGTGATGGGGTGCGCTCGCAAAACCCCTTTGCGGTGGATCCGGCGAAATGGATCGCCTCGCTGACCGAACAGTTTGACGCTGAAGAGGATCACGACGAATTCCTCGAAGCGGTGAAGCTGGAAATGTATTCGGATCAGGTGTTTTGCTTCACCCCCAAAGGTGATGTGACCAAACTGCCCAAGGGCGCAACCCCGATCGATTTTGCCTATGCCATCCATACCCGGATTGGTCACGCCTGTGTTGGCGCCAAGATCGACGGCATCCGGGTGCCGCTTTGGACGCGTATTCGCAATGGTCAATCGGTTGAGGTCATCACAGCTGAGGGGCAGACACCACAGGTGAGCTGGCTGGAGATCGCGACCACCGGCAAGGCCCGCACCGCCATCCGCCGCGCCCTGCGCGAGGCGGACCGAGCGCGGTTTGTCAAACTTGGGCGAGAGCTGGCGCGCTCTGCCTTTGAACATGTGGAACGTAAATCCACTGACAAGACTCTGGAAACAGCAGCGCGCGCGTTGCGGATCAGCTCGGTGAATGAGCTGCTGGCACGTCTAGGCGCGGCAGAGATCACCGCCCATGACGTTGTACAGGCGGTCTACCCCGAGCTCACCTCGCAAGAGGGCGATGTGATCTCCCCCCGTCGGGCGGTGATTGGTCTGGAGACGGGGCAGAGTTTTGAGCGTGCGCCTTGTTGTCAGCCGCTGCCGGGGGAGCGGATCATCGGCATCACCTATCGCGGCCGCGGCGTTGTGGTCCATGCAGCGGACTGTGATCGCTTGGGCGAGTTTGAGGATCAGCCAGAGCGCTGGGTAGATGTGCATTGGCACAGCGGCACCCATCCGGCAGTCTATGGAGTCACCCTGGGGTTGACCATCGGCAATGACGCAGGTGTGCTGGGACGAATTTGCACATTGATTGGTGAGAAAAAGGCCAATATTTCCGATCTAGAATTCTCGGATCGGAAACCAGACTTTTACCGGCTGATGATAAATGTTGAACTCAGGGATGTGGAACAGCTGCATTCGCTGATGCTAACGTTGGAGGCCGAAAGCGATGTCGCGGAAGTTGCGCGGTTCCGGGAAAAGCCGGAGAATCGTCTGGCTGGGGGCTGAGGCTCGGTTGAAACGAGGAAGGACGCAGGGCTTTGGTATTCAGGCGCCGTGATAGACGCCCGCTTCATCGCGCGGTTGCGGATTTCATCTGGCCCCGCGGGGGCTGGAGACGGGCGTTTTTATACGTAAAGCACCGGGTGCGGCGCTTGCCTGATTCGCCGGAACGCATCGCGCGTGGGGTCTGGGCCGGTGTCTTCACCACCTTCACCCCGTTTTACGCCATGCATTTTGTCGTTGCCGCCCTTATTGCGCGGCTGATGAACGGCAATATCTTGGCGGCCTTGAGTGGTACGTTTTTTGGCAACCCGCTGACCTATGTGCCCATTGGTGTTGCTGCTCTGCAAACCGGCCACTGGATGCTTGGCACCGAATATGAAGAGGTCGACAAGTCCCTCGTCGGTAAGTTTCTTGATGCGGGCAAGGATCTAAAAGACAATCTCCTGGCTCTGTTTCACGATCGGCCTGCGGATTGGGATGGGTTGGATCGGTTTTTTGACGAGGTGTTTTTCCCTTATCTTGTGGGGGGGGTCATTCCCGGTGTTATCACGGCGACCATCTGCTACCTGATCAGCCTGCCGGTGATCCGAGCCTATCAGCAGCACCGTCGTTCGCGCATCAAGGCTAAGTTTGAGGCCATCAAAAAACGCGCCGAAATGGAGGCTGCGGGGATCACCCCCGTGGTGGAAACGGCAAAGCCAAAGCCCAAGCTGTCGCTGCCGCGGGTGCGCAAAGCGAAATAGGTTGCCTGCTCTGGTCGTGGGGGGTTGCCCTTGGCGGTGCGCTGTCTAATCTCAGCCCAACAGATAGTGATTTCAGGACAAATGACATGGCTCACAACGCGTTGCGCTTGGGTGTGAATATCGACCACGTGGCCACGGTGCGCAATGCCCGTGGCGGCGATAACCCGGACCCGGTTCGGGCCGCCGTATTGGCACAAAACGCCGGTGCAGATGGTATCACCGCTCACCTGCGCGAAGACCGCCGCCATATTATCGATGCCGATATTGATGGCTTGATGGCGGCGCTGCGTATTCCGCTGAACTTTGAGATGGCCGCCACCGAGGAAATGCAGGCGATAGCCCTGCGCCACAAGCCCCATGCGGTCTGCCTGGTGCCGGAAAAGCGCGAGGAGCGCACCACCGAGGGTGGGCTGGATGTGGCGGGCAATGACAATGCGCTTGCCGACTATATCGCGCCTCTGCGGGCGGCGGGCAGTCGGGTGTCGATGTTCATCGGCGCCGAGAAGTCGCAGGTAGAGGCCAGCCACCGTATTGGCGCGCCAGTGATTGAGCTACACGCGGGTGCCTATGCCGATGCCTGGGCTGAGGGGCGCTGGGAAGAACGTGACGCGGAGCTGGCCAAGATCACCGAGATGGCGCGTTATGCCCATGGCCTGGGGTTGGAAGTTCACGTTGGACATGGTCTGACCTATGACAGTGTCGGCCCAATTGCGGCCTTGCCAGAGGTGAAAGAGCTGAACATCGGCCATTTCCTGATGGGGGAGGCGATGTTCGTTGGACTGCCTGCCGCCCTGGCTGAGATGCGACGCAAGATGGAAGAGGCGCGGGCGTGATAGGTCCTGAATGGGCCGCGCTCTGGCTGGCCTGGTTGCTGGCCGGGGGCAGCCCAGGCCCTGCGACGCTTTCTATTGCGGGCACGTCGATGAATACGGGGCGCCGCGCCGGGTTGGTGTTTGCCCTTGGTATTCTATTTGGTTCGGCCTGTTGGGGGTTCGCAGCAGCTGCTGGACTCAGCGCTTTGATGTTGGCAAATGCCTGGGTCTTTGAACTGCTGCGATATTGCGGCGCCGGCTATCTGCTTTTTCTCGCAGGGAAGTCTCTGCGATCTGCTTTGGCGCCTCATGGCCCCCTAACGCAGAGCGCTTATGGTGGTACAAGCTGGCAGCTTTTTGGCAGGGGCGCTCTTATTCACCTCACCAACCCAAAGGCCATCCTGTCTTGGGCTTCGATCTACTCTCTGGTGCTACCAGCGGGGGCGAGCCCCGTTGAGGTCTTTGGGTTGTTTGGCTTCCTCTATTCTGGATCCATACTGGTCTTTATTGGCTATGCCTTTTTGTTCTCTACCCCTGGTGTGGTGGCCCCCTACATGCGGATGAAGCGCTGGTTCGAGTTTGCCTTTGCTGGCTTTTTTGGCTTTGCCAGTCTCAAAATCCTGACCGCACGTCTGGACGGGTGATACCATGATCCTCGGCATCGGAACTGATCTTGCCAATATCGAACGCATCCAGGGAACGCTGGACCGCTTTGGGGATCGGTTTCGCAATCGCGTCTTCACAGAGACCGAACAGCGCAAAGCGGAACGGCGCCTTGACGTGGCAGGCACCTATGCCAAACGCTGGGCTGCCAAAGAAGCCTGCTCCAAAGCCCTCGGCACCGGGCTGCGCATGGGCATCGCCTGGAAAGATATGGCGGTAAGCAACCTGCGCAGCGGGCAACCGGTGATGCATGTTACCGGCTGGGCCGCCGAGCGCCTGGCCAGCATGACGCCACCGGGCCATGAAGCGATTATTCACGTGACCCTAACCGATGATCACCCCTGGGCGCAGGCCTTTGTGGTGATTGAGGCGACCCCGGTTGCGGCCACTCCAGAGCCTGCGCACAGAGAGCAGACCGGCGATCCCGCAGATGAAACGGGCCGCGACGCTTGACTCGCGCCGCTCACGCCCTCATGTAGCGCCGGACCCTTTAATTTATACCCCGGAGAGCCTGATGACGGCAAAACCTAGCGTTGGCCAATCGATCCTCGAAACGGTAAAGACCATTGTTTATGCCCTTTTGATTGCTGGTGTCTTTCGGACCCTGTTTTTCCAACCCTTTTGGATCCCCTCTGGGTCGATGAAGGAGACCTTGCTCATTGGTGATTTCCTCTTCGTCAATAAGATGGCCTATGGCTATTCCTATGCCTCTTGCCCCAGCGTGCGGATCGGAGCCATTGGGCTGAATATCGACGCCGAAGACATCTGCGGTTTCCTCGATAGCGAAAACTCGCGCTTTCTCGGCTCTGAGCCTGAGCGCGGCGATGTTGTTGTGTTCCGCCATCCTGTGACAGGTACCGATTTCATCAAGCGCCTGATTGGTCTGCCAGGTGACAAGATCCAAGTGAAGAACGGGGTTCTTATCATCAACGGTGAACCGGTAGCTCTGGAAGACGCTGGAAATTTTGAAGAAGCCATGGCGCCACAAGGTCCACAGGGCTCCCGCCCTCGTTGTGAAAATGCACCTGTTGGCCTGGGCGGCACCTGCCTCAAGTCCCGCCAGATCGAGACGCTTCCGGGGGGCAGCCAACATGTCATCCTGAATATCGGCGACCAGTCGGCAGACCATACTGGTATCTATCAAGTGCCTGAGGGCCATTTCTTCTTTATGGGGGATAACCGTGATAACTCCAGTGATAGTCGCCTGCCGCAGACTGCTGGCGGCGTTGGCTTTGTACCGCTGGAAAACCTCATTGGGCGGGCAGATCGCATTATGTTCTCTTCTGCAGGGCGCTCTATGCTGTTTTTCTGGACCTGGCGTTCGGATCGTTACTTCAAGGGGATCGAGTGAAACTATCCAAAGAAATGCGCATCTTTGAAGAGCGGATCGGGCACCAGTTTGCCCGGCCAGAACTCTTGGTGCGCGCCTTGACCCATCCGTCGGTCTCCTCGCCCAATCGCAAGGACAATCAGCGTCTAGAATTTTTGGGCGACCGGGTGCTTGGCCTAGTGATGGCAACAGCCCTGCTGGATCACGACAAAGAGGCCAGCGAAGGCCAGCTGGCGCCGCGGTTCAATGCGCTGGTGCGCAAAGAGGCCTGCGCAGATGTCGCTCGAGAGATCGAGTTGGGGGATGTATTGAAACTGGGCCGTTCCGAGATGATGTCAGGGGGGCGACGCAAGCTGGCCTTGTTGGGCGACGGCATGGAGGCGGTGATTGCTGCTGTCTACAAGGACGCCGGTTTTGAGGTGGCTCAGGCGATGATCCTGCGGCTCTGGGGCGCGCGTATTCATCAGGTCGAGGCCGATGCCCGTGACCCCAAAACCGCCCTGCAGGAATATGTACAGGCTCGGCGCCAAAACCCGCCCGCCTATGTGCAGGTGGCCCGCGAAGGCCCAGATCACCAACCTATTTTTACCATTGCCGTTCGGCTGGAAGACGGTACCGAAGAGCACGCAACGGCGGGTTCAAAACGTCTCGCCGAACAGGCCGCAGCCAAGGCGCTCTTGGCACGTTTGGAGCAAACATCATGACTACACGCGCCGGTTTCGTCGCCCTGATCGGAGAGCCCAACGCGGGCAAATCCACCCTGCTGAACCGTATGGTCGGGGCCAAGGTCTCCATCGTCACACATAAGGTCCAGACTACCCGTGCGCGGGTGCGCGGCGTGGCGATGGAGGGCGAAAGCCAGATCGTGTTTGTCGACACGCCGGGCCTGTTTCAGCCGCGCCGCCGTCTTGACCGCGCCATGGTGGCCGCCGCCTGGGGTGGCGCAGCGGACGCCGAAATCGTGCTCTTGCTGGTCGAGGCCCATCGCGGCATCACCGAAGGCGTGGAGCGCATTCTTGAGGGGCTCGCGGATGTGGCCCAGGGACGCACTGTTGGTCTGGTGATCAACAAGATCGACCGGGTGCAATCCGAGGTGCTTCTTGGCCTCACCAAAGACCTGAACGAGCGTTTTGACTTTGCCGAAACCTTCCTGATCTCTGCTGAGCGCGGCCATGGCGTAGACGATCTGCGCGGCTGGCTGGCCAAAGAACTGCCCGAAGGCCCCTGGCTCTACCCCGAAGACCAGATCGCTGACCTGCCAATGCGAATGATCGCGGCAGAAATCACCCGGGAAAAACTGACCCTGCGGTTGCATCAGGAACTGCCCTACCAGATGACGGTCGAGACCGAAAACTGGGAAGAGCGCAAAGATGGGTCCGCCAAGATTGATCAGGTGATCTATGTGGTGCGCGATGGTCACAAGGGCATCGTGCTGGGCAAACGCGGCGAGACCATCAAATCCGTGTCGCAATCCTCCCGCGAAGAGCTGACCGAGTTCCTCGGTCGCAAGGTGCATCTCTTTTTGCAGGTCAAAGTCCGCCCCAACTGGCTGGAAGAGGCAGAGCGCTATTCAGAAATGGGACTGGATTTCAAAGACGGCAACTAGAGCGCTGCCACTTTCACCTTTCCAAAAATATTCCCGCCGGAGGCTCCGGCATCTGCCACAGATGCTGCGATCTGTGGCGGGGATCACACCAGAGGCCCCACTATGCCCCGACTGACCGCCCGTTTCTGGGTTGATGCCTATCTTGCCCGCCTGCGGTTTCAGGATATACCGGCTTTTGTCACCGCCCATGGCGATGACATCGCAGGGGCGGTTCTGGTAAAGCTCAATACGCTGGATGGCCAGGCCCAGAGCTTTCATCGGTCCTATGACCTGATGAGCGGAGCGCGCAAATGGATCGAACAGGCCAATGGCGCTGAGGCGGATGTCGATGCAGCCATCAGACGTCAGCAAGAGTTTGATCCCGATCTTTGGGTGATCGAAGTGGAAGACCGCCAAGGCCGTCACCTGCTGGATGAACCGGGGTTGGAATAGTCTACACGACGCAACCTGCACGCCAAGGCGCCTGCCGCCTACGGGACTTGCCGCGTCTGTTTTATTGGGTTCTGATGTCTACGACTGGCATGTGCAACCATGGGGGATAGCGATGGAGTGGCGTGATCATGGCATTCTGTTGACCCGCCGGCGCCATGGTGAAGGGGCCGCGATCATTGATGTTTTTACCGAAAACCATGGCCGCCACGCCGGTATCGTGCATGGCGGTGCGAGCCGCAAAAAGGCGCCGGTGCTGCAGCCTGGCGCCCAGCTGGATCTGCTCTGGCGGGCCAGATTGCAGGATCACTTGGGCAGCTATCAGGCCGAACCCCTGCGTAGCCGGGCGGCGGCGGCGCTCTCTGGGCGCATGGCGCTGGCCGGGCTCAATGCGGTGACGGGCCTGTTGGGGTTCTGCCTGCCAGAACGGGAAGCCTATCCCGACCTTTACAAACAGTCCGAGCAGTTGCTGGATTTGCTGGAACAGGAGGAAATCTGGCCGCTGGCATATCTGCGCTGGGAAATGGCCCTGCTGCGAGAGATGGGCTTTGGCCTGGATTTGAACGCCTGCGCGGTTTCTGGGCGCAATGAAGACCTGGCCTATATTTCGCCCAAGTCTGGGCGCGCAGTGTCGCGACAGGAGGCGGGACAATGGGTCAATCGCCTCTTGCCACTGCCCCCGGTTTTGCGCGGGATAGGGGAGGCCCCGGATCACGAAGTGGCCGAGGGTCTGCAAACCACCGGTTTTTTCCTGTCAGAACGCCTGGCCCCCAATCTGGGCAACAAGCCCCTGCCAGAGGCGCGGGGGAGGTTTTTGGAGGCGTTCATGCGCCGTTTGCCGGACAGCTGAGCAGGCAGAGCAAATGACCGGGCTCATGGCATCGCCCATGGTCGGAGGGGAGGGGGAAGTTAATCCGCGCTGGTCTCAGTTTCGGTTTTGATCAGCTCAGAAATCCGGGTGCCAATGGCGTCACTGCCTTTGATTGAGGGGTGGATCATATCCAGCGCGTGAAAGCTGCGGTCACCATGGGGCACAGTATCTGCGAGGGACAGAAAAAACACGCCCTCATCCTGTTCCGCCATCCGGGCCGCGCGCCGGTCTAGCTCTTCCCCATCGTCCTTGCAGTATTCAATCGGAGATCCCCGTCCAGGGCTGCGCAGATAGCCCGTATAGATCACCTTGGCGCCGCTGCTGCGCAGCTGGTTCACCAGATCTGGAATGGCGCCGCTGCTGCCATCTATCGAGCTCAGTCGATCCATTTTCCGCCGACAGGCCGTGCAGCCACAGCCCAGCCACAAATCATTGCCGCCACCGTTCAGCACCACCCAGTCCCAACGCTGCCTCTTGGGCAGCTGTTTGGGAATGCTCAGCCCGGCAGCACCGCTGATCGGCAGACGATAGATCATCCGCGCACCGATCACAGACCTGTCCGTGACCTCAATCTCGAGATGTTGCTCCATGACGTCTGAGATGGCCCGCTGCGAGGCCCTGTTCCAGGCCATGAGAGAATCGCCCATGACCAGTATCTGCCCGTCAGTATGAGGGTTAGTTGCACGCTCGCCACAGCCGGACAGGGCAAGCAATGCGCCGAGGATACAGAATAGTCGCGACAGGAGGTGTGGCATGAACATGGGGCTAACTTGGGTTGGACGTGAAACAGATAAAGCAATCAGAGCGGGCGCATTAACCAATAATTAGCAGCACCGCAGGGGGTAAGGCAAAGCCGAGGCAATTGTGAGGCAAGGAAGTTGATCGCGTTGCTGATTGACGAGGCCTGAAATCAAACATGCCCGACCAATGGCCAGGCATGTGTAGAGGTCTTGTGTAGCGAAGGTCAGCCCGAAAGAACCGGGCAGGTCGCCAGAGCGCGGCAGGCCAACTGAAGAGTTAGGCCAACTGAAGGGTCAGGCCAGCAGACGGCGGGCAATAACCTGAGCTTGAATTTCCGCAGCCCCTTCAAAGATATTCAGGATCCGCGCATCACACAGCACGCGAGAGATCTTATACTCCAGAGCAAAGCCATTTCCGCCATGGATCTGCAAACCGTTGTCAGCCGCCGCCCAGGCAACGCGCGCGCCCAACAGCTTGGCCATGCCAGCCTCCAGGTCACAGCGATGGCCGTGGTCCTTTTCCCAGGCAGAGAAATAGGTGAGCTGGCGCGCCACCATGATCTCAACCGCCATCATCGCCAGCTTGCCGGAAACGCGGGGGAAGTTGATCAGGCTTTTGCCAAACTGTTTGCGGTCCTGGGCGTATTGCATGGAGATATCCAATGCCGATTGCGCCACACCAACAGCGCGCGCGGCGGTCTGGATACGGGCGCTCTCAAAGGTTTCCATCAGCTGTTTAAAGCCTTTGCCCTCGGCTCCACCCAGCAGGTTTGCCTGTTTTACTGCAAAACCGTCAAAGCCCAGCTCGTATTCCTTCATGCCGCGATAGCCCAGAACCTCGATCTCACCGCCGGTCATGCCCTCGGTTGGGAATGGGTTTTCATCGGTGCCGGGGGTCTTTTCTGCCAGGAACATCGACAAGCCACGGTGATCAGTGGTCTCGGGATCGGTACGTGCCAGCAGGGTCATCACATGGGTGCGAGCGGCATGGGTGATCCAGGTCTTATTGCCTGTGATCTCATAGTCGCCGGTCTCGGTTTTCACCGCACGGGTGCGCAGCGAGCCAAGGTCGGACCCGGTGTTTGGTTCGGTGAACACGGCCGTTGGTAGGATCTCGGCGCTGGCGATCTTTGGCAGCCACTGCTCTTTTTGGTCATCCGTGCCACCACAGAGAATTAGCTCAGCGGCGATTTCAGACCGGGTGGCGAGGGAGCCAACACCGATGTAGCCTCGTGACAGCTCCTCGGAGACCACGACCATTGAGGCCTTGGAGAGGCCAAAGCCGCCAAACTCTTCGGGGATGGTGAGACCAAAGACCCCCATCTCGGCCAGCTCTTCGATGACCTCCATCGGGATCAGCTCATCTTTCAGGTGCCAGTCATGGGCATGAGGCTCGACCTTTTCAGAGGCATAACGGCGGAACTGGTCGCGAATCATTTCCAGCTCTTCTTCCAGGCCCGACGCGCCAAACATGGTGGCGCCAGCCTGTTCCTGCATCATTTCGGCCAGGCGACTGCGTGCAGCCTGGGTATTGCCCCCCTCGGTGAGGGTCACAATAGCCTCGGTGCGCAGGGCGTGCAGGGCATCCTGACCAAGGCCAAGGTCCTGCAGGCGCAGGATTTCACCCTGGTTCATCTGGATGCCGCCCTGAACCTGCGCCAGATATTCGCCAAAGGCGATCTGGTGGATCAGCTGTTCCATTTCATTAAAGGAGCCATTGTTTTGCAGCTTGTCGGCCCATTGCTGCATCTGGCGCAGCGCGTAGACATAGGTGGCAAGCCAGGACAGCCCATGGGCGGCGGTCTGGTTTTCTTCGATCAGCTGGCCGGAAACGCGGTCCTCTTGGCTCACAGTTGCGCGCACGGCGATCCGTGCGGCTTCCAGAGTGGCCTCAAGCGGGGCAATTGCCGCGGCGGTGAGCGTCAGCAGTTCTGGGAGCACAATCGGTTTCATTTGCAGGTCCTGTCCGTCATGAGCCATTGAATCACGTCCTTCTGTGGTCGCTTGGTGGTAAATCACTTTGCAGGTGCAGCGCAACAAAAATACGCCGCACTGCGGCAATATGATAAAAAGTTGCGTGAAGGAAATTTTCGTCCAGCCGTGGTTCTCTCTGTGTGCATGGGGTGCTAGGTCAGGGGTATGGACCAGTTTTTTTCGCTTCTCTCTGCCTCTGATTTGGCGATCGCCTTTGCCATTGCGCTGCTTGCCGGCACCGTAAAGGGCATGGTGGGTTTTGCTCTGCCGATGATTCTGGTTTCGGGGTTGAGCCTGTTTCTCACACCCGAACTGGCTTTGGCCGGGCTGATCTTGCCGACGCTGGTCACCAATTGGATGCAGGCTTTGCGACAGGGGGGGGGCGCAGCATTTGCCTCGCTCAAGCGATTCCGTCTGTTCCTTCTGGCTGGGCTGGTGTTCTTGCTGCTCAGCGCCCAAATGGTGCGTGTGCTGCCCCAGCAGGTGATGTTCCTGGCGATTGGCGGGCCAGTGACTCTGTTTGTGCTGTTGCAGCTGATGGGCGTGCCGTTGACCCTTTCCAAGCCGACACCGCGTGTGGAGGTGATGGTCGGGGCCTTTGCCGGGTTGATCGGCGGTGTGTCTGGCGTTTGGGGGCCACCCACAGTGGCCTACCTGACCGCGCTTGGGACTGAAAAGAGCGAACAGATCCGGGTGCAGGGGGTTATCTATGGCATGGGCGCATTTGCGCTTTTGTTCGCCCATGTGGGATCGGGCGTGATGCGCAGCGAGACCCTGCCGTTTTCTGTGGCGCTGATTGCGCCTGCAGTGCTGGGGATGTGGATAGGTGGAAAGCTGCATGATCGCATTGATCAAAGAGTTTTTAAGCAAGCCACGCTAGTTGTTCTTTTGCTGGCCAGTCTAAATCTGCTCAGACGCGGGTTGATGTTGTAACCCGGCCAAGCAAGGGTGGCGTAACCAAGGAATGCTGAAAACGCGATGCAGGGGATGAACGCAGAACGACTGGCCTTGGGTACGATCCTGGTGGCCGTGCTGGTTCTGGGCCTGAAACTGGTGGCCTGGTGGCTGACGGATTCCGTGGCGCTCTTGTCGGATGCGCTGGAGTCTTTGGTCAATGTCGGCGGTGCGGTGATGGCCTGGATGGCGGTGCACTACGCCAAAAGACCCGCAGATGCTGGCCATCCCTTTGGTCACTACAAGGCGGAGTATTTCTCGGCGGTTCTCGAAGGGATCATGATCATTATCGCCGCGCTGCTGATCGTGCAGCAGTCGGTACAGGCGCTTGGCAACCTGAGCGAGACGGCTGAATGGGGCCGCGCCGGGCTCTTGGTCAATGCGGTGGCTCTGGTGCTGAACCTGCTTTGGGCGCGGCTGTTGATCACGCGGGGCGGGGCGCTGAACTCGCCTGCATTGATCGCCGGTGGGCGGCATCTGATGAGCGATGTCTGGACCTCGGTTGGGGTTCTGTTGGGCCTGCTGGTGGCCTTGGCGACGGGTTGGACCGTGCTAGACCCGCTTTTGGCGCTGTTTGTGGCGGTGAACATCCTGCGTGAGGGCTACGGCGTTGTGGCCTCTTCTGTAAATGGGTTGATGGATTCCGCCGCCCCTGAAGAAGAGCGCGCCCAGATCGAAGAGCTTCTGCATCACGCCGCTGCGGGTGCGCTCCAGGTGCATGGGCTGAAGACCCGCCGCGCCGGGGTCGCCCTGTTTGTCGAATGCCACATGGTGGTTGAAGGCTCCATGACGGTGCAGGCCTCTCATGCGATCTGTGACCGCATCGAAGAGGCGATCCAGGCGGCCTTTCCAGAGGCGCAGGTCACCATACATGTGGAGCCTGAACACAAGCTGGAGCCATCAGGCATCGCCCCGGTTTGAAGCTGTCGCGAAGCGTTTGCATTCTGGTGCAGGGTCCCGTTTAACCGCCTCATAGAGATTGGCAGTCACGGGAGCTATGGGCGATGGAATGGGACAGGTTGTTGAACGCGGGGCGGCTATGTCGTCCAGACTACCCAGAGGAACCCGGTCGTCCCGCCTATTTGCAGGACTATGATCGGATCCTGTTCTCGGAACCCTTTCGTCGCCTGGCGCAAAAGACCCAGGTACACCCGCTTTATGAGCATGACCATGTGCACCACCGGATGATCCATTCGTTGGAGACCGCCAGCGCAGGGCGGTCGCTGGGAGTGATGGCGGGGCAGGCGATGCTGGAGCGCGGCTATATCTCTGAAGACCAGCGCGAAGTGATCGCTGGCACGGTTCAGGCGGCCTGTTTGGTACATGATATCGGCAATCCACCCTTTGGCCATTCAGGCGAAGACAGTATCGGCCAATGGTTTGCCCAGCAGTTTCAGGCGGGTAGCGGCGTGGCGGGGGCCATCCCCGAGGCGCAACAGGCAGAGTTCAAAGAGTTTGAGGGCAACGCCCAGGGCTTCCGCATTGCGGGGCAGTTGGAAATGGCGCGCCGCGACGGCGGCATGCGGCTGTCCTACGCCACTCTTGCCGCATTTATGAAATACCCCTGCACGGCAGAGGCCCGGCGATTGGCACCAGCGGGCTATGTGGGCCTCAAGAAGTTTGGTGTCTTTCAGTCGGAGGCCGTATTGTTTGCTGAGGTGGCGGAGGCAACGGGTCTGCGCAGTGAGGGAACGGGGGCGGGCACATATTGGCGACGCCACCCGCTGGCCTTCTTGGTAGAGGCGGCGGATGATATTTGCTACCGGATCTTGGATCTCGAAGATGCCGCCACAGTGGGGGACCTGGGCACCGCCCAGGTGATAGACTGTCTGGAACTTATCGCGGGCAAACCCAATCGGGCGAATGATCCGATGATGAGCACCCGCGAAGTGGTGGCGATGCGTCGCGCCAGCGCCATCCATCAGGCCATCCAAGCTGCGGTCGAGGCCTTTATGGACAACTACGAGCCCATCATGGCGGGTGAGTTCAATGATGGGCTGATGGAGGTTTCCTCCAAGGCAGAGGCTTTTGCCCAGATGAAAGAGATCTCAAATGCGCGGATCTTTACGGCGCAGCGTAAGACGGAGCTGGAAATCTCTGGGCGTCAGGTGATCTTTGCAGTCCTAGAGCATTGCCATGGGCTGTATGATGATTTGCGAAGCTGTGGCTGGGATGTGGAGGCGTTTCTTGCACAGCATGGTTATTGGGCCAAATTGGTGCGGGCGGTGGATCTGGACCTGCGCGGCATCACGGATGAATACACGGCCATGCATAGTCTGGCGGATTTTGTGTCGGGCATGACCGATCGCTATGCCGTTAAAGTGCGCGATATGGTGGCGGGACGGATCTGACTTCCGAACAGGACCACAGCATTAGAACGCAAAAACCCGGCCATTGGCCGGGTTTTCTGTTTGTCGTGACGTATCGGGCTTAGCTGATTGCAGCGGCTTTTACGTCTTCGTCGATATAGGGCAGATACTGCTGGAAATTGTTGGAGAACATCTCAACCAGTTTGGCAGCCTGCTTGTCATAGGCGGCCTGATCATCCCAGGTGCGGCGTGGGTCCAGCAGGACTTCGGCAACGCCGGGCACAGAAACGGGCACGTCAAAGCCAAAATTGCTGTCCTTGCGGAATTCAACCCCAGCCAGGGTGCCTTCGAGCGCCGCTGTCAGCAGGGCGCGGGTAGCACGGATCGGCATCCGCGAGCCAACGCCGTAGGCACCACCGGTCCAGCCGGTGTTGACCAGCCAGCAGGTTGCTCCATGGGCGGCAATCTTTTCACGCAGCAGGTTGCCGTAGACCTCGGGGCGACGCGGCATGAAGGGCGCGCCAAAGCAGGTGGAGAAGGTGGGTTCGGGCTCGGTCACGCCGCGCTCGGTGCCTGCCACCTTGGAGGTGAAACCAGACAGGAAGTGATACATCGCCTGCGCCGGGGTCAGGCGCGCAATTGGAGGCAGCACGCCAAAGGCATCACATGTCAGCATGATGATGTTCTTGGGGTGGCCGCCGGTTGCGGAGGCAGACGCATTGGAGATGTAATGCAGCGGATAGGCACACCGCATGTTGGCTGTCAGGCTGTCGTCTTCAAAATCCAGTTCTTTGGTCTCTTCGTCAAAGACCATATTCTCGATCACAGTGCCGAACTTTGTCGTGGTCGCGTAAATCTCTGGCTCGGCCTCGGGGTTGAGGCTGATGGTCTTGGCGTAACAGCCGCCCTCAAAGTTGAAGGTGCCGTTGTCGGCCCAACCGTGTTCATCATCGCCGATCAATACGCGGTCAGGGTCAGCAGACAGCGTGGTCTTGCCGGTGCCGGACAGGCCAAAGAACACGGCTGTGTCGACAGGGTTGCCCTTGGCGTGGTTGGCCGAGCAGTGCATCGGCATGATGCCTTTTTCGGGTAAGAGGTAGTTCAGCAGAGTAAAGACGGATTTTTTGTTCTCGCCGGCATATTCGGTGCCACCGATCAGGATCATCTTGCGATCAAAGTTCATCGCAATGACGGTCTCGGTGCGGCAATTGTGACGCTTGGGGTCAGCCTTGAAGCTGGGGCAGTTGATGACGGTGAAGTCTGCAATGAAATCATTCAGGTCTTCGCGCTCGGGACGACGCAGCATAGTGCGGATGAACAGACCATGCCAGGCGAGCTCGGTGACCATGCGCACATTGATCGAATGCTTGGGGTCGGCGCCGCCAACCAGATCCTGTACGTGGTAATCGCCGCCCTTCATGTGCTCCAACATGTCGACATAAAGATTGTCGAATCCTTCAGGAGACATCTCGGCATTGTTTTCCCACCAGATGGTGTCTTTGACGCTGTCGGATTTGACAACGTGTTTATCTTTGGGCGAGCGGCCGGTGAACTTGCCGGTCGTCACAAGAAAGGCGCCGCCATTGCCGAGAGTGCCTTCGCCGCGCTTCAGGGCTGCCTCAACAAGTCCAGGCTCCATGAGGTTGTAATGGACATTGCCCAGACCCTCGATACCTTGATCCTC
>CAJXIL010000083.1 GCA_913054455.1 uncultured Roseobacter sp.
CGCTGCCGGGGTTAAAGGTCATTGGCATTGACTGCCATATCGGCTCGCAGCTGACGGAACTGGAGCCTTTCCGCAAGGCCTATGAAAAGATCGCAGAACTGACCGAGAGCCTGCGCGCCGATGGCCATGACATTCACCGCCTTGATCTGGGTGGTGGCCTGGGCATACCCTATACTCGCTCGAACGAGGCGCCGCCGCTGCCGGTGGAATATGGTCGGCTGATCAAGGAGACGCTGGGCCATTTGGGCTGTGAGATCGAGATCGAACCAGGGCGTCTGATTGCAGGCAATGCGGGCCTGATGGTCAGCAGGGTGATCTATGTGAAATCCGGCGAGGACCGCGAGTTCCTGATTGTTGATGGCGCGATGAATGACTTGATCCGTCCGGCCATGTATGAGGCACACCACGATATTGTGGCGGTGAATGAGCCCGCTCCGGGGATTGAGAATCGCCCCTATGATATCGTGGGGCCAGTCTGCGAAACTGGCGATACCTTTGCCAAGCAGCGCGATATGCCGCCCCTGGCGGCTGGGGATCTGATCGCTTTTCGCTCTGCGGGCGCTTACGGCGCGGTGATGGCGAGCGAATACAACTCACGCCCCCTAATTCCCGAAGTTCTGGTGCACGGGGATCAATTTGCGGTTATTCGCCCACGACCGGACTTTGACGAAATGATAAACCGCGATACCATCCCAGAGTGGCTCTAACAGATCCGGTAGATCTTGCCGGGGGTTTCGCCACATGCACCGCCCAAAGGAGGCAGAGCAGCGATGGCGCGACCTGCTAAGCGAACTGGCAAGATTGACCCAAGACTATATCCCCTGCGATGGCCGCTTCGGCTGACGCAGGCGGGAATGTTTTGCGAACGGGCCCTGCGCAGCTTTTGGCCGCTGTTCTCTGTCCTGGCCGCAACCGTCGCAGCTCTGATGTTGGGGCTGCATGACCTCTTGCCGTCCATTTTGATCTGGTGCGCGGTCGGTGTGGCCTTGCTCGCGATTGTGGCGAGCCTGGTCTTTGGGATTTGGACGTTTCGCTTTCCACGTCGCTCCGAGGTATTGGCGCGACTGGATGCCAGCCTGCCGGGGCGCCCGGTTACGGCTCTGCTCGACACCCAGGCAATCGGTGCTGAGGATGCCGCAGCCGCAGCCCTGTGGCAGGCGCATCAGGCGCGCATGGCGCATGCAGCCGCCAATGCCCGCGCGCCGGCTCCCAATCTGCGTATTGCTTCGGCGGATCCCTTTGCACTGCGCTACGTGGCCCTGGTCTCGTTACTTATCGCGCTGGTTTTTGGCTCTTTTTGGCGGGTTGGCACCCTGTCTGATATCGCCTCCGGCGGTGCTGCGGCGGGGGCGACTGGCCCCTCTTGGGAGGGCTGGATCGAGCCGCCGCTCTATACGGGCCTGCCGGTTCTCTATCTCCATGACCAACAGGGTGAGGCGCTAGAACTGGCAGAGGGAAGCCGCATCACCCTGCGGTTCTACGGCCAAGTTGGCGCCCTAGCCCTGGTGCAGAACCTCACGGACCTGGATCAGCCGCAGATGGATAAACCCGCACTGGAGCATGATATCGCGGTTCAACGCTCTGGCAGTCTGGAGATCACAGGACGCGGTGGGCGCAGTTGGACTGTCACGGTGTTGCCAGATCAGCCGCCAAATGTCTCGATCACCGGCCTGCCTGAGCTGACCGAGGATGGGGCTTTGTCGCTGCCCTTCCTGGCGCAGGATGACTATGGGATTGAGGGCGGTTTGGTGCGTGTCTCATTGGATTACCTGGCCCTGTCGCGCCGCCATGGTCTGCGCCTTGATCCCGAAACAAGCGCTGATATTGAGCTGGATCTGCCCCTGCCTGTGAGTGGATCACGGCAGGCCTTTGACGGTGTTCTGATTGAGGACTTTGCCGCCCACCCCTGGGCAAACTTGCCGGTTATCTTCAACTTTTCTGTCCGTGATGCGGCGGGGCAATCCTCTGTTTCTTCCGGGCTGGGGGCGCCCTTGGTGGCGCCACGGTTCTTTGATCCTCTGGCGGCGGCGGTGGCGGAACAGCGCCGCGATTTGATGTGGTCGCGCGGGAATACGCAACGCATCACACAGTTGCTGCGGGCGCTTTCACACCGCCCGGAGGATCTGTTTCGCGAGGCCGGTAGTTATTTGCAGATGCGCGGGATTTTGCGCGGGCTGGAAGCGGCACTGCATCAAAGCGATGACATTGATCAGCCGATCAGCGAGGCGCAGCGCGATGAAAGCGCGGCGGCGCTTTGGGCTTTGGCGCAGGGGTTGGAAGAGGGCGATATTGGTGATGCGCTGGAACGGATGCAGCGGGCCAAAGAACGCTTGAGCCAAGCCATGCGGGATGGGGCCAGCGATGAGGAAATTGCCAGTCTGATGGAAAAGCTGCGCGAGGCCACACAGGACTATATGCGCCAGCTGCAGCGTCAGGCGCAGCGCGACACCCAATCCGGAGACAGCAGCGAGGGGCAGGAAAATGCCATGACGCTGAGCCAACAGGACCTGCAGGCGATGATGGACCGCATTCAGGAGTTGATGGAGCAGGGGCGCATGGCCGAGGCTGAGCAGGCGCTGGAAGAATTCCAGCGGATGATGGAAAACATGCGCATGAGCCAGAGCCAGCAGGGGCAAAACGGATCAGACGGGCAACAAGCCATGGAAGATCTGGGCGAGACTCTGCAAGAGCAGCAGGGGCTGTCCGATCAGGCCTTCCGTGATTTGCAGGAACAGTTCAATCCCAATGCGCAGGCTGGTGAAAGCCAGAACAACGAAGGGCGCAACGGCGGCCAGGGCCGTGGGCAGCAGCACCAGGGCGGTACTGGCGGTGAGGGCCAGTCTGGCCAGAATGGCAGCGAAGGTCAAAATGGTGAAACCGGCCAAAGCCCAGGTGGATCTGCTCAGGGGGGGGCGGATGGCGGTGCAGGCTCCCTGGCGGATCAACAACAGGCGCTGCGCGACTCGCTGCGCCGTCTGCAAGAGGGGTTACCCTTGGGGCAGGGTGCAGAGGGAGAGGCCACCGGAGAGGCATTGGACCGCGCTGGGGACGCGATGGATGGCGCCGAAGAGGCGCTACGCCAGGGCGATCTTGCCGAGGCTATTGACCGCCAGTCCGAGGCCATGGAAGCCTTACGCGAAGGAATGCGTGCTCTGGGCGAGGCCATGGCTGAGGCACAACAACCAGGCCAGCAGCCCGGACAGGGTGAAAACGCCGCCGGATCGCGCGCCGATCCCCTGGGACGTGACCGCAATGCGGCGGGGCTTGGGGATGAGAGGAATTCCGAATTTGGCAATGGGCGCGCGCATCGCCGAGCTTGGGATTTGCTGGAAGAGCTGCGTCGCCGCATGGGTGAGAAAGAACGCGAAGAAGACGAGCGGCAGTACTTTGAGCGCCTACTAGATCAGTTTTGAGGCCTCTGGAGAAGGGCGGTGCGCTTTCAACAGTCTCATCTCATGTCAGGGTTGCTTTGACGCCACCAGATCTGATGGTGCCTCACATTGAACCTAGAACAATGGCCGAGGCTCCCGCCTGGTCATAGAAGGATCTAAAACTCTTGGGGCTAGAGTTGCGGGCTTTGCAGGGCGCTAACCTGGGTGTCCAGCCAAAGGCGCATGTGATCCACCCAGGTGACATAATTGCTGAGGTAGGGATCCGCTTGCGGCAGAATTTCTGCAATTTGCGAGGCGTTACTGTAGACCATCACCAAGGCCAGAACAGCCAGGATCGCCAGGGCAAACCCACGTGTGAACCCGGACTTTCGGGGCGGCGGCGCCATGGGGTCGGAGACCGGCGGCGGCGTAGGGCTATCCGCAGCGCGCAGGGTCGAGTTGATTTCTTCAATATCCGGCAAAACGCCCCGCTTTAGCCCGCTGGCCTCGGCGGCCAGGCGACGGGGATCTTCGCCGCGAATACGAGCCATGCGATCTTTGGCCTGACGGGACCGCCGGGCTTCTTCATTTTCGGGAAGGTCATCCAGCCCGAGGTTCGGTTGGGTTTCCAAGGATTGCGTCTGGCTTTGATCTGCGGCGCGCAGGCTTGCTTCGCGTTCGGCTTCTTCGCGCAGGATGTCGCTGAGGGCAGGGTCCAGCCCGCGTGGGGATTGCGGCGCGGCCGGTGCAGAAGGAGCTGCCTCCGCGATGGGCTGCGCTTCGGTTTCAAAGTCGCTGCTCTCTGGGGCAGCAGCGGCCTCCTGCACCGCCTCAGGTGGCGCGCTTTCAAAAAATTCAGCCGCCTCAGGGTTGGAGTTGGAGGCAAATTCAACCTCTGCGCCGTGATCCTCAGGACTGGCTTGGTCAAAAGTGGCGGTATCTGTCGCCCCATCATTGGGATCACTATCAGGGGGGGGCGAGGCGACGGCAGCCTGTGGCTGAGGCGCCTCCGCTGGGGGGGAAGCTGCGGGTTCCTCCGCCTCTTCTTCAAAGTCGGGGGCAAAGCCCGCGGCCTGCTGAAACCAGGTATCGCCGCAGTTGGAACACTGCACATCACGACCTTCTTCGGGAATGACGTCATCCGGCACTTCGTAC
The DNA here is from genome assembly GCA_913054455.1 of uncultured Roseobacter sp. Taxonomy (GTDB): domain Bacteria; phylum Pseudomonadota; class Alphaproteobacteria; order Rhodobacterales; family Rhodobacteraceae; genus Pseudophaeobacter. The sequence continues at coordinate 4,527 of CAJXIL010000083.1, forward strand.
TGGGCACCACAATTCGGGCAGGTCAGACGCATAAAGATCTCCTTGACCCCGGCGGTCTCCGGGGAGCTGTCGGCAGTATTTCCAAATGACAATAGGCAGTTCGACGCTTTGGTGAAAGGGTGAATTACGCTTTGGCACCGCTGTGATCGGCCTGCAGGGGGCGCTTTGAACCATGGCCCATTGAAACTGGCGGGCTGCTGGGGCAAAACTGCTGAGCGCATACAGGGGACTGTCGTGATAGAGCTGGAAAACGTTGGCTACAACTATGGAGGCGGGGAGCTGCTGAGCGATGTCTCGGTAAAGCTGGCGCCTGGGTCTTTTCATTTCCTGACCGGGCCCTCGGGTGCGGGCAAGACCACGCTGTTGAAGCTCTGTTATGGGGCATTGACGCCGACTTCTGGCCGGGCGCGCGCCTTTAATATGGATGTGCAGGGATTGGATCGGGACCAGATGGCGCATCTGCGCCGCCGGGTTGGCGTGGTGCATCAGGATTGCCGGTTTCTGGATCATTTGCCCGTGATCGAGAATATCGCGCTGCCTCTGATCGTTTCCGGCAAGGACCTGTCCCAGGAAGAGGCCAACCTACGCGAGTTGCTGAATTGGGTGGGCCTGTCCCAGCGCGCAGATGCGCTGCCGCCGGAACTGTCCGGCGGCGAGCGCCAAAGAGCCGCCTTGGCGCGCTCCGTTATCCTGTCACCGGATGTGATTGTCGCGGATGAACCCACCGGCAACGTGGATTGGGACATGTCACAACGGCTCTTGCAGCTGTTGGTGGAGCTGAACCGTATGGGTAAGACCATTCTGGTTGCGACCCATGATATGGCGCTGATCCGGGCTGCCAAGAAACAGGTGCAGGCGCGGGTACTACGAATTTCGGCCAAGCAGCTGATCCAAGCGGGGGCGGACCTATGAGCGAAGGACGGTTGCGCAAACTCATCATGGGCGATGCCCAGGCCGACCGGGTGGTCCCGCCCAGCGGCTTCACGGCCCAGCTGACTCTGTTTGTTTCGGGCGCCATGGCTTTTCTTGCGGTGTTTGCCTTGGCCCTGTCGCTGGCCTCGGGACGGCTGGCAAATCGCTGGGCGGATGAGCTGGCCCGCGCCGCCACCCTGCGGATCAATGCCCCTGCCGAACAGCGCGTGGCCCAGACCGAAGCAGCGCTGACTATTCTAAGGCAAACCCCCGGTGTGGCCTCGGCGCGTGCCTTCACCACCGAGGAACAGGTTGAGCTGTTGGCGCCTTGGTTTGGTTCTGCTCTGCCGATCGACAGCCTGCCCGTGCCACAGCTCATTGAGGTGATCGAAGGCGACCCTGGCTATGACGGCACTGGCCTGCGGCTTAGATTGCAAGCAGAGGTGCCCGGGGCGGTTTTGGATGATCACACTCGCTGGCGGGCGCCTTTGGTGGATGCCGCCCGGGCCCTGCGCCGCCTGGGGGCGGTTTCTATTCTGCTGATTGCGGGGGCGACGGCTGCGATGATCACACTGGCAGCGAATGCGGCCCTCGCCGCCAATGCCCAGGTGATTGAAGTGCTGCGCCTGGTAGGGGCGTTGGATAGCTATATTGCCCATGCCTTTGTCCGCCGCTTTACCCTGCGCGCCCTTGGGGGGGCGGCTGTAGGCGTTGTCCTGGGTATGATAGGCGTCTGGCTGATGCCGGCTGCCTCCAATGAAGGTGGGTTTTTGACCGGGCTTGGGTTTCAGGGCTGGGCCTGGGGCCTGCCGCTGATAATCCCGCCTTTGGGCGCTCTGGTCGCCTTTACCGCCACAACCCGCGCCGCCAAGAAACGTTTGGGAGATTTGACGTGAAATTTGCACTCCAGTGGCTGCGGTCCTTTCTCTTTGTGTTTCAGATCTATTTCATGATGCCGATTTTTGGCCTGATGTTTGCGCCCTGGGCCATCTTCAGCAAACGCGGCGCACGGACCTGCTGTAAGAGCTATTCGCGCTGGGTCTTCTGGACCGCGCGGTTCATGGTCGGTATCCGTTGCGAAGTGCGTGGCACGCCGCCATCGGGCGAGGTGCTGATCGCTGCCAAGCATCAGTCCTTTTTGGATATCATGATGATCTTTACCGCGCTCCCCACCGCCAAATTCATCATGAAGAAAGAGATCCTGCGCACTCCGGTGATTGGCCAATATGCCAAACTGCTGGACTGCGTCGCGGTGGATCGCGGCAAGCGTGGCGCCGCCATCGACAAGATGGTGCAGGACGTCAAGGCAGGCCATCAGGAGGCGGGCCAATTGATCATCTATTCCCAAGGCACCCGTGTCGCTCCGGGGGCTAAAGCGGATTACAAGATAGGCACCGGCGTGCTGTATGAGCAGCTGGGCCAGCCCTGTGTGCCGGTGGCCACCAATGTCGGTGTGCTTTGGCCACGCACAGGGATTATGCGCAAACCTGGCGTTGCGGTGGTGGAGTTCCTCGACCAGATCGATGCCGGTCTTGATCGTAAGGAATTCATGGAGACTTTAGAGGCTCGGGTTGAAGACAAATCCGATGCCTTGATGAGAGAGTTGGGGTTCGATCCAGATGCAGTATCTTAAAACTACCGGAGAGCTAGAGGCACTTTACGGTACGCCGGGAGCGCCTTCGTTGCGCAAGGTGGCGCGGCGGATGACGCCGCTCTATCGCAAGTGGATTATGGGGTCCAAGCTGTGCATGTTGACCACCGTGGGGCCGGAGGGCACGGATGATAGCCCGCGCGGCGATGATGGCCCCGTGGTGCAGGAACTGGATCCCGGCACCCTGGCCTTGCCCGATTGGCGTGGGAATAATCGCCTGGATTCCCTGCGTAATATTATTCGCGACGGGCGTGTTTCGCTGATGTTTTTGGTGCCGGGCTCCAACAATGTGGTGCGCGTCAATGGCAACGCACAGGTGACGGCGGATACGGATCTGCGCGCCCGGTTTGAGAAAAAGGGCAAGCAACCCGCCACGGTCATCGTCATCGCTATTGATGAGATCTACAGCCAATGCGCCCGCGCAATGTTGCGCGCAGGCACTTGGAGCGGTCTGGATGAAAGCCAAGGCCTGCCCAGCATGGGCGAGATCCTGGCCGAGCAGACCGATGGCGAAGAAGGCGGCAAGGACTATGACCAAGCCTGGGGGGCGCGTGCCGCCCAGACCATGTGGTGAACCTGCCAAGGCGCCGTTAGGCGATGACTTCCCCGATCAGTACCTGCGGCTGGATATTGGTGAAATTCGCCACATCGGCCATCACCGGGCCTGAGGCCTTCATCGCGGCGCCCATAGCCGCCTGATCGGCAAACACGATTGTGGCCACAGCATGAAACCCGGCGGGTTGATCCGGGCCACCGGCGAGCCCCTTGGTGACCAGAACGCGGTCGATATGTGGACCCATATGTTCCTGGACCAAAGCCATATGCGTATCGGCGTAATAGGCGTGGTCAAATGTACTGTCGTCGCTGACCGGATAGATAACTTGTAGTGACACAGCCATGTGCCGTCCTCCCTTGGGTTTCTATGACCTCAGTAGACAACTGATATGGCGGCTTTCCTAGCGATAGTTTTTGCGACGCTGCGCTGCGTTCAGATGGAAGACCTTAGGCCGATGGGGATGTCAGCATGAGAACACTGCCAGAACTATCGCCCCAATCTGGAAAGGCCCAAAAGAAGACACCCCAACGATCAGGCGATTGCCGAGGTCCTTCCAGCCAGCCCTTGCTGAGTGTCTCTGGACCCATGGTGGCTTTGGGGTCGAAGGGTAAATCCGGGAATTCTCTCTCAACGATGGTTTCCACGAGATTGAGCAAATCTTCGGCGTCTTCATGGGACAGGGCAAATGGATGAACGGTGTCGATACTGCATTTACTAGCTTTTAGAGATAGATAGCTGGCGGTTTCATTGTCAATCCAGCGCGTCTCTGCCAGGTCGCTACTCTCTCCGACAAATTCGGCTAAAGCCTTGGGGCGCATGTTTTCACCGCGGTGATGTGGCAGGCAAAACTCCACAAAGAGCCTGGCCATGCCCTCTGCTCGACTGGGGCGGGGCCAAAGCTGTGAAGCCGAGACAAATCCGATTACCAGGCCGGTTAGAACAACTGGCACCAACACATATGTTTTCAAATGGATGCTCGCATAAAAGACGCCCCGGCTCGGGAAAAGGCGGGGCGTTGATTGCTTTAGCTGTGGATGGCGCCGGTGCCGCAGGCCAGGGCGGCTTCGCGGACGGCTTCCGAATAGGTCGGATGAGCGTGGCAGGTGAGGGCGACATCCTCGGCGGAGGCGCCAAATTCCATCGCGACACACAGCTCGTGGATCAGATCACCTGCGCCAGGGCCAATGATGGCAGCGCCCAAGATGCGATCGGTTTCTTTGTCGGTAATGATTTTGACAAAACCGCCCTCGGCCTGATGCACCGCCTTGGCGCGGGCATTGGCCATGAAGTTGAACTTGCCAACCTTGATTTTGCGGCCTTCAGCCTTGAGCGCATCCTCAGTCGCACCAACGGTGGCCACCTCAGGCGTGGTGTAGACCACACCGGGAATGACGCCATAGTTCACATGGCCATGTTTGCCGGCAATCACATCAGCGACCGCCATGCCTTCGTCCTCGGCCTTATGGGCCAGCATCGGGCCCTCGATGACGTCGCCAATGGCATAAATGCCGGGCACATTGGTGCGCCACTGGGCATCCGTCGCGATCTGGCCGCGTTCGGTCAGTTTAACACCTAATGCGTCTAGCCCCAATCCATCCGCATAGGCCTTACGCCCGGTTGCAACCAGCACCACATCGGCGTCGATAACTTCCTCAGTCTCGGGGCTCTTCTTCAGCGCGTATTTGACCTTGGCTTTGGTCTTGGAGGCCTCGACCCCCTGCACAGCCGCACCCATGATGAAGTTCAGGCCCTGTTTTTCCAGGATCCGTTTGAAGCCGCGCTGCACGTCTTTGTCCATGCCAGGGCAGACCGCGTCCATATATTCAACAACGGTGACCTCTGAGCCCAAGCGGGCATAGACCGAGCCAAGTTCCAACCCGATGACGCCCGCGCCGATGACGACCATTTTCTTAGGCACTTTGGGCAGATCCAGCGCGCCGGTGGAGGTGACGACGATCTTCTCGTCGACCTCGACACCGGGCAGGGTGGAGGGCACAGAGCCGGTGGCCACAACGATGTTCTTGGCCTCGTGGGTTTCATCGCCGACCTTGACCTGACCGGCAGCGGGGATGGAAGCCCAGCCTTTAAGCCAGTCGATCTTGTTCTTTTTCATCAGGAACTCAACGCCGCCAGTATTCTGGCCAACAACGTCTTCCTTGTAAGCTTTCATCTGGTTCCAGTCGACCGAGGGGGACTTGCCCTTAAGCCCCATACTGCCAAAGTTGTGCTCTGCCTCGTGCAGCATATGCGTGGCGTGCAGCAGCGCCTTGGAAGGGATACAGCCGATGTTGAGGCAGGTGCCGCCGAGGGTCTCGCGGCCCTCTACGATGGCGGTTTTGAGGCCCAGCTGGGCGCAGCGGATGGCGCTGACATAGCCGCCGGGGCCTGCACCGATGATGATGACGTCGTAGCTTGCCATGAGTGAGGGTCCTTTGTTGTTGGCTGGGGAGGGGGCTCTGCCCCCGGCCCGATTGGGCCTCCCCCGGAATATTTGTTGGAAATATGAAAGCCTAAATGAGGGCGGCGATCAACATGGATGTGGTGGCCAGAAGGCCGATGAACCAGATCACCGACCGCCAAGGGGAGAGCCCCAGGGCATAGGCGGGGACATAGGCGATCCGCGCGCCAAGGTAGATCCAGGCGCAGGTCTGGGTAAGGGGCGTGGATTGCGCGCCTAGGGTCACGACCAGGCAGGCAATGGTGAAGAGGATGAGCCCCTCAAAATGGTTTTCCATCGCCCGTTTGAACCGGCCTGCGGTGCCGGTCAGCGTGACTTGTTCGTCGCGCGGGCCAAGGGCGACGCGGCGGCTGACTTGCTGATTGGCGGTGAAGGAATAGGCGCCAAACTGCAGGATTTGCAGCAGGGCGGCGAGGGTGAGGACTGTGAGTTCTGGTGTCATGTTAGAAAGCCCGTTTTTCGCAGCCCCAACACGCTGACTGGTAACAACACTATGCTGAACAAGGCACTTGCGACACCGAGCAGCATTTGATGATTGCTTGCTTCACTGTCTTCTGGCGCGCGCATCAGCAACTGTCCCAATTCTGTTTTCGGGGCCGCATTCTCGGTGAGATTGCCAAAAATGGGCGGTTGCGGGGCCGTCGCCAATCGCCAAAGTGGAAGGCTGAGCGCTGGACCCACAAAAACAACCAGTGCAAGGGCAGGAAAAAGTGCAGAGCGCTTGCGGTTCCAAACCAACCCCATTGTCGATAACGCAAACAGGAATGCTGCGCCGAACCAGGCCATTATTGGGATGCCGGTCCAATTTGGGGGACTGGAAGAAATCACGGACAAGATAAACGCTGCGGTTAAGAAAGCGGTGACGCTGCCCGCGACATAAATGAAAAGAATCGAGACAAGGTTGGTTGTCGTTAATGCAAGTTTCGCCGCAATACGTTTCATCGATCTTCCCTATATGCCTCCCACAGTGTGTGAGAGGCATGTTTCTGGCTGGTTTCAGCCCCGCGTTACAGATCCATCAGCAGGCGACGTGGATCCTCCAGCGCTTCCTTGACGCGTACCAGGAAGGTCACGGCGCCTTTGCCGTCGACGATGCGGTGATCGTAGCTCAGCGCCAGATACATCATCGGGCGGATTACCACTTCACCATTGATCGCCATGGGGCGGTCCTGGATCTTGTGCATGCCAAGAATGCCGGACTGTGGCGGGTTCAGGATCGGCGAGGACATCAGCGAGCCATAGACGCCGCCGTTGGAGAGCGTGAAGGTGCCGCCCTGCATATCGGCCATCGAGAGTTTGCCGTCGCGGGCCAGTTTGCCCTTGGCCGAGATGGCCTTTTCGATTTCGGCAAAGGACATCGCATCGGCGTCGCGGATGACTGGAACCACCAGGCCAGTCGGGGTGCCGGCGGCAACGCCCATGTTGACGTAGTTCTTGTAGACGATATCGGTGCCGTCGATCTCAGCGTTGACTTCGGGCACTTCTTTCAGAGCATGGCAGCAGGCCTTGGTGAAGAAAGACATAAAGCCCAGACGAACGCCGTGCTTCTTCTCGAACTGGTCTTTGTACTGGCTGCGCAGGGCCATGACCTCGCCCATGTCCACCTCGTTATAGGTGGTGAGCATGGCGGCGGTGTTCTGGCTGTCCTTCAGACGCTTGGCGATGGTCTGACGCAGGCGGGTCATTTTGACCCGTTCTTCGCGGGCGGCGTCACTTGCAGCCACTGGCGCGCGGGGGGCTGCGGGGGCAGGGGCCGCAGCAGGGGTTGCTGCTGCAGATGCCATGGCACGCGCCACATCGTCTTTCATGATACGGCCATCGCGACCGGTCCCTGTGACATTGGCGGCAGAGAGCCCGGCCTCGGCCATGGCTTTTTCCGCCGATGGCGCATTTGCGATGTCCTTGCCTGCGGCGGCAGGAGCAGCCACTGCAGCGGGGGCTGTGGCCGGCGCCGCCGCAACTGCTGCACCAGAGCCAGAGATCACGCCGAGCTTGGCGCTGGCTTCAACGGTGCTGCCTTCTGTGGCGGTGATTTCTGCCAGGACGCCTGCGGCGGGGGAGGGCACTTCGACGGAAACTTTGTCGGTTTCCAGCTCACAGAGCATTTCGTCCTGGGCTACGGTATCGCCGACTTTTTTGAACCAGACGGAAACCGTGGCTTCTGTCACAGATTCGCCAAGTGTGGGCACCATGACATCTGTGCTGGCACCGGAGGCCGCAGGGGCGGCGGCAGGAGTTGCAGCTGCGGCGGGGGCAGGGGCGACACCAGCCCCATCTGCTGAGATATTAGCCAGCAGCGCGTCAACGCCGACGGTATCGCCCTCATTGGCGACGATATCTGCCAGGACGCCTGCAGCAGGAGCGGGCACTTCGACGGTGACTTTGTCAGTTTCCAGCTCACAGAGCATTTCATCCTGGGCCACAGTATCACCTGGTTTTTTGAACCAGGTGGCAACGGTGGCTTCGGTAACGGATTCGCCCAGGGTGGGCACGCGAACTTCGGTGGTCATGTCTGTCTTCCTCAGATGGTCAGCGCGTCGTTCACGAGCGCAGCTTGTTGGGCTTTATGTTGGCTGGCGAGGCCGGTTGCAGGCGAGGCCGAGGTGGCACGGCCAACGTAGGCTGGTCGGGTGTGCTTGGCCTTGATGCGGCTCAGCACCCATTCGATATTGGGTTCGATAAAGGTCCAGGCACCCTGGTTTTTGGGTTCTTCCTGGCACCAGACCATTTCGGCCCCTTTGAAACGTTCCAGTTCCTTGACCAGCGAGATCGCCGGGAAGGGGTAGAACTGCTCGATCCGCATCAGATAGACATCATCGATGCCACGGGCGTCACGCTCTTCCAGTAGGTCATAGTAAACCTTGCCTGAGCACATAACGACGCGCTTGATCTTGTCATCTGCCAACAGTTTGGTGTCGGAGTTGCCGTGTTGGGCATCATCCCAGAGCACCCGGTGGAAACTGGAGCCCGTGGTGAATTCCTCCGCCTTGCTGACAGCCAGTTTGTGACGCAGCAGCGACTTTGGTGTCACCAGCATCAGCGGCTTGCGGAAGGACCGGTGCAACTGGCGGCGCAGGATGTGGAAGTAGTTGGCAGGGGTGGTACAGTTGGCGACAATCCAGTTGTCTTGACCACACATCTGCAAGAACCGTTCCAGACGGGCAGAAGAGTGTTCAGGTCCTTGACCTTCAAACCCATGTGGCATCAGACAGACCAGACCAGACATCCGCAGCCATTTGCTTTCACCAGAGGAGATGAACTGGTCAAACATGATCTGCGCGCCATTGGCAAAGTCACCAAACTGCGCTTCCCATAGGGTCAGAGCGTTGGGTTCCGCCAGCGAGTAGCCATATTCGAAACCCAGAACCGCATATTCCGATAGGGCTGAATCGATCACGTCGTACTGCGACTGACCTTCCCGGATGTTGTTGAGCGGGAAATACCGTTCTTCGGTGTCTTGGTTGATGATGCCAGAGTGGCGCTGCGAGAAGGTGCCACGGGTGGCATCCTGTCCAGCCAGACGCACGGGGAAGCCTTCGGTCAGCAGCGAGCCAAAGGCCAGGGCCTCACCGGTGGCCCAGTCAAATCCTTCGCCGGTTTCAAACATTTTGCCGCGGGTCGCCAGGAAGCGGCCAACAGTTTTATGCATCGGGAAGCCTTCGGGCACCGAGGCCAGGCTTTTGCCGATTTCCGCCATGGTTTCTGGGGCGATCGAGGTCTTGCCACGTTGGTAGTCCTCATCCTTTTTGTCCAGATGCGACCAGCGCCCATCCAGCCAATCGGCCTTGTTGGGTTTATAGTCTTTTCCGATCTCGAACTCTTCGTTCAGATGCGCCTGGAAAGAGGCCTTCATGTCCTCGATCTCGCCCTCAGGGATCAGGCCGTCTTTTACCAGACGCTGAGTATAGAGGCTGAGCGTGGTTTTGTGGCCTTTGATCTTCTTGTACATCAACGGGTTGGTGAACATGGGCTCGTCGCCCTCGTTGTGACCAAAGCGGCGGTAGCAGAAGATGTCGAGGACAACATCTTTGTGGAACTTCTGGCGGAACTCAGTGGCGACCTTGGCGGCATGCACAACCGCCTCTGGGTCATCGCCATTGACGTGGAAGATCGGCGCCTCAACCACCAGTGCGTTGTCAGTAGGATAGGGAGAGGAGCGCGAGAAATGCGGCGCGGTGGTGAAACCGATCTGGTTGTTCACCACGATATGCATGGTACCGCCGGTCTTGTGACCCTTGAGGCCGGAGAGCGCAAAGCATTCTGCGACGACCCCCTGGCCGGCAAAGGCCGCATCACCGTGCAACAGGATCGACAGAACCTTGGTGCGATCTGCGTCGTTTTTCTGATCCTGCTTGGCGCGGACCTTGCCCAGAACCACCGGGTTCACCGCCTCCAGATGCGAGGGGTTTGCCGTCAGGCTGAGGTGGACGTTGTTGCCATCAAATTCCCGGTCTGACGAGGCCCCAAGGTGATATTTCACATCGCCAGAGCCATCGACATCTTCGGGTTTGAACGAGCCGCCCTGGAATTCGTTGAAGATAGCGCGATAGGGTTTCTGCATCACATTGGCCAGCACCGACAAACGACCCCGGTGGGGCATACCGATGACAATCTCTTCGATGCCCAGGTTACCGCCGCGTTTGATGATCTGCTCCATCGCTGGGATCAGGCTTTCGCCGCCATCCAGACCAAAGCGCTTGGTGCCCATGTATTTGACATGCAGGAATTTTTCAAAACCCTCGGCCTCAACCATCTTGTTGAGGATCGCCTTGCGGCCTTCGCGGGTGAATTTGATTTCCTTGTCGTAGCCCTCAATGCGCTCTTTCAGCCAGGCCGATTGCGCCGGGTCAGAGATATGCATGTATTGCAGCGCAAAGGTGCCGCAGTAGGTGCGTTTGACGATGTCAACGATCTGGCGCATCGAGGCAACCTGCAGACCCAGAACATTGTCGATGAAGATCGGCCGATCCATATCGGCTTCCATAAAGCCATAGCTTTGCGGATCCAGCTCGGGATGCGGCGTATCTGCCCGCATAGCCAGCGGATCAAGATCAGCAGCCAGATGGCCCCGGATCCGGTAGGCGCGGATCAGCATCAGGGCGCGGATGGAATCGAGCACGGCGCGCTGTATTTGCTCATCAGAGACCTCAACACCAGCCTTAGCGGCCTTTTCAGCGATCTTTTTGCCAGCGGCCTTTTTCTCGACTGGGGCAGGCCATTCGCCTGTCAGCGCCGCTGTCAGATCATCATTGGGGGCCGGGGGCCAGTCGCCGCGCGCCCAGGAGGGGCCAGCGGCCTCTGCTGTCACATCCGGTTCTGCATCGCCCATCTGGCGGAAGAACTCACCCCAGGCAGCATCCACTGCATTTGGGTCTTTGGCGTATTGGGCATAGAGCTGTTCCAGGTATTCGGCGTTGTGCCCCTGCATAAAAGAGGAGGCGTGGAACAGGTCGTTGGGGGAGGTGTCTGTCATGGATGTTCTCACTGCAGAGGATCAGAGACTGGGTTTCGAAAAAAGGGGACTTGGGTCGGACAAAGGATTTTGTCCGAAGGGTATAGGGCAGATGTGTTTCGCAATGCTTACGGAGATTTCTGCAGAAGGCGTGCGCGTGGCACAGCCGGTCGACAGGCCTGCAGTTACCTGTTGTTCGTTTCGAAAGCCCAGAACTATGGGTGCCTGCGTCATGTCTGCCTGCCGTTTTCGAGTGGGTAGACCGGGGCGCATTCTGCGCCCCGGCTGGTATTCTTTAGGCTTTGATCGCTTTCAGCACGGCTTCGCCCAGGCCCGCAGGGCTTTCGGCGACAACGATGCCAGCGGCTTTCATTGCTTCGATCTTGTCCTCGGCACCACCTTTGCCACCAGCGACAATCGCGCCAGCGTGGCCCATGCGGCGGCCGGGAGGGGCGGTACGACCCGCGATGAAGCCAGCAACAGGTTTCCAACGGCCTTTCTTGCGCTGCTCGGCGAGGAACTCAGCGGCTTCTTCTTCTGCGGAGCCACCGATCTCACCGATCATGATGATGCTCTCGGTCTCATCATCGTCCAGGAACAGGTCCAGCACATCGATATGCTCGGTGCCTTTGATGGGGTCGCCACCAATGCCCACGGCCGAAGACT
>CAJXIL010000084.1 GCA_913054455.1 uncultured Roseobacter sp.
CTGGCTCTGCCGGGTGCTTGCTGGCCAATCGGCTGAGTGCGGACCCTGCAAATCGTGTCCTCCTGCTGGAAGCTGGCAAGCCAGACACCTACCCCTGGATTCATATCCCCGTTGGCTATCTCTACTGCATAGGCAACCCGCGCGCTGACTGGATGTACAAGACCCAGCCTGACAAGGGGTTGAACGGGCGCAGCCTTCTCTACCCGCGCGGCAAGACGCTGGGGGGCTGTTCCTCGATCAATGGTATGATCTATATGCGTGGTCAGGCCCGCGATTATGACAACTGGGCCCAGCTGACCGGCGAAGAGGCCTGGAACTGGCAAAACTCGCTGGCGGATTTCAAGGCACATGAAGACCATTATAAGCTGGACGGTGGCGCTGATCCGGTCACGGGCGACAACAGCCGGTTTTCTGATATGCATGGGCATGGCGGCGAATGGCGGATCGAAAAGCAGCGACTGAGCTGGGATGTGCTGGACAGTTTTGCCGATGCGGCTGTTGAGACCGGTATCCAGAAAACTGACGATTTCAATTGCGGTGACAACGCCGGTGTGGGCTATTTCGACGTGAACCAACGCTCTGGTTGGCGCTGGAACACATCCAAGGCCTTTTTGCGCCCGGCCAAGCCGCGCTCTAACCTGACCGTCTGGACCGAAGCCCAGGTCGAGAAACTGATTTTTGAGAAAGACAACGACGGGACTCTACGCTGTGTTGGCGCCCGAGTCAGCCGTGCGGGCCAGCCCATAGAGGTGCATGCAAAACGCGAAGTTGTGCTTTCTGCCGGGGCGCTAAACTCGCCTCAGATCCTGCAGCTGTCCGGGATTGGTCCGGCAGCTCTGCTGAAGGAACACGGCATCGAGGTCCTTATGGATCAGCCCTATGTGGGTGAAAACCTGCAAGACCATTTGCAGATCCGTGCGGTATTCAAGGTCAAAGGCACCAGCACCATGAATACGCTCGCCAATTCCATGATTGGCAAGGCCAAGATCGGGCTAGAGTATATGTTCAAACGCTCCGGCCCCATGAGCATGTCCCCCAGCCAGCTCGGTGCATTTACCCGCTCTGATCCAAGCCGGACCCATGCCAATCTGGAATACCATGTGCAACCGCTCAGTCTTGAGGCCTTTGGCGAGGATCTGCATGATTTCCCAGCCATGACGGTCAGTGTTTGCAACCTGAACCCCACCAGCCGCGGCCATGTTCGGATAGCCTCGGCCAATTTCCGCGATGCGCCGTTGATTTCGCCCAACTACCTGGACACCGATGACGACCGCAAGGTGGCGGCAGATAGTCTGCGTCAGGTGCGCGAAATCATGGGGCAACCCGCGATGCAGCCCTATGCGCCGGAAGAACACAAACCTGGTGTACAATACCAAAGCGATGCGGATCTGGCGCGACTGGCCGGCGATATCGCCAGCACGATCTTTCACCCCGTTGGCACTGTTAAAATGGGGCGTGATGACGACCCCACTGCCGTTCTTGACCCACATCTGCGCATGAAGGGCATCAAAGGCCTGCGGGTGGTGGATGCCTCAGTCATGCCGGAGATCACCAGCGGCAACACCAATTCACCCACAATCATGATCGCCGAAAAAGCATCAAGCTGGATCCTGGCCGGTCACTAGCCCCCTCAGATCAAAAAGCATAAGAAGTATTCTTGGAGGTTTCATGCGTAATTCTACATAGGTTGATGGGCATATCCAAAGGCAACACGAGGCTTGCCGCCTCGACGGCCTATTCGATGGCGCGGACTTGATTGCTCAGTTTGGCAATATTGGTCAAACGCTCTGCAATACTTCTCTGAAAACTGCCGAGCTGGTCGATGATGTCATCTAGGGTTTCCCCACCTTTAGGCAACCGCGCCGCTTCGATTTTACACAGAACTCTTGTGGTGCTTAAGCCCAAAAATTGACGGTGCATAACATTGCACGCATGTTGAATTCTGTCGGCCTCAAAATTGACCTGCTCGCCACCTTCGTTGGCCAGGTCCCGCTCTCGTTTTATGAGTTGCGCCAGGATTTCACGCTCATTGGCAATATCTGCCGTCCCCAAGGCCCGACGCTCTTTGGAGAGAAGTGTATCGCATTCTTGAAGGATGCGCGTCATGCCCTCAACAAACAGACGATTTGTTGCCGCGCCTTTGATCTTGTTGAAATTGCTATTCTCTCCCATGACGTTGGTCTCGAACCAGTTCGACATTTCAGCGGACATGCTGCCATAATTTTGCGATAGAACCGTGACAGGACCACCAGCAGGCTCGATGCGAGACGCAATTACTCTTAGATTGTGGGGGATGGTCCGCATGGCATCAAACTCCCCAATCAGGCTTTCGGTTTCAGCGACAAGGGCATCCGCATCAGAGATAGTTTGTTGCAACTGCAAGATCTTTTGATCTGGGGCGATACCGAGACCGGCGCTGCGGGAAAGGAGCTCTTCGCTGAGCGCAGCGGTGCAAAACTGATGGTAGCTTTCGTATCCCTTTGACTTAATCCATTCTTGCATCACTTCCGCGCTTTCCGCAGGAGACAGCTCATCCTCCTTTTCGGCCTGCAACAACTCTGCATAGGCCTTCTTCACCTCGTCAAACTTTGCACTACTTGGGCGAATACGCGCAGAAAGAAATCCACCAGGACAGGGAACGGCAACCGCAAACACCCAGTAGTACAGGCCATCTTTTGTGCGATTTTTGACATAGGCGCCGATGCACTCGCCTCGGTTCAGCGTTTCCCAGAACAGGTGAAAGACGCCTTTGGGCATATCAGGATGGCGGATGATCCGATGGGGGGCACCAAGAAGCTCTTCCCAGTCGTAATGGGCAACCCGTTTGAAGACATAATTTGCAGCTTTGATGACACCGCGCTCGTCTGTCCGCGAGATAAACACTTCGTGAAGGCCAAAAGGAGCTTCACCCTGTGCTGGCCGGACATTTAGACGACGATCGTTTATAGTCACTTTGATGTTCCATTTGCATGACAACCCTCCCTCCACGTTACATAGAAACTCTTCCAAATCCTTTAAGAGAAGTGTTAGCGCTGATCCGGTGAATCCCATTGCACGCTCAGGCACAGCAACTTCTGGTTCTAGATCACCCCCCTGAGCCAGCATATCCGCGCCCTGCCCTACTCAGCACCCCTTTGACACGTCCAAAGCGGCGTGAACTTGGGCTCAGCCGGGTCCTGTCATGGAGTGATCTGCTCTTCGAAACGAGGTTTATAGCTTGCTTCTTCCAAGAGCATGATGACCTCTTCCTGCCAGGCTTCCAGGAGTTTTCGTGCGATGACAGACGTTGGTCGGTAGCTTGGCGAATAGATTGCATAGTTGTATCGTATCGGCTCGACCATTGGCCTGATCACGATGCCAGGCACCATCGAGGCGTCGTCACTGGCCAAAAAGATCGAGAGTGGATCAATCACCGTACAACACCGACCCGCTGCGACAAAATGAAGGATCGGCAGGAAGGTCTGACTTTCGATAGTCGGCCTGAATGTAAGGCCCTGTGCCGCAAATCGGTTTGCTAATTCGACAGATTGGCGGTGCGCAATGGGCAAGGTGCCCAGGGGCTGATCATCCAGATCGGCGAAACTGATTTCAGTCTTGCGGGCGAGCGGGTGGTCTTGTGGCAAGGCAACAGGACAATCGGCAGAGATTACCACAGTTTGATAGAGGTTTTCTGCGACTTCCTGCTCCGGCGCGTCTGCAAACCCAAAATCGATCGACTGCGCTCGGGCCAATTCTGCGATCTGGTTAGAGGTTCGCGCCTGTATAGAGATCGAAATATCATCCGATCCGCTAATTTTTGAGGCAATGAACTTTGGAAAAATGAGAGAGACTGGCCCTGGCATCGCGGCGACCTTGAGTGTGCCACTTTGCCCACCCGACAGGCTGCGCATTGTCTGTCGCACCTGATTGACCTGAGAGAGAATGGCCTTTGCCTCGGTCAGAAGATACTGCGCCTCCGGCACAGGAATCAGTTTTCTCCCTCTTCTTTCAAAGAGTTGCAAACCAAGATGATCCTCCAGGGCCTTTATTGAAGCGCTGACAGCAGGCTGCGTTCGGCCAAGTTTTTTCGCCGCATCCGACAGCGATGCAGAGGTCATGACGGTTTCGAAGGTTAACATCTGTATGAGGTTCATGAGATTTATATAAGCCAGATCTATGGATATGTAGAATATTCAAATTGGTATTTATTTTTTTACTTGTCTACGCTCACTGACATGAATCACCAAAAACAATCACGGGGAGTTTGGGATGAATTTAGCTACAAAATTATTGGCTCTGGCCGCTGCGGCGACCCTGTCGGCAGGAGCGGCATTTGCACAAGATCCGACGTTTTTCCGGATCGGTACCGGCAGCGCCGGGGGCACATATTTTCCAATCGGCGGCACCATCGCTAACGGTATCTCCGCGCCTCCGGGCGCCCGGCCCTGTGATCAGGGTGGGCAATGTGGTGTTCCGGGATTGATCGCGATCGCGCAATCCACAACCGCATCGGTGTTCAACAACACGGCCGTTCAGAATGGCGAGCTGGAAGCAGGCATGGCTGCGGCCGATGTGACCCGCTCCATGTTCCTGGGCGAAGGAAAGTTTGACGGCAAACCCCATGAAAAACTGCGGATCGTGGCCAACCTTTACCCTGAAGACCTGCATCTCGTCTTGCCCAAGGGCCAGAGCGTGAGCAGCCTTTCTGATCTTGCCGAAAAACGCGTGGGCATCGCTCAGGCTGGTTCGGGCACACAGGTTGCCGTCGAAATGATGCTCGCAGAATGGGGTGTAACCCGCGATAATATGGACGAGGCAGAGCTGAACAACTCGCAGTCAGCCGAACGCCTCGCAGATGGACAGCTTGATGCGTATTTCTATGCTGCGGGTTGGCCCGTCTCTGCGATGGTGCAGTTGGCCACGACCAAGGGCATGGAGCTACATAGCTTCACCGATGAAGATCTCGCCAAGATCAACGAATTGATCCCGGCCTATATCCCGTCAAAAATCCCCGCGGGCGTTTATGATGGCATTTCTTATGACGTAAAGACACCAGCTGTATCGGCGCTCCTGGTTGTGTCTTCGGATTTGTCGGATGAGCTTGTCTACGGGATCACCTCAGCGCTCTGGAACGACAATACACGCAGGTTGCTGGACAGTGGCCATGCCAAGGGCAAACAGATCACAGCAGAAACAGCCCTTAACGGTATTTCTGCGCTTGGTGTGCCCCTGCATCCTGGGGCGCAGAAGTTCTACCAAGAAGCCGGTCTTCTGGAATAGATCGGCTTCCCTGGTTCAGGCGGTCTCCTGATGCCGCCTGAACACCTTCCTACTGCACTATTACGTCAACGAGGGACGCGATGAGCGATCAGCGACTACAAGACCTACGCGAGCTTTCAGAACAAGAGCTGGCCGCCATCGAAGAAAAATATGACGAAGGGGCCGCGACGCGGGCGGTCACGCCAGCCTTTGGTAAGTTTCTGCGCTATGTCGCCCTGAGCTTTGCAGTCTATCACTATCTCACTGCGGGCTTTGCCTTGCCGCCTGACTACTGGCACATGGGCTGGCACCTGTCAGGGCTCTTCATCCTGACCTATTCATTCTATCCGATATTCAAAACCAAGACGGCATTTGATCTCAGGACCGGTCAGCTGAGGATCGGAGGCGTGCCCTATCTGGATATTGCGCTGATGATCCTCGGAGTGATGGCTGCGCTATATCTTGGCCTAGCCTGGCGCGGCATTGAGTGGATGGGGGTCGAAGAAATGACCTTCCGCATGGGGAACCCAAACCGCTGGGATATCCTCTTTGGATGCGTATTGATCGTTCTGGTACTTGATATCGCACGCCGGACGCTCGGTTGGGTCCTGCCCCTGATCATCAGCATCTTTATCTGCTATGCCCTGTTTGGCCCCTATTTTCCGGGGCTGCTCCAGCATCCAGGCGTCAAATTCAACACCTTCGTGTCATCAATGTATTTTCCGCAGGAAGGTATTTTTGGTGTGACGCTCTGGGTTGTTTCAACCATCGTGTTTCACTTCGTCCTTTTTGGCGTGATCGCGCAGCGCACGGGGCTGGGGCAGCTGTTCATCGACAATGCCACCATACTTGCCGGTCGGTACACCGGTGGGCCTGCCAAAGTATCAGTGGTGTCATCGGCCTTCTTTGGGACAATTTCGGGCTCATCCGTTGCCAATACGGTTTCAACTGGCGCTCTGACGATCCCCAACATGAAACGGTTAGGATATCCCGGCCACTTTGCAGGCGGCGTCGAGGCTGCTGCTTCCGCTGGGGGGCAAATCACCCCACCAATCATGGGAGCTGCTGCCTTCATCATGGCTGAGTTTCTCGAGATGCCCTACACCACGATCGTGATTGCCGCGATCTTCCCGGCGTTGTTGCATTACGTTGGCGTTTTTGCAGTTGTCCATCTGATGGCCCGTCGGCTTGGCCTGAAGGGCATGTCGAAAGAGGCGCTGCCCAAGCTTCGCGCGGTCTGGTCCGATGGTTGGGCAAACATCGTTCCCTTGATCGGACTTCTGGTGGTACTGTTTTCAGGCTATACGCCCTACATGTCTGCCTTTTGTGGTATTTCGCTTGCGATCATCGCCGGTATGAGTCGGATGCGTGCGCCCCTCACCCTCATCTACGCCTTAGCCTTCATCGGATTTGTGATCTGGAAATATCTGGGTGGCGGCTTTGATCTGGCAATGTCCGCTATTCTGGTCAGCGGCGCCGTTCTGGCCACTTTGAACCCCCAACGACAGGTGACCCTGCGGGAAATGGCCGACACATTTGAGACCGGAGTAAAATATGCTCTGGCTGTCGGTGCTGCTTCGGCGGCAGTTGGAATCGTCATTGGGGTAATCAATACCACCGGTGTTGGCTTTCGCATTGGCTTTATGGTCACGCAGGCCGCGTCCAATCTTGGCAATGATCTGGTTTGGATGTTCCAGTTTGGAACCTTCCAGCTCTATTCGGTTGAGGATCTGACACTCTTTATCAGCCTGGTGTTCATCGCTCTGGCCTGTATTTTAATGGGGGCCGGTGTTCCCACGACCGCTCTTTACATCATGCTTGTCTCCGTCGCCCAGCCCGCTCTGGCACAGCTGGGAATTCCCCCGATCGCGTCCCATATGTTCGTGCTCTATTATGGCGTGGTGGCAGAGATTACCCCGCCAGTGTGCACCTCAGCCTATGCGGCGGCGGCGATTGCGAACTCCAATCCTTTCCGAACCGGCATCAGCGCCTTCTCACTTGGGCTGGGAAAGGTCGTAGCCCCAATGGCCTTTGTCTATGCACCGGTTCTATTGTTCGTCTCTTCCACAGGCTTTGACCTATGGGAGTTTACCTATACCGCCACAAGCTGCATCGCAGGCGTCATTGCCCTGTCAGCTGCGGTCGTTGGCTACTGGCTGGCCCCAATGGGGACCCTGTACCGTATCCTGATGGCAGTGGCAGGGTTGGTCTTTATCGCCCCCTCGCTTGAGGCGGATCTGGTGGCACTTGTGATCGCAGCTCCGGCTATCATTAGCCAGATCATGATACGGCGAGGTACAGATGCTATCGCCTGACCAACAAAAACCAGTCACAATTCTGGGCGCAGGGATTGTTGGCATTTGTACAGCGCTGTCCCTTATCGAGCGCGGCGTGCCGGTAACTGTAATCGACCAGGGGGAACCAGGTCAGGAAACCTCTATGGGCAATGCGGGAGTTGTGTCGCCCTGGTCCATCATCCCACAGGCACTGCCCGGAACATGGAAAACCATTCCAAAACTTATGTTTGGCTACGGGCGCCCCCTGTCCATTGACCCGCGCGTATTCTGGAACATTCTCCCCTGGGGGTTGCGGTTCCTGAGGCAAGGGCAGCTGGATAGGCTCCGCAGATCAGCCATGGCCATGTCGCATTTGTGCGGCCCATCAATTGAATTGTATCAAAGGCACCTCAAGGGCACCGGCCAGGAAGCCTTGCTGGTCGACAGCATGTATATTCACGCGTTTCGCGATGGCAGCCGCGCCAATCTGGATGCCATTGATTACCGTATTCGCGCGCAAATGGGGGCTGAATTGGAATTGGTTGGTAGAGACGGCCTGAGGTCTTGCGAACCAGCGTTGAGCCCCGAGTTCAAGGCTGCGATCCTGATCAAGGGCCAGGCTCGGGTGCTTTCACCCGGCAAGCTCGGTACCGTCCTCGCGGATAAGGCGCGCACAATGGGTGCAACTTTCAAGCGCACCTCGGTTAGAGAAATCCGCAGAACAGAGAGCGGCTGGCAGATTAAGTGCGATGGCGAGACCCTTGCGGCGGAGCGGGTCGTCGTTTGCCTCGGCGTATGGAGCCGCGCCATATTGAAAGGCCTTGGGCTGTCGGTTCCGCTCATGGCCGAGCGCGGTTATCATGTGGAGTTCCAGGAGCCCGGTATTGAAGTCAATAACTCGGTCATGGATGTGGATGCCAAGGTGGTCGCCAGTAGCATGGAAGGCGGTCTGCGTGTGGCAGGACAGGCCGAATTTGCGCCGATTGATGCGCCGCCCACCAAAAGACGAGAAAAACAACTGATCGGTATTGCGACGGCTCTGTTCCCCGGAATGGAACAGCGACACAACCGGTTCTGGATGGGGCATCGCCCGTCCTTTCCCGATAGCTTACCGGCCTTGGGGCCAGTACCTGATCAGCCGGGCCTCTTCGTTAACTTCGGGCATTCTCATTATGGGCTGATGATGGCCCCCAGCTCGGGCGAAAAACTGGCTAGCGCCCTGTGCAACGAACGACTGAACATAAACTTGGAGACCTTCTCTTTAGATCGCTTTTAGGTGCCATAGGCCCTCGACCCTGTCTAATCCTGAAAACTGTGCAGGTTTAAGACAAAAGATGTGGCCGGATGGGGCAACCACAACTCTGAACCAGGGTTATCGCAGAGACGCGTAAGACAAGCCTAAAGGGTCACGCGACGTTTTCTTCGTCATCCCCCGTTGATTTAAAGGTTATACGGCGCATGTCCTCTCGGCTCAAAGGCTGACCAAAATAGAAGCCCTGGCACGAGGTGCAATTTTCATCGCGCAGAAATCTCAACTCGTCTTCGCTTTCAACCCCTTCGGCGAGAACCGGAATCTCCAGTGCTGCCCCAAGCAGCAAAGTGGAGCGCACAATAGCTGCGCGCTGAGAATTCTTGTGAACGTCCTTGATAAAGCTGCGGTCTATCTTGATCTTGTCAAAGGGGAAAGTCTGCAACATCGACAGAGACGAATACCCTGTGCCAAAATCATCCATGGCGATACGAATACCCAGCGCTCGCAACTTATGCATGACTTTCAGTGCATGGGCCTGATCATGGATAATGCTGGCCTCAGTGATTTCAAGTTCCAAACGCTGCGGGGCCAAACCTGTTTCAAACAAATTGTCCATCACGTTTTCGAGAAACGAAGGCTGTACCAACTGCTGTGGGGCCACATTGACGGCAACGCTATAGGGGTGATCCCATCTCATAGCCTCTCGGCAGGCTTCCCGCAGGACCCAGGCGCCAATTTCACGCACCAGCCCAGTTTCCTCTGCCACTGGGATAAACGCCTCCGGGGATACTCGACCACGCGTTGGATGGTTCCAGCGTAGCAGCACTTCGAACCCTTCTGGCTCCAGTGTTTCCAGCTTATTCTGGACTTGATAGACCATTTCGAATTCGTCGTTTTCCAGTGCTCGACGCAGGTCCTGCACAAGCTGCACCTTATCGCGATTGCGACGGCCCATTTCCTCGTCAAACAGGCAGATTGGCCGATTGGTTTCCGATTTGGCGCGATACATCGCTACATCCGATTTGTGCAGAAGCTGACCCGCATCTCGCCCGTCCTCAAGCGTTGTTGCTATCCCGATGGATGCCCCTACCCGCAAAGTGACCTCATCTAGGCCAATAGGTTCAACAATCGCCGCATACAGCCTTTCAGCAAAATTCAGCACCTCTTCGATGCAACGGGCCTTCAATTTTAGGGCCACAAATTCGTCACCACCAACACGCGCGACATATTCCCCCTCGCCCAATTGCGTGCTCAATCGCAACGCAATCCTGCGCAACACCGCGTCGCCAATGGCTTGACCATGCAAATCGTTCACTTCTTTAAAAAGGTTGAGATCCATGGTCAGGACCGCCGCATGGGCGGTGTTATCCTCGGTCAACTGCACCGCCAAGGAATTCACTTTTTCGGCCAGCCACATGCGGTTTGGCATGCTGGTCAGCGGATCATGCTGGGCCGCATGTTTGAGTTGAGTACGTGATTCACCTTCCAGATTCACTTCGATACTTGCGGAGGCCATGGCAATCAGCAGGATTATCCCGGTTACACCAAAGATTAGCATCGCCATGGCGGTTTCCGAGATCGCCATCGTTGGCTCCGGTATGGAAGAGTCTAGACGGATTTCCACCGCACTCATGCCAGTGAAATGCATAAGACAAATTGCAATGACCATCGCAACTGCTGGCCAGATCCGCCCAGCCAGCCCATCCAGGTTCTTAGCTATCAACCCGTAGCTCACCGCACCACAGCCCGCGCCCAAGAGGACAGAAGCCACCAGGTGCGGGACGCTCCAGACAATCGTCCCCGGCAGCAGATAGGCGCTCATACCCGTGTAGTGCATCGCTGCCACACAGAGCCCGAAAACAGCCCCTGCAATGTAGGCCCCATATCGGCTTTTGCCATAGGCTAACCCTGCGTTAGCCACGATTGATCCCAACACCCCGACCAATAGCGACACGCCGGTCATGACCGGTTCATATCCATGGGCATAGCCAGGGTTATATGACAGCATCGCGATGAAATGTGTCGACCAGATCGTCGCTCCTGTAATCAAACCCGCTAGGGGCAGTTGGACGATACGGCGTTTGCCCGTCCATTGCAGCAAGCGGGAGGACATATGTGTGGAGAGTACCGAACCGATTACACAAATAATGGCCGCCACCGCAACCAGCCCATAGATATGGTCCTGAGTGATACAGTCCAATAATCGATACATGAATACAGTCCTCGGGACGAGCAGAAACCCGCCAATTGTCCCGTCGAAAGATTAACAAACCAATCGCAATTCATCTGGAGCTACGAAGTAAAATAAAAAGAAATCTACTCTTTTTACAACAATCACCCGGACAAATCGCGCCAGCTGCTTGCCTGTCGACGGGACCAAATTAACTCCATTTGGGTTCACCCCTGCCCGGTGAGCAGCCTTTCCTTTGGGCGTCGTTGCAAACCGCGCTCAGTCTTTTCCACCAGAACCAGCCCCCAGACTTTGCTGCCGCCCTCCAGGGTCGCGACATTTCTAAAGATGGTATGTAGTTAGGAATGAAGATCTTAGCTGCGCTAGAAGGCTGAGGCATTGGTCCATTTTGCAGTTTGAACACCCCGAGAGGCATGACACCTTAAGTATCGAGAGGCGTGCCCGGTTTTGCCCGACCCTTGCGCAGTGAGGTGCCCCATGTTTCCTATTCACAAATTGGTAAGCGATCCTTACCCTTGACCTAAATTGCAATAGTGATGTGCTGACGCCAAATGACAGCACCAAGCACGTATTGTTCGGTTCAGCGTTGCTCAATCAGGAGCCAGCCCATGTTTCTTCGCCATATCGCATCTTTGGTACTCTTCCTCAGCGCCCTTCCCTGTATGGGATTGGCCCAATCAACTGAGAACGCTTCGCCCTCCCTTTTTCTGGAGCTGAACGCAGTTCAGGATAGCGGCACGGCATGCCGGTTAACTTTCCTGGTACGAAATGAGACTGGCCAAGTTATCGACCAAAGCATTTTCGAAACTGTGATCTTTGACAAGTCAGGTGGCGTGCAGAGCCTGTCGCTCTTTGATTTTCGCGAACTGCCGACAAACCGACCTCGGGTGCGCCAATTTGAACTTCCAGATATGGCCTGTGAAACCGTGGGTCAGGTGCTGATTAACGGAGCAAACTCCTGTCGCGTCGACGGGGTTGAAAGCGAGATCTGCGAAAAGACGCTCTCGCTTAGCAGTCGCCTTACTGTGGAGCTGCTAGGATGAAGGCGCTTGATGTACTCCGCGAGGTTCTCGCTCTTGGCGGCCCGGTGGTTTCGATCCTGATTGCGGTTTCTGTGCTGACGCTTGGTGTCACGCTCTATAAGCTTTGGCAGTTTGCGTCCTCCGGTGTAGGCCGCCACCGCGTACTCTCCGACGCGCTGGACGCTTGGGACGCCGGAGATCGGCGGGCTGCACAGCTGCGGATATTGGAGAGCCGTAGCTATCTTGCCCCTCTCCTGAGTGCGGCGATGAACGCCCAGGGCCAGCCCGATCTTGATGGACGGCTCGATGCCGAAGCGGGTCTGGCACTTGCCGGGCTGGAGCGCGGCTTTCGCTTTCTCGACACGGTTGCCCAACTTGCCCCGTTGCTGGGCTTGTTTGGAACAGTGCTGGGCATGATTGAGGCCTTTCAAAACCTGCAAGATGCGGGCTCTTCGGTTGACCCTTCTCTGCTGGCAGGGGGGATATGGGTTGCTCTGCTGACCACGGCTGTCGGGCTGGCAGTGGCGATGCCAACCTCCATGGTTCTCGCCTGGTTTGAAAGCAGAACAGCACGCGAGAGGACATTCGCCGATAAGGCACTGCAAACCGTTTTGGTGCCCAATCAAACAGGAGGCCAGGCTAAGGACCAAACGCGAACCCCTGAGATACATGACACCAAGCCTATCGATGCGTAACAGAGTCCCCTTTGTTCGACGCGCTCTGTCGATGACTCCGCTTATTGATGTGATCTTTTTGCTCTTGCTGTTCTTCATGCTGACCTCGACCTTTTCTACCTTTGGCGAAATAGAGCTCAGCCAGGCAACCGCCGGGAGCGCCACGCCACAGGCGCCCTCCGATCAAAGATCCTTTGTGCAACTTGGTGCAGAGCGCATCGTATTGAACGGCACATCGGTCACCTTGGACGAACTTGCCGCACAGGTTGAGACCGGGCAGGTGCTTGTCAGCCTTGATGCCGACACCTCGGCCCAACGGGTGGTGGATCTCTTGGTTCATCTGCGGGGCCGCAAGGGGCTTGCTGTAATGGTGCTGGAGTAACCCCATGATTCGACGCCCCCGCCCCCGAAAGAAGCGCGACTCGACGATCACACTGATTAACGTGGTCTTCCTAATGTTGATCTTTTTCTTGATCACCAGCACAATCGCGCCACCGCTCGACAGCTCGTTGGAGCTTGTCGAGACCTCGGGCCTTGAAGGGCGCGAGCCACCAGACGCGCTCATACTGCACATGGACGGCACATTGAGCTTTCGAGGTGCCGCGACCGACCCGGAGACATACATGACCGACCATGGGGCCAAGCCTGTGCGCATTGTCCCTGATCGAGCTGTTCCTGGGGCCCGCCTCATCGAAATAACCGGAGCGCTGCGCCGCCTTGGGGCTCCCAGCGTCTTCCTCGTTACTGTGCGGTCCCTGGAATGATCCGAAGGTCTACTAGCATTGCGATAGTCGCTCTCCTGCTATCGCTTTTGTTGCATCTTGCTGGTTTGAACACCACTTTCCACGTTCAGCCAAAGCAGGGGAATGAAGAGGTCACTGAAGATGTGATCACTATCAGCAATGCCTTTGAAGATCTTGTTGAACCTCTGCCCGAACCGCCGCCTCAAGAGGTTAGTGCTCCGCCAGAACCAGACTATGCCAATGCACCAGAACCAGAGAGTGCGGATGCACCGATCAGTGAAGCGCTCGTCGCCTCGGAGACCCCTCAACAGACTTTTTCACCGGACACAGGCACCGAACCGGTCGCGACATCCGAAGCAGCTGGCTCCAACGAAGGGGAGCCAGGCCAGATTGCAGAACCACAGCCAACGGCGCCGACTGGCGGCCAGCTAGAAAGCCCGGCAGAACAGGAGCACGCAGCGCCGATTGCGCCCGAGCAAACCACTGCGGCGCCGGTCCCTTCTGCGCCACAACCTAGCCCGGCTTTGTCGGCACCCGCCACAGCCAGTTTGCCGGTCACGCCCGCACCTGCGCTCTCGACGGTGCCGATTGTTCCGCTGCAAGAAGAACCGCTGCCGCCAGAAAGCCCTGAGCCCTTGGATCCCCCTAAGAGCGAGAGGGTAGCACCTGAACAGGCCGAAGAGGTAATCGAGCCGTCTGATCTGGCCGTGACCACTTCGCTGCGCCCGCAACTCGCGCCTCGCCAGCCCCAGGTAGAGAGCACGGACAAAAGCGAGACTGCGACAGCGCTTAGTGACCTTCTGTCCCCGCCGCTGATTGAATCACCGCTGAGTGCTTACCAACGGGATCAATCAAATCCTTTCGCGGGACAAAACGGCGGATCACTGTCGGGAGATATTGGTTTCCTACAGTCTCGCAACACCGGAAATTCCAGCACCACCAACTATGCTGGCCGGGTTTTGGTTCATCTCAACCGGGCCCCCTCTGTTCGCGTTTCAATTCCTGGGACTGTCCGCGTTCTATTCGAGATCAATCCTGACGGTTCATTGGCGCGAGTCGACGTTACCAGCAACACAGGTACACAAGAACTCGCCCGCGCCGCCAAAACCCAAATCCGAAGCGCGGCACCGTTTCCACCTCCCCCAAAAGGCGCCAGGCGACGAATGTCCTTTGTCTACCGTAGCAACTAATCTAATAAAATCGCAGAGAAATTTTCCTCTGCTTGGTGGGGAGGTTCAGTAACTTGGCTCCTATCGCAACCTGGGAAATTACCAATGAACCCACTCATCCCTTGATCCAGTTCGGAAATCGCCTCCCAGATTTGCAGGTCCCAGGTCCTAGAAAGAAAAGAACGAAAAATTATCTAAGTCGTTCATTGTCTCAATCGTTACGTTTTCCACGAGAATCGACACGCCGGGGGCACTAACGATAACGCCATTATTGACGGCCTCAAGGGCTAGCACATCCTCTAGGCTGTCAAAGTGAAGCTCCTCCCGAATTATGCCGTCTACATCCAAGTGAACTTGGATGAGGTCTGTACCGGATTGGAAATCTGCGATGGTGTCCTGCCCAGTGTTTGGTGTGAACACAAAAATGTCCTGTCCCACGCCTCCAATCAACAGATCAGCCCCGTGCCCCCCAGAAAGAGTGTCAGCCCCGTGCCCCCCAGAAAGGGTGTCAGCCCCTCTTTCATCGTACAAATAGTCGGCTCCTCGCCCACCTAACGAAATGTCGTTTCCCTCACCTCCTAGGATAATGTCACCCCAACTCCCTCCTTTCAGAGTGTCTTCCCCGGAGCCGCCAACAAGATAATCCTTTTTGGCCCCCCCATAAAGAAGGTCTGCTCCCGACCCCCCATCGAGATAGTCCCGCCCAGATCCGGCCATCAATGTATCCGAACCAGCCCCCCCCCACAGTCTGTCGGTATCTCGCCCTCCATTCAAATAATCTGCGCCGCTACCGCCATCCAGGTGATCTTCTCCCTCTCCTCCGTTCAGATGGTCTTCGCCGCTACCGCCATACAGACGATCTCCTCCTTCTCCTCCGTTCAGAAGGTCTGCGCCGCTATCGCCATACAGGTAATCGTCTCCATCCAAACCATTCAGGGTATCTTCGCCATCTCTTCCCAAAATAATGTCATCGAAACGATCGCCGTTTAGTTGGTCACCCTCCGAAGTTCCTGACAACCGCAAAGTCCCGAATACCTCTTCTGTTGGTTCGCTGGTCAGAGAGTGCTGCTGTCCACTGAAGTCAAAATATGTGACCTCGACCGTTATTTTCCGCCCCCCATCCAGGGACTTAAGCTCTAGGGTGCTGTTCGTATTTTCTCTCGGAGCGCGTGGACTCGGTGGTTTCCCATCAAAAAGCCAACGATATGAAATGCCTTTCGATAAATCCAAATCCGGAATGCTGCCTAATTCGACACTCAAAACGCTATTGGCTTCTGGGGTCCCGGAAATGGATACTTTCCCTTCAGATAAGGTCAATGTTTCAGAAAATTCCTTCTGAAACATTGCCTTATGAGCATCGGAGAGAACTTTTGAAAATTTGGCGCCCGTGTGAATGGGGCTCAGTTCGGCATGGATGAGTTTTCCATCAAATCTTGGAGATATATTTTTCATTTACAACACCTGACAATACTATTTACGAATTTAGATTATTTTGAATAGCTTAAATTTCTATTGAAGGCCGCAGCATGTCAGGAGCGCTTCTGCCAGGTCTTTCTATAGACCATTGAGCCGACGTGGACCTGTCGCGGTTTGATGCCGCTCCTTTGATAGCATTTATTGCAGCAAAGGA
>CAJXIL010000085.1 GCA_913054455.1 uncultured Roseobacter sp.
TTCCTTCCATTCCAAAGAACAGATCACACCATCAAACCATGGGATCAAACACCTAGACTTTCTTGGTTAAATTTCTTCCAACATCTACGTTCAGCCCCTCTAACTCTAGAAAGCAGCTGCCCGCTATGCGCTACGTGCCGACCACTAAACATGCGCTGTCACCGAATAGCCAAACTGAACTGCCACGCCGGGCTGCAAATCGATACTATTCGGACGCCGCGCAATTTGAGGACCATCCCACAGATAAGACGCCGTGCCGTGCCAGGGTTCGATGCACAAAAAGGGCGCGCCTGGTGGACGCCATAGCGCCAAATCAGGGAGATTGTGAAACTGAAATTCCAGGCTTGGTCCATCTGGCGGCCCATAGCGCAGTGGCTCTGCACCGTTAGGAAAGACAAGGGCTCCGTCTTTGAAAAGCGCCTCATGAAGTTCCAACTCCCCATCAGAAAACGGGCCAGCAACAGGCTGCGGGCGCAACAGGCCATCCTGCAATCCAAACCTGTTGGGGTTGCCACCCGATGCCAGTGAAATGCTGTGGGTTTTCTGGTCGCTCTTCGGGAGCGGCCAGCAAAATGCCGGGTGAAAGCCAAAGCCAAATGGCATGACCCGCTGATCGGTGTTTTGCACCTCAGCCGTCACATGCAGCCTGTTGCCGTCAAGTTCATGCGTCACCTGCAAAACAAAGGAAAACGGATAGAGCACCAGGCTTTCAGGGCTTTCTTTGAGCACATGAAGGCAGGAGGTGTCAGTCTGTTCTTCTAAAGCAAACACCTGGCGTCGGGCAAATCCATGCTGCGGCATGGCAGCAGTGTGATCCCCGACAGCGATTAAATCATCCACTGCCCGCCCGACGATAGGGAACAGCACAGGCGCCCGCCCAGACCAGAAGGCAGTATCCCCATGCCAAAGAAGATCTTCACCGGAACCTGTCCGAAGATATTGCATTTCGGCCCCCAGAGGGGCGACCGCAAGGCTAAGAGCTTCATTGGTCAACAAACAGCACGAAGACGTCATGGTTTAGAATCCTGACAGATGAGAATCATTGACAAATATGCGCCCAAATTCAGTTCTGGGGCATTCCCCAACCTAAATCCAGGACCAACCAGGTTTGAAACCCTTCCCCCTAGTCAGTGCCCGACAGGTCGCGGGTGAAGATTTTACTTTCAACATCGCGGATTTCATCCGTCAGCCGGTTTGCAACAATCACATCCGACACCTGTTTAAAGGCCTCCAGGTCGCGCACCACTGCTGAGCCGAAGAAATCATCCTGCTGCAAGACAGGTTCGTAAACCACAACCTTGATCCCCTTGGCCTTGATCCGTTTCATGATGCCCTGGATGGAGGAACGGCGGAAATTGTCCGATCCTGCCTTCATAACCAGACGGTAGATGCCCACCACATTGGGTGCCTTTGCAATAATCTGATCGGCGAGAAAATCCTTACGGGTATGGTTGGCATCCACGATGGCGCGGATCAGATTTTGCGGCACCTCGGAATAACTCGCCAATAGCTGTTTGGTGTCCTTGGGCAGACAGTAACCGCCATAGCCAAAGGAGGGGTTGTTGTAATGATTGCCGATCCGGGGATCGTGGCCAATGCCCTCGGTGATCTGGCGCGCCTCCATGCCGCCCGCCATGGCATAACTGTCCAGCTCGTTAAAGAACGCCACCCGCATGGCGAGATAGGTATTGGCAAAGAGCTTGATCGCCTCGGCCTCGCTGGGATCAGTAAAGAGGACGGGCACGTCTTTCTCCACCGCCCCCTCGATCAGTAGATCTGCAAAGGTCCGCGCAGCCTCGCTTTGCGAGCCAACAATGATCCGCGAAGGATGAAGATTGTCATAGAGCGCCTGACCTTCGCGCAGGAACTCTGGCGAGAACATCAGGGTGCTGATGCCCCGTTCAGCACGCAGCCGTTGCACAAATCCGACCGGAATCGTCGATTTGATAACAATCGTGGCTGCCGGGTTCACCGCCAACACCTTATCAATCACCGCCTCAACACTGGATGTATCAAAATAATTTGTGTCGGTATCATAGTCGGTTGGCGTCGCGATGATCACAAACTCTGCATCGCTATAGGCCGCCTCAGCATCCAAGGTTGCCTGTAATTTCAAGGGTTTGTCTGCGAGAAAGGTCTCCAGCTCAGCATCAACAATAGGGCATTTGCGGGCGTTGATCATATCGACCCGCTCTTTTGCAACATCCACTGCCGTCACCCGATGGTTCTGCGCCAGCAAGACGGCATTCGACAGGCCTACATAGCCAATTCCAGCAACGGCAATTTTCATTCTACACCCACAATGCTCTACCTCAATGCGGTCTGCTGTGTAATCGAAATGTTCCGCCAAGCCAAATCGTTAAGAACTGGGCAGATCAATAGGCGCGGTGTTTCATTTGGCAGCGCTGGCGGGGGGCCTGGCGACAGGCACCATATATTAATGGCAGAGCGAGGAAAGCACAGCCCTGCAAGGGCGCGAGACGCAGGAGTTCGTTAAGGCCCGAGCTCAAGCTATTAATATAATTTAACATTTATTACCAGAAAACTAGCAATAAGCTCCGCATTTTCGCCACACCTTTAACCCCAAGCACGACCCCTCGCCTTCCTATCCAGACTTCGAAGCCTCTTTCTGCATCGGAGATCTGACCATGTCGTTCCTCAACTCTGCCGTTTCGAACCCTAGCCTGCGCAAGATTGCAACTGTGGCAACCTTGGGCCTGTCCGCACTGCTGCTACCATTGGAAACTGCCAATGCTGCCCAACGTGCCACCTATGTTGTTGGCAATGACCGAGGCGGTTATCTGCACGACCGCCTGATTGAGCTCGGCAATCTCCAGCGCAATGGCACCCGCGTTCAGATACGCGGCAACATTTGTTACTCGACCTGCACCATGTTCCTTGGGCTGTCAGGCACCTGCGTTAACCCCAACACCACCTTTGGCTTTCACGGCCCTTCTAAAAGCGGAAGACGGCTTGCACCGCAAAAGTTCGAGTATTTTTCACAGGTGATGGCCAACCATTATCCGACACAACTGCGGGATTGGTTCATGCGCGAAGGGCGCCACCGGATTTCAGGTGTCTACAAAATTAAGGGCTCTGAACTGATCCGCATGGGCGTAAAATCCTGCGCCTGACGCTTGATTGCGGCTTCGCAATAGGTTGCTTACTTGCAATACGGCACCAAATGGCTGGATGCAGGGATGGTCTGAACACCGCTTAAATCCTGCGGTACAGAGCCAAGCGCATGTGGAAAAAGTTGCGGCGACACCTTCCGCGCTAGACAGATTGCCACAGTCCTTGTGGCAATCTGGCGGTGTTCGGACAGGCCAAGCTTGGACGAATCTTACAGCGGCATCCGTCAATTAGGGTTCTCAAAGTTTTAGCTGCAAACACTGCCAACCAAAATTGTCTGCTCAATATTCACTCAACTGGCCTGGCGAAAACGAAATTTTAACGACAAAGCGGCCCTCATCCTTGTATCAGTCCTAAAGCTTCGATACCAAGACACCGTTGCACCTTTTGTTTAGCCGAGTATTTCTTGTGACCCACATTATTCCTGTTCTCCTATGCGGAGGCTCTGGCACCCGGTTGTGGCCTCTGTCGCGCAAGAGCTATCCAAAACAATTTGTCCCGCTGATGGGCGAGGAAACCCTGTTTCAGGCCTCGGCAAAACGGCTGACGGATCAGGGGCACGGCGTTGGATTTACCGCCCCCATGGTGCTGACCAACTCCGATTTTCGCTTTATCGTCACCGAACAGTTGCAGGCCATCGGCATTGATCCTGGCGCCATTCTGATCGAACCCGAAGGGCGCAATACCGCCCCCGCGGTTCTGGCCGCCGCGCTGAATGCCCATGCCCAGGACCCCGAAGCCATTCTGCTAGTCGCCCCTTCGGATCACGTGGTTCCGGATGTGGCAGCCTTCCATGCCGCGCTCAATCAGGGCCTGCAGGCGGTGGCCGAGGGCCAGCTGGTCACCTTTGGCATCACCCCGACCCATCCGGAAACCGCCTATGGCTATCTGGAACTGGCTGAGATGCCGGAGGCAACGGGCCGCCCTGTGCGGCTCAAACAGTTTGTGGAAAAACCCGATGCCCTTCGTGCCTCCGACATGCTGGCTGCCGGTAATTTCAAATGGAACGCCGGGATTTTTCTGTTTGCCGCCAACGACATCATTGCCGCGTTCCAGGCCCATGCGGCCAAGTTGATGGAACCCGTACAGGCCGCGCTGGATCAGGCACAGACCGATCTTGGATTTTTGAGGCTGGCACCAAACCCCTGGTCAAAGGCGGATGATATCTCGGTCGACTATGCGGTGATGGAACATGCCCAGAACCTCTCGGTGGTGCCTTTTGATGCGGCCTGGTCCGATCTGGGCGGCTGGGACGCGGTCTGGCGCGAAGCGGGTCCGGACGAAAACGGTGTGGTGACCAGCGGAGAGGCCACCGCGATTGACTGCACCGACAGCCTGCTGCGCTCAGACAGCGACCGGCTGGAGGTCGTCGGCATCGGATTGGACGGCATCATGGCCGTGGCGATGAATGACGCGGTTCTGGTGGCGGATAAATCCCGCGCCCAGGACGTGAAACTGGCGGTTGCGGCGCTCAAGGAAAAGGGCGCGGCCCAGGCCACCGCCTTCCCAAAGGATCACCGCCCCTGGGGCTGGTTTGAGAGCCTGGTGGTGGGCGACCGGTTCCAGGTCAAACGGATCCTGGTGCACCCCGGTGCCAGCCTGTCGCTGCAAAGCCATTTCCACCGCTCGGAACACTGGATCGTGGTTGAGGGCACCGCACGGGTGACCATTGATGACGAGGTCAAGCTGGTGACTGAAAACCAGTCGGTTTACCTGCCACTTGGCTGCGTCCACCGGATGGAAAACCCCGGCAAAGTCCCCATGGTGCTGATCGAAGTCCAAACCGGCGCCTATGTCGGCGAAGACGACATCGTCCGATATGAGGACGTCTATGCACGCACTTAATGAATCTGCGTTTAGAACCAGATATGCAGGAAATAGGAGTAAAGGAAAAACGACCCTTGCGATCATAGCCTAGATGGGACCATTTACTGGGCAAACGTTTACGATTCGAGGTTAACTCCACTTTTCATTCCACTTAAATCAATTATGCTCCCGCTCTTCATAGAACGAAAAGGTACAACTATGAAAATTGCTGTTGCCGGAATTGGATACGTTGGGCTTTCTAACGCAGTTCTTTTGTCACAACATAACAAAGTTGTAGCAATCGACATCTCGAAAAGCCGAGTAGACAGGGTCAACAAGCGCCAAAGTCCTATCGCAGACCCAGAGTTGGAAGAATTCCTTAAGCGTTCAGATCTAAACCTTTCTGCGACAACGTGTGGCTTGGAGGCGTATACAGATGCTGACTATGTCATCGTGGCAACGCCAACAAATTACGATACACAATCCAATTCTTTCGACACCTCCAGCGTCGAATCCGTGGTCTGTGAGGTCATAAAAGTCAATCCCACAGCCACGGTTGTAATTAAGTCAACCATTCCTGTGGGGTACACACGGAACCTGTGTACCAGGCTTAAAACTGATCAAATCATCTTCTCCCCTGAATTCTTGCGGGAGGGCCGTGCACTCTATGACAACCTACACCCTAGCCGTATCATCGTAGGAGAACGCTCTGAACGCGCTCAAGTTTTCGCCGATCTTCTATTGCAGAGCGCGAAAGAACCTGATGTCGAGGTGCTTTTCACCGGTGCTGATGAAGCCGAAGCCATCAAGCTTTTTTCCAATACTTACCTTGCCATGCGAGTAGCGTTCTTCAATGAGTTGGACAGTTACGCCATGGCGGGCGGCATGGACAGCCGTCAGATCATCCAAGGAATCAGCCTCGACCCTCGGATTGGTGATCACTATAACAACCCCTCGTTTGGCTATGGCGGCTACTGCCTACCCAAGGATACCAAGCAGCTCTTGGCGAACTACAACCACGTACCGCAGAACCTGATCCGTGCCATTGTGGACGCCAACCGTACCCGCAAGGATTTTCTCAGCGATCAAATCCTGATGCGGGGTCCAAAGGTAGTCGGAATTCACCGGCTGGTCATGAAAGCAGGATCAGACAACTTTCGGCAATCCTCAATCCAGGGCATTATGA
This sequence comes from uncultured Roseobacter sp., assembly GCA_913054455.1. Classification (GTDB taxonomy): domain Bacteria; phylum Pseudomonadota; class Alphaproteobacteria; order Rhodobacterales; family Rhodobacteraceae; genus Pseudophaeobacter. Next base: position 6,125 of record CAJXIL010000085.1, read on the forward strand.
AGAGACTGAAGGCGAAAGGTATTGGAGTCATCATCTACGAGCCCGTTATGGAAGAGGATCATTTCTACCACAGCCGAATAATTCGCGACCTTGCTACGTTTAAAAGTCAGGCTGATCTGATCGTGGCCAATCGTATGACAGATGAAATTCAGGATGTTGCGGATAAGGTCTTTACCAGAGATCTCTTTGGCGGGGATTAAGCACAAGTGAGCCTCACCATCAACGAATACTGATCTTACAAGTTCTTTTCCACCAGCAATCTTAGCGGCCAAAAATCAATGACCCTAGAGAAGAAAAACATACTTTATCTATCCCCCTATTTCTGGCCAGAAGAAATCGGTTCTGCGCCCTACAGCCGTGAGCTTGCCCAATATCTTTCGCACAAGGGTTATGACGTTTCTGCCCTTACCTTTCGCCCGCACTATCCGAGCATTGAACCCTTCAAGGCCTGGGCCGGAGGTGAACGTGATTTTGAAACCCACGAAAAAATCAAGATTGAACGTGTCGCGGTTAGCCCGCGTGGAAAAGGCGGCTTCAAAGACCGGCTGAAAAACGATCTGCGCTATCTGAAGTCCTGTCTCACACATGCGATCAAAGGATCGTATAGTGATGCGGAAGCTATCTACGCCTATATCCCCAGTGTCCTGACCCTTTATGGTGCCAAAGTCCTGAAAATGAGATCTGGAGCCCCTCTTATTGCTATCGTGCATGACATTGAGAGTGGCCTCGCACATTCCCTTGGCATCACCTCAAAACCCATCATGCTCAAAATCATGCGCATGGTAGAGCGGATCGGGTTAAACTTTGCAGACCATGTCATCGTTCTAACCGAAGGCATGAAAAATGAGATCATCGACATTGGATGCCGCAAACCAATCGAAGTATTGCCCATCTGGTCGCAGGTCGCTGAAATAGCGCCCATCGACGATGCAGGCCCAGTGCGCGTTATGTATTCTGGAAACTTTGGCAAGAAACAAAACTTGGATCAGTTGCTGCCTCTGCTTTCTCATATTTCTTCGACCCTCCCGGCCGTGGAAATCGTGATGAGAGGCGGCGGTTCTGAGCGGCCTAGGATCGAAGAAGAGGTGCAAAAGCGTGGAATAACCAGTGCTCAATTCCTGGAGCTCGCTCCATCCGACGCCTTCATGGCCTCCCTACAAAGCGCAAACGTGCACCTTGTTCCCCAAGCTCTAAACGTAGCAAATTATGCGCTGCCGTCGAAGTTGTTTTCAGTTATGTCTGCTGGGCGCCCTTTTGTCTGCATCGCCGAAAAAAACAGCCCGCTAGATGTACTCGCACAGGATTCTGGGGCCGGCATTTGTGTTTATCCTGAGGATGAAGCAAAGTTATGTCAGGAAGTAGAGGCACTGCTGTCGGATATTCCACGTCAACAGAAGATGGGTGAATCTGGTCGTCAGTTTGTTCAAAAGAACATGAATCGAGAGACCATCTTGAGCCGGTACGAACAGATCATGTTGAGTAAAGCCCACCAAAGGGCCGCGTAGAGAAATTTGGAAGATTAATAATGAAAAAAGCGCTTATCACCGGTGTGACCGGCCAGGACGGATCCTATCTGGCGGAGTTCCTGCTGGAAAAAGGCTATGAGGTACACGGCATTAAGCGCCGAGCTTCCTCGTTTAATACCCAGCGGGTAGATCATATCTATCAAGATCCCCATGTGGATCACGCCAATTTCAAACTGCATTACGGCGATCTGACCGACACGTCCAACCTCACCCGTATCCTGCAGGAGGTTGTGCCGGACGAGGTCTATAACTTAGGCGCCCAAAGCCATGTGGCGGTCTCCTTCGAGAGCCCGGAATATACTGCGGATGTGGATGCCATGGGCACGCTGCGCCTGCTGGAGGCCATTCGGTTCCTAGGCCTGGAGAAAAAGACCCGGTTCTATCAGGCCTCCACCTCGGAGCTCTATGGTCTGGTGCAGGAGATCCCGCAGCGCGAGACCACGCCGTTTCATCCGCGCAGCCCCTATGCGGTGGCCAAGATGTACGCCTATTGGATCACGGTAAACTACCGCGAAGCCTATGGCATGTATGCCTGCAACGGCATCCTGTTCAACCACGAGAGCCCGCGCCGCGGCGAGACATTTGTGACCCGCAAGATCACCCGTGGTCTGGCCAATATCGCCCAGGGTCTCGAGGATTGTCTCTACATGGGCAATATCGACGCGCTGCGCGACTGGGGCCATGCCAAGGATTACGTGCGCATGCAGTGGATGATGCTGCAGCAGGACACGCCGGATGATTTTGTCATCGCCACCGGCGTGCAATATTCGGTGCGCCAGTTCATCACTTGGTCCGCAGCTGAGCTGGGCATCAGCCTGGAATTTGGCGGCACAGGTCTGGATGAAATCGCCACGGTTGCGGCGATTGAAGGCGATATGGCGCCAGCCTTGAAAGTGGGCGATGTGGTGCTGCGGATTGATCCACGCTATTTCCGCCCTGCCGAGGTTGAAACCCTGCTGGGGGATCCCACCAAGGCCAAGGAAAAACTGGGCTGGGTGCCCGAAATCACCACCGAAGAGATGTGCGCAGAAATGGTCCGCGAAGACCTGAAAACCGCACGCCGCCATGCCCTGCTCAAAGAACATGGCATGGACCTGCCGGTTAGTGTGGAGGGGTAGCCGAGATGAAGATCTATGTGGCCGGTCATCGCGGCATGGTGGGGGGCGCAATTCTGCGCCAGCTTGAGGCGCGCCGGGCTGGCGGGGAGGATCTGCAGCTGGTGACCCGCACCAGCGCCGAGCTGGACCTGACCAATCAGCAGCAGGTGCAGAGCTTTATGCAGGCCGAAGGCCCCGATCAGGTTATTCTGGCAGCGGCCAAGGTGGGGGGCATTGTGGCCAACAATTCCTACCCTGCGCAGTTCATCTATGAAAACCTGATGATGGAATGCAATGTCATCCACGCCGCCTATGAGGCCGGGGTGAAACAGCTTTTGCAGCTGGGATCCTCTTGCATCTATCCAAAACTGGCGGCCCAACCGATGGCCGAGGATGCCCTGCTCACGGGGGTGCTGGAGCCCACAAACGAGCCCTATGCCATTGCCAAGATCGCCGGCATCAAGCTCTGCGAGAGCTACAATCGCCAATATGGCGTGGACTATCGCTCGGTGATGCCCACCAATCTCTATGGGCCCGGAGATAATTTCCACCCCGATAACTCCCATGTTTTGCCAGCTCTTATCCGTCGTTTCCACCTGGCCAAGCTGAATGGGGACGCCAGTGTCACCATCTGGGGCAGCGGTTCGCCGCGCCGCGAATTCCTGCATGTGGATGACATGGCCGCGGCGGCGCTGTTTGTGCTGGATCTGCCCCAAGCGGCCTATGCAAGCGAGACACAAGAGATGCTGAGCCATATCAATGTGGGCTGTGGCACCGATATCTCGATTCTGGAACTGGCACAGCTGGTGGCCCAGGTCACCGGATTTGAGGGCGAGATCCTGACCGACCCAAGCAAACCTGACGGCACGCCCCGCAAACTGATGGATGTAACCCGGTTGGAACGCCTGGGCTGGAACGCCTCAATCGAGCTGAACGACGGTATTGCCGAAACCTATCAATGGTTCCTACAGCAAGACGCCAAAGACCTGCGCAGTAAGTGATTTACTGCACAGGACGCTTGGGTCTAAACCAGCGAGCAAACGCCTTTCTTAGTCGCTGCGCGGCTTAAAGACGCCCTCGAAAAAACTGCTCAGCGCCTCATGGGCATTCAGCGGCAAAACATGGGCAACATACTGATCAGGGCGCACCACAACCATGCAGCCCTTTCTACGGTCAACGCCACGTATCTCAAAAATGTCCCCGGCTTCTTTGTGATCAACGCCAAAGACCTTTTCATGGTCCTGCAGGCCCAGCTTGCCGGTGCACGGTTTCAAAATTTCAGGCAATTCCTGATCTAACAGCGCATCAAAACTTTGCTGAAAGATAGCGCGCAGATCTATCACCGCATCAATATCCTCATCCTGACCACGGTATTTCTGCACAACCGAGTCAGGATCCTCCATCAGCCACCTGCACAGCCGATAGAGATCGGAGCCCGCCGCGCTGTCCTCTCCCGCAAAGGCATAAATCCGCCAACGCCCATCGGCCTCGGCCACATGGCCCAGCTGCATCTGCATGGCATCTGCAACTCGAACCACTGGCGCGGAATGAAACCGGCGTCCGATTTCAAACCCAGGTGCCAAGGCCTGAAACTGGTCAGGACCCGTCAGTGCCGAAGGCAGGTATTTCACAGCAAGCCCACCGGTGAACTCGAGATTTTCGATGAACTGCTTTTGGAACCGTGGCATATCTCCGCTATCCAGCTCGGACTCTCCCGGAGGTGCCGACATAATCCTCGCCCATTGGTGATCCGTATCAATCAACCGCTTTGCCTCTTTCCAGCGCTCAGCCGAGTAACTGCACAGAAGGTGAGGGTCAGAACGCCCCTGCAGCACCTGCACAAGTTTCCAGCCCAGATTAAAGCTATCCTGCATCGAAACATTCATCCCTTGCCCAGCCTTTGGGCTATGGGTGTGGCAGGCATCCCCAGCGGTAAAGACCCGCGGATTTCGATCCACCCCTTCAGCCACATCATCAAACCTATCTGTTAGCCGGTGACCGATTTCATAGATGGACCACCACACCACCTCTTTCACGTCGATGGCGTAGGGCTGCATAATTCTGTTGGCCGCCGCAATCATATGGTCAGCTGTGAAATTCCGGCTTGAGACCCGTTCATTGGGGTTCAGCTTATCCAGTTCGACATACATCCGAAACAGATAGCCCCCCTCACGGGGCAAGATCAGGATGTTTCCTTCTGTGGCGGAGCTAATAAGACATTTCTGACGTACATCAGGAAAGTCGGTATTGGCCAAAATATCCATCACACCCCAGGCTTGATGGGCTGCATCGCCGTGCAGTTCTCCGCCAATTGCAGTGCGCACTTTGGAACGCGCACCATCGCAGCCCACCACATAGTTCGCACGTACCGTTTTGGTTTCACCAGCATTGATGCCAGTATTTTCCAAGGTAACAGTCACCGGTTGGTCCTCGGTACTCAGGTCAATCACCAGATCCTTCACCCCCCAAGAGTAATCTGGCTCCAGCCGGGTTGGGGCGTTTTTCATCACGTCTAGAAACAGCTCATGCACCCTGGCCTGGTTGATCAGCGTATGCGGCATCTCAGAGGAACCCTCGGGCACATCCTGCACCCGGCCAATGCGACTGATATGCCCCTGGTTCTGCGGATTAGGCGCCCAGAAAGCTGTTTGGTTCACCCAATAGCTTTCCCGCTTGACCGTCTCACCAAAGCCAAAGGCCTGAAACATCTCCATTGTGCGGGTATTGATGCCATCCGCCTGCCCCTTCTCAATTGGCCCGGGTTTTGGCTCTACGATCATTGTCTTGATTTCTGGGAATTGTGCCAGCTGTGCCGCAAGGCACAACCCTGCCGGGCCACAGCCTGCGATCAAAACATCCACCTCCGAAGGCAAAGCTGCAAAGGAATCCCGCACGCGCCATCCTGGCACCGCTGATTTCACATCCGGGTCGCCACCGCGAAAACCCTCTTTGTAGAACTGCATGCCGCTCCTCCTTCATTGTTCAACCAGACCTGTCGGGCCCTTACACTATTATTAGTAACTATACTTATTATTTTGAGTCAAGAAATTAGTATGTATACTACCTATTATCGACAGCCGGGCTGTATTAAACAGAAATCATCGAGGCAGAATTACAAAGGGACCGGCAAATGAAAGTTCAGAACATGGCAGGTCACCTGATACGGCGGTTGAACCAGGCCTCCACTCATATTTTTGCAAAGCGCATGCAAGAAACCGGCGTCGATCTCACCCCAGTTCAGTTTGCGGCCATGGATGCAATTGCTTCATATCCGGGGATCGACCAAGCCGGTGTAGCCGCCAGGATCGCCTATGACCGGGCCACCATTGGTGGCGTCATCGACCGTTTGGAGCAAAAGGGTTATGTCCGTCGTAGCGTCAGCCTACGCGACCGTCGCGCCCGCGAGGTCCACCTTACGGATCAGGGGCTTGCGCTCTTTCAAGACGTCCTTCCCTTGGTTGAACGCATGCAGGACCAGATGCTGGAAGCGCTTACATCCGAAGAACGCTCCGCCTTTCTGGCCCTAGCGCGAAAAACTCTGGGCAGTGTTGCCCCTGATGACGCCAAATAGCCAGTGACGGGGCTGTGGAAGGCGTCATCGCAGGTGGCCAAGTTCCAGCGAGAGATCTGGGAGGCTCAGCCAGTACCAAAGACGCGGCCCGCGCGGTTGAAGCCCTTTTTGCTATGGCGCCCGCATGAAGCTTGTTTCTCTATAAGGTCCTGCAACCGAGACATCGAAAAGGCCCGCCCAACAGCTTCGGCAGCAGATGTTGGGCGGAAACTGGCATCCAATTCGCAACACGCTTATAGAGCCCTGCGTAACACGTTTTTTCCGGCGCCCTTGCCCTTGGATCTGATCATTTGGAAAGTAAAATGGCGGCCCCTGAAACAGGAGCCGCCTTTTCTAATTGCACATCACAGCGGTTTAACCGCCAAAATCATCCAGCATGATATCTTCGCGGTCCACACCAAGATCCACCAGCATGTTGATCACCGATTGGTTCATGATGGGCGGGCCACACATGTAGAACTCGCAGTCTTCAGGGGCTGGGTGGTTCTTGAGGTATTCCTCAAACAGCACGTTATGAATAAAACCGGTATAGCCTTCCCAGTCGTCTTCGGGCATCGCGTCTGACAGGGCGACATGCCAGTCGAAGTTATCGAACTCTTTCGCAAGCGTGTCGAAGTCCTCGACAAAGAACATCTCTTTCTTGGACCGCGCACCGTACCAGAAGCTGATCTTGCGATCCCGGTTTTCCAGACGCTTGAGCTGGTCAAAAATATGGCTGCGCATCGGCGCCATACCGGCGCCCCCCCCGATGAAGACCATTTCTTTTTGCGTGTCGCGAGCAAAGAATTCGCCAAAGGGACCAGAAATCGTGACCTTATCGCCGGGCTTCAGGTTGAAGATGTAGCTCGACATCAGACCTGCAGGGATACCCTCGGAGCCGGGGGGCGGCGAAGCCACCCGAACGTTGAGCATGATCATGCCCTTTTCATCCGGGTAGTTGGCCATGGAATAAGCGCGTTCAACGGGCTCATCCACCACCGACTCATACTGCCACAGGTTAAAGCGATCCCAGTCCTCGCGGTACTCTTCTTCGATGGCAAAGTCGGTGTACTTCAGCGCATGAGCCGGGGCTTCGATCTGGATGTACCCCCCCGCGCGGAAGTTCACATCCTCGCCTTCGGGCAGATCCAGCACCAGCGCCTTGATGAAGGTGGCGACGTTCTCATTAGAACGCACGGTGCATTCCCACTTTTTAACGCCGAACACTTCTTCGGGCACTTCCACTTCCATGTCCTGTTTGACCGCAACCTGACAGGACAAACGGTCGCCGCAGCTGGCCTCACGCTTGGTGATATGGCCTTCCTCAGTCGGCAGAATAGATCCGCCACCAGAGTGCACCCTGACCCGACACTGGGCACAGGTGCCGCCGCCGCCACAGGCCGAAGGCACAAACAGCTTTTCAGCCGCCAGCGTCTGCAACAGTTTACCACCTGCAGGTACCGAGATGGTTTTCTCGCCGTTGATAGTGATGTTCACATTGCCAGTTGAGACCAGCTTGGAACGGGCCGCGATGATGATGCTGACAAGCGCCAGAACAATCAGGGTGAAGAGGACAATGCCAAGTCCAAAAGTAGCCATTGTGTCAGCCCCCTTACAGTTTCACGCCACTGAAGGACATAAAGGCCAGCGCCATCAATCCCGCAGTGATGAAAGTGATGCCAAGCCCCTGCAAACCATCAGGAATGTCAGAATATTTCAGCTTTTCGCGCACACCTGCCATGGCGGTAATCGCCAGTGCCCAGCCAAAGCCGGAAGACAGACCATAGGTCACCGCCTCGGCAAAACCATAGTCGCGCTCCACCATAAACAACGAGCCACCCAGGATGGCGCAGTTCACGGTGATCAGCGGCAGGAAGATCCCCAGCGCGTTGTACAGTGGCGGGAAGTATTTATCCAAAACCATCTCGAGGATCTGTACCAAGGCCGCGATGACGCCAATATAGGAAATCAGACCAAGGAAGGTCAGATCCACATCCGGGAAACCAGCCCAGGCCAGCGCGCCGGGCGCCAGCAGATAGGTCAGGATCAGGTTGTTGGCAGGCACGGTGATGGCCTGCACGATCATCACCGAAATGCCCAGACCGATAGCAGTGGAGATCTTCTTGGAGACGGCGATGAAGGTACACATCCCGAGGAAGAAGGAGAGGGCCAGGTTCTCAACAAAGATCGCCTTGACCGCGAGGGAGAGGAGCGCTTCCATCAGTGGGCCTCTACAACTTGAATTTTGTGTTCACGCTCTTCCACCTGATCTGGTTTCCAGGTGCGGAAGGCCCAGATCAAAAGACCGATGATGAAAAAGGCCGAAGGCGGCAGCAACAGCATCCCGTTTGGCACATACCAGCCACCGTTGTTCACGGTTTCCAAAATGGTGACGCCAAACAGCGAGCCAGAGCCGAACAGCTCGCGGACAAAGCCCACCAGCATCAGGATCAGACCATAGCCCAAGCCATTGCCGATGCCGTCGATGAAGGAGGCAACGGGCGGGTTCTTCATGGCAAAGGCTTCGGCGCGGCCCATGACGATACAGTTGGTAATGATCAGGCCAACAAAAACCGACAGGGTTTTTGAGATCTCAAAGGCATAGGCCTTGAGCACCTGATCCACCAGGATAACCAGCGAGGCAATGATCACCATCTGCACGATAATCCGGATCGAGCTGGGGATCTGGTTGCGCAGTACCGAGATGAACATGGACGAAAACGCCGTCACCAAGGTCACCGCGATGGTCATCACCAGCGCCACCTTGAGCGAAGAGGTCACCGCCAAGGCAGAACAGATGCCAAGCACCTGCAGGGTGATCGGGTTATTGTCGACCAGCGGGTCGAGCAGCATTTCCCTACGTGTCTGGGACATCAGATATCTCCTGCTTTGAGATTGGCAAGGAAAGGCGCATAGCCGGTTTCGCCCATCCAGAAGCGCACCAGATTGTCGACACCCACAGAGGTCAGCGTCGCACCGGACAGAGCATCCACATGGAACTCTTTGCCAGCGGCAGGCGCGGTTTTGGCCACAGTGATCTGCAATTCACCTGCCTCATCGGTCAGACGCTTGCCATTCCACAGCGCCTTCCAGCGGGGGTTGTCCACCTCAGCACCCAGACCGGGGGTCTCAGCGTGGCTGTAGAACTGAAGGCCAAAGATGTCATTGGCGTTTTCTTCCACGGCGATAAAGCCATAGAGCGTTGACCACAGACCATAGCCATGCAGCGGCAGGATCACCTTGTCGATCTCGCCTGCATCGTCTTTCAACAGGTAGACAGTCATATACTTTGACTGACGCCCGATCGAGGCTGGGTCATCCTCCAGCGCAATCGAAGTCGCCGGATCATCCGCCGAGGCGCGATCATCAAAACTGGCCACATCGAAGTCATCGTTAAACCGACCAGTGGCCAGCTCCAAAATGCGTGGCTCGAAGGATGCGTTAAAGGCCTCTGTCACGTTGACACCAGGTTCATAAAGGCCTGCGACCTGCAGAATGTTGATCTGCTTGTCCTTCAGCTTGTTGGCCTCCTGCGTCGGACGCAGGGCCACGGCCGCCGCCGAAACAATCATCGAGGCACAGAGGCAGAGCGTCATGGCGACAAACAGCGTCTTGCCAGTGGAATCTGGCGAGGCCTCAAGGAAGCGCTGGAGAGCGCCTTTTTTGGTTTGCTCAGACATGACGCTTCGCTCTCCGTTTGATATTGGCCTGCACGACAAAGTAGTCGATCAGCGGCGCAAAGACGTTGCCGAACAGGATGGCCAGCATCATGCCTTCGGGGAAGGCCGGGTTGATCACCCGGATCATCA
>CAJXIL010000086.1 GCA_913054455.1 uncultured Roseobacter sp.
AATCAAATTTCAGACCAATGGTAACAGTCTTGCCCTGATCTTCGATATTGATCAGGACTTCGTCCTCTTCGGTGCCAGCCAGCTCGCCTTTGAAACGGCGGCGACCGCCAACCAGCTCATCGGTTTCCAGCTTGGCCTCATAGCCCTCAAACATGTCGAAATCTTTCAACCGGGTCAGTGGCCGGTCGATACCGGGGCTGGAAACCTCCAAAGTATAGGTATCAAGGATCGGATCCTCGACATCCAGCGTGGCGCTCACCGCGCTGGAGACGACAGCGCAGTCATCCACCTCGATACCACCCTCAGGCTTGTCCGCCATGATTTGAAGCGTCGTGGTTTTGCCGGACATCAGGCGAATGCGCACCAGCTCATAGCCAAGATCCTCAATCACCGGGATAAGGATTTCGGCAAGGCGGCGATCTATCGCGGCTTTGGCAATCAAGTCGTTGGTCATTTAGCTTCCCACAATCGGGTTGGCCACAATCGGGTTGGGCGGTGGATTTGGCGTCCCTTGGGACACAAAAAAACGGGCGCGCGGCCCGTTGAACTAATCCGGAGGTGTCTTGAACCAGAGCCCAACACGCCGCTGTTGAAAAGCCATATACGCCCCTTGTTACGAATCTGCAAGCCTTGTGTTGCCAAGTGTTGCAACGACCCAGGCTGCAGCGCGTCAGTCCTAAATCCGCAGCCAGTCTGCGGGTCCGCCAAGCGCCAGGTCGGCTATGGTCACAGACGCCACCACCGTTCAGCGATACGGCCATCGTCCAGGGCAGATTGTTGTCCCACCACGCGGGGAATGCCCACAGAGGATCGGGTGGCCAGGGCCATATCTTCGGCTGAGGGGTGATACAGAAAGCCGCCGCGCTTCAACAATTCGGCTGGTTGAGGCAAAGCAGCCACATCGACAAAACCATCGCGCAGGGCCTCAGCCCGGACAGCAGCGTCAGGAATGACAATCACCTCCAGGCTGTCGATCCAACCCGCCTGACCATCCTTATAGTGGCCGACAACCTTACTGGCGCGAAAATGGCGATCGGTCTGGGCGCGTTCCACCTGATAGCAACCGCTTCCCACCAACGTTGCCAGTGGCAGGTCCACCGCTCCCCGGGGTGCGATCGCATACCCCTGGCTGGCAAGCAAATAGGGTAAATGTGGGTTCGGTTGGGTCAGTTGGATTTCAACCTGATACGGCGTCAGCACCCTAACCGTCATCTGGGCATCGCCCGCCACAGAACGCCCATGGAGCGAAGCCACAACATCTGCAGCCTGCAACGCTGTACCATCGTGGAACAAAACATCCTGACGCAGATCAAACCGCCAGACCTGTGCGGCGTCCCGGCTTTCCCAGGCAGAGGACAGTTCCGCCCGTAACAGCCCATCCGGTGCGATCTCGGTCAGACAATCCAGCACCGCACCCCGAGCGACCAGGTCCAGCAGACCGCTTTCCCGTGGCAAGGCCAAACGCAGCGCGCCCCCCGCCCGCGGTGAGGCCGAAAGCGAGGTACCAGTGGCGGCCAGCAAGGCGGCGGCTGCACCAGAGGTAAAAAGTGCGCGTCGATCGATACGGGTCAAGGCAAGAGTTCCTCTGCAATCCGGTCCATCGCCAGCACCAGCTCTGCGCTGATTCCCGGCTCTGACAAAGCATGCCCTGCATTGCGCACCATGATCAATTCCGCATTTGGCCACAGTTCATTCAACTTATAGGCCGAAACAGGCGGGCAGATCATGTCATAGCGCCCCTGCACGATGGTCCCGGGGATATGCGAGATACGGCCCATATTGGCCAGGATCTGCCCATCAAAATCGAGAAAGCCACGATGGGTAAAATAGTGATTCTCCAATCGGGCAAAGGCACGGGCGTAATCGCCGGGCCCCTCAACCGAGGTTCCATTGGAATGGATCGAGGCTAAGGCATTCTCCCAGGCAGACCAGCTGCGGCCCAGCGCGACCTCTTCGGACCGGTTTCCTGAAAACAAACGCTTGTTATAGGCTGCAATCAGATCGCCACGCTCAGCCTCGGGAATGGGGGCAACAAATTTTGCCCAGGGTTCCGGCCAAAAGCGACCTGCGCCGCCGCCATAAAACCAGTCCAGCTCAGCCGCTGTCATCAGAAACACACCACGCAAAACGATCTGCATCGTCCGCTCTGGATGGGTCTGCGCATAGATCAGCGACAGAGTCGCGCCCCAGCTGCCGCCAAAGACCACCCAGCGGTCAATCTCAAGTTGCCTGCGGATTTCCTCCATATCGGCAACCAGATGCCAGGTGGTGTTATCCTCGCAGGAGGCATGTGGCTGGGACCTACCGCATCCCCGCTGATCAAACAGAATAATCCGGTAGATCAGGGGGTCAAAGTAGCGTCGCATCGCCGGGCTGCTGCCACCGCCCGGGCCGCCATGGCAGACCACCACAGGGATACCGCGCGGGTTCCCAGACTGTTCGACATAGATCTTGTGACCCTGCCCCACTTCGAGCATCCGCTGGTCAAAAGTATCAAGCGGGGGATAAAGATAATGCACTGCGCGCTTTTGATCCGAGAATTTGTCCATTACTGACCTAGATGACATCATAGTTTACAAAAGAACATACGGAGACAGGAATGCAAGCGCCTCAATCCACAGTCGACCCGGCGGAAATCGCAAAATTTGAGGCCATGGCCGCCGAATGGTGGGACCCCAATGGCAAGTTCAAGCCGCTGCATATGCTCAACCCCTGTCGCCTGGACTATATCACCAGCCAGATTGCCGCTGAATTCGACCGCGATCTGACACAGCCAGAGCCTTTTAAAGGTCTGCGCCTGCTGGATATTGGCTGCGGCGGCGGGCTTTTGTGTGAACCCATGGCCCGCCTGGGCGCGGAGGTCACTGGCGCCGATGCCGCTGCGGGCAATCTGCCAGTGGCGCGGCTACATGCAGAACAGACCGGTCTTACCATCGACTACCGTCATACCACCGCCGAAGATATGGCCGCCGCAGGCGAGCAGTTTGACGTGGTGTTAAACATGGAGGTGGTGGAACATGTTGCGGATCCGCTCAGCTACCTGACCGCAACCCGCCAACTCCTCAAACCTGGCGGGCTGGAGATCTGTTCCACCATCAACCGTAACCCAAAAAGCTATGCCATGGCCATTTTTGGCGCTGAAGTTGTCATGCGTTGGTTGCCGCGTGGCACCCATGAATGGAACAAATTCATCACCCCAGATGAGCTGTTTGATCTGCTGAGCAAAGCTGGCTTAACTCCGGTCGATCGTAAGGGGTTTGTCTTTAACCCTCTCAGCTGGAAGTGGTCGATCTCAGACCGCGATCTTTCGGTCAACTACGTCACTGCGAGCATCAAGGAACGCTGAAAGAAAATGATCGCATCCATGGGCACATAGCGATGATAACGCTCACCTAACCTTTTGGATATGACCGTTATCTTTTGCAACCTTGGGGAGTGGGCAAAAAACGAATATGGTATTTTCAACTTACCTTTTTAGGTCTGTCTGACCCGGGGGCAGGAAGTTCCCCTGGTCATGAAACCCATGTGAACCCTTCCGCCAAGGCCTTTTTGCCTTGGTTCTGCCACCACTCACATCTCGACAGAGGGTTCAAATGGGAAAGGGGGTGCCTGACCTTGGGCACCCCCGCACCGTTTCAGCTTAGGACCGCGCGGCTGCGGGAGACTAGCAAGATTGGCGGGCTCTGCCCAAAGTTCTAATCTCTGCCCATAGAGGTTCAGTTGGTATCTTCGAGCTTTGCGCGCAACTCCCGTAGGATCGGCAGAGTCGCGCGAACCCTTTCCCCTCCGAGATCGCTCACCACTTCAGAGATCAATGGCACGATACTGGCCAAAGCCGCATCACGTGCCTGACGCCCTGCTGGGCTGATCGCCACCATTTTGCGCCGGGCATCATCCCAATCCGGACGGATGTGGATATAGCCCGCCACTTCCAGCTTATTCAGCGTATTGGTCATGGCGCCGCGCGTCACGTGAAAGGCCTTGGCCAGTTGTGCCGGTGACCGTTCAACCCCCGTTCGGGTCAGATGGTTCAGGACAGAGAAATGCGACAGCTCCATTCCCTTTGGCAGGGCCTTGCCCAGACGCGAACGCGCCAGCTGGTCCGCCATCAAGATCTCGCTAAACAGCGAGACCGCCAGAGAATGGGATTCTTCCATCAGGGTCCGTTAAACTCTCGATCATGGGTCAGGGCGGGGACGCGCCTGCGTGCTTCTGCCACTTTTTCCCTATCAAGATCAACGTAACTTATCCCCGGCTCCGTGCCAGCCTCCGACAGAATCTCGCCCCAGGGTGCGACCACAAGAGAATGACCGTAGGTCTTGCGCACCCCGCCCCGACTGGATTCATGGGTACCTGTCTGCGCTGCCGCCAGCACATAACAGCCGGTCTCAATGGCGCGGGCCTGCAATAGCGCGTGCCAATGGGCCGCACCTGTGACCGGCGAGAACGCCGCTGGAGCGATTAAGATTTCAGCACCAGCCTTGGCCAGTGCCCGGTGCAAATGCGGAAAGCGCAGATCATAGCAAATTGTCAGCCCCAAGGTGCCAAAGGGGGTTTTGGCAACTACAGCGCGATCACCGGGCCGATAGCCATCGGATTCACGAAAGGTCTCCTCTGGGGTGACCTCCACATCAAACATGTGAATCTTGTCATAACGTGCGATGATCTCACCCTGCGGCGAGATCAGGAACTGGCGATTGGCAAACCGCCCGTCCTCATCATGGGTCTTGACCCCAAAAGAGCCCAGCGACAGCCAGATACCGTGGTCGGCAGCGCTCTGACACAGCGCCTTGAGGCTGACGTCTTCCTCTTCGTGACACAGCACCTCCTGCTGATGCGCACGGCTGAGCGACACGCAGTTGCTCACCTCTGGGGTCAGCACAAAACCAGCACCATTTTGAACCGCCTCAGCGATCAGGCGCTGAAGCAGGTCAAGGTTTTCACTCGGGGAATCACTCGACGTGATCTGCAACAGGGCGGCGCGCATCAGAACTCCCCTTTGGGTCGTGGTCTCTTGTGATCAGGCGGCGAGCAGCGGATCTAGCTTACCCGACTGTTCCAACGCATACAGTTCATCGCAGCCGCCCACATGGGTATCGCCAATAAAGATCTGCGGCACGGTATAACCGCCATTGGCGCGCTGGATCATCTCCTGCTTGCGGCCCGGATTGGTCAGCACGTTGACCTCGGAAAATTCCACGCCCTTCTGTTTCAGCAGGCGTTTGGCCGCGTGGCAAAAGCCACACAGTGGCGAGGTGTAGATTTCGACCGATTTCATGCGGGTCTCCAATTGTGTGATTGCGATGTTCTGCGCCATATGGGTCCATATTGCAATCATTGCCAGTAGCGGCAGTGGCTGATCACGCCCGTGTGACCCGCGCAAGTACTGCAACCCGCACATCTGCGGCCCCGGCTTCGCGACAGGCATCGGCACAGGCGGTAAGGGTCGCGCCTGAGGTCATCACATCATCCACCAGTAAAACCACACGCCCCTGCATCAAAGCGCGATGGCGAGGATGGGCCACAATGGCGCGGCTCAGCGCCGAAAACCGCTGCGCGCGGGTTTTGCCCTCCAGGCTGGGAGTGACCTTGACGCGTTTCAGCATATCTGGCCAATAGTCGAGCCGCGCCTGGCGGGACAGGTGTTCAGCCAGCAACGCAGACTGATTATACCGCCGTTTCAACAAGCGAGACCAATGCAGCGGCACCGGGCAAACCAAAGGGTTGTCGCGCAGGAGGGGCGCAGCGGCGCGCTCGATCCAGCTCGCAGCCGGTGCGGCAAGATCGGTTCGGTCGCCATGTTTCAGGGCCATTACCAGATTGCGCGCTTTATCCTTATACAGCATGGCCGCTCGGCCCTGGCTCCAGGGGCGCGCCATCGACATGCATTCATCACAGTCCAGACGATAGCCATCCTCATCGCCCGGTAGAGGCACACCGCAACCTTCGCAAACCGTACCGCTGATAAAATGCGCCTCACCCCAGCAACTGCCGCACAGACCGAAGTCCTGCTCAACCCATTCATCACAGCCCAAGCATTTGGGAGGGTAAACAAGCGAAACAGCGGTTTGAAACTGCGCGCGCAACATCTAAAAAGCCCCCATGACGCAAGCACCCAAATCACAGCCAGAGCTGTTCGACCGCCAGGCATTGGCGATCCATCGCGCCCGCCACAAGCCTGAAGCTTTATTCCTTCACGACCTAGCACGGGACGAAGTTGAAGATCGCTTAACATTGGTTAACAGGACCTTTACAAAGGTGGCGATTGTTTCACCTTTTGCGAATATTTGGCGAAATTCCTTCCCTGATGCCCGGATTGTGCCGGATGACGAGGTACTGGACCTCACTCCCGGCACTCATGATTTGGTGATTCACGCGATGGGGCTGCACTGGGCAAATGATCCAGTGGGGCAATTGATTCAATGCCGCCGCGCCCTCAGCGAGGATGGGTTGCTGCTGGCGATCACTCTGGGAGGTCGCACCCTGCACGAGCTGCGCAGCGCTCTGGCCGAGGCTGAAACGCGCGTCAACGGAGGGCTGTCCCCGCGCGTGGTCCCAATGGGTGAAGTCAGAGATCTGGGCGGGTTGCTGCAACGAGCCGGGTTTGCCCTACCTGTCGCCGATGTGGTGCCTCTGACCGCGCAATACCGCGACAGCCTGCATCTGATGCAAGAGCTGCGGGCCATGGGTGAAGGCAATGCCATGGCTCAGCGCCTGAAACACCCCAGCCCCCGCGCGCTCTTTGCCCAGGCCGAAGCCATCTACTGCGCGCATTTTGCACTGGAGAACGGCAAGCTGCCCGCCACTTTCGAGCTGGTCTGCCTCACCGGCTGGTCGCCCTCTGAAACCCAGCAGCAGCCCCTGCGCCCCGGCTCGGCCAAGATGCGCCTGTCAGAGGCGTTGAAAGTGCCAGAAACCAAATTGCCAAAATAGACCCGCGACCCCGCCGATAGGAAAAACAAATCACTGCGCCAATATGATCCAATTGGCCTTTGGCCGCGTAACATCTTATCTTATGGCGAAATGTGACCCTCGCCACGACTTTCACAAGCAATGCTTTGCCGCAGATACAGGACCACCGCCCCTATGCTGGATTCTTCCGCCCCCGCCACCTGCCCCGCCCATGCGCCAGCCGATCACCCCAAGATCAAAGGCGAAAAGGTCGGCATTCTGCTGGCGAACCTCGGCACGCCAGATGACTACAGCTATTGGCCGATGCGCCGCTATCTGGGGGAATTCCTGTCGGACAAACGAGTGATCGACTACCCCTCCTGGAAGTGGCAGCCACTGCTGCAATTGATCATCCTGACCAAACGCCCGTTTTCCTCAGGCGCGGCCTATAAATCGATCTGGAACCATGACAAGGGCGAGAGCCCGCTGATGACCATTACCAAGGATCAGACCGCCAAGATGGCCGAGGTGATGTCGCAGCGGTATGGCGATCAGGTCATGGTTGATTACTGCATGCGCTACGGCAACCCGTCGACCAAATCCAAAGTCCGCGCCATGGTCGAGGCCGGCTGCCAAAAGATCCTGTTTGTGCCGCTCTACCCACATTATGCCGGCGCCACCTCCGGCACCGCAAATGACCAGTTCTTTCGCGCCCTGATGGAGGAGGTCTGGCAACCTGCCGCGCGCACGATCCGGCCCTATTTTGACCAACCCTCCTATATCGAGGCCCTGGCCCGGTCCGTGGAAGAGGCTTATGGTAAAGCGTCCAAGCGTCCCAATATCCTAGTGGTTTCGTATCACGGCATGCCAAAACGCTATCTGATGCAGGGCGATCCCTACCATTGCCAGTGTCAGAAAACCACGCGGCTGCTGCGCGAACGGCTAGGCTGGGACGAGACCGAGATCACCACGACCTTCCAATCTGTCTTTGGACCTGAAGAGTGGCTGAAGCCCTATACCGTTGATCACGTCGCGACCCTCGCCAAAGAGGGTAAAAAGAGCATCGCGGTCATGGCGCCTGCCTTTTCCGCCGACTGTATCGAGACCTTGGAAGAGATCAACGAAGAGATCAAAGAGAGCTTTGAAGAGGCCGGCGGCGAGGACTTCCTGTATATCCCTTGCCTCAACGACGACGCCGACCATATCGCAGCGCTTGCCGGCGTAATCGAGAATAATCTCAAAGGTTGGCTGGACTAATTCCCCTTCCCCGGTCCAAATAGGATCCAAAATTGGGTTGCCGGTTTTCGGCAGACGGGGAGACAATTGTAATGAACCTAGAGCACTGGGCTGATGCCCTAAATTCCCATTGGGGCATCACTGCAGAGCTGCGCCGCCTGGACGGCGAATATGATCTGAACTTCATGGCCACGGATGCAGATGGCTCCGGCTACATCCTCAAGGCCATGCGCCCCGGTTGCGAGGCCTGGCTGGTCGAGATGCAGGTGCAGGCCTTTCAACATATCGCCACACAAGCCCCAGAGCTGCCTTGCCCGCGGGTGATCCCTGCGTCTAGCGGTGCCGCCGTGCTCTGCTTGCCGGATGAGACGGGCGCGGATCGGCTGTGCTGGATCCTCGAATGCCTACCTGGAGAATGCTACGCCAAAGCGGCTCCCAAAACCCTCGGACTGATCCATGAGGTCGGCGCAGTTCTGGGCGGTGCAGGCAAGGCGCTAGCGGGTTTTCACCATCCCAACCTAACCCGTGATTTCAAATGGGATCTGATGCAGGCCGGTTGGATTGGCTCTGAACTTGACGCTATTTCCGACCCCGCCAGAAAGGCCCTAATCCAAAAAATAGAGACTGATTTTTCTAAGTTAGAGCCTGAATTACAGACTCTTCCAAAACAGGCGATCCACAATGACGCCAATGACTACAACATCATGGTGGCCGGGGAACCCACCGAACCTCGCCAGGTATCCGGCCTGATTGATCTAGGCGATATGTGCGCCGCGCCCCGGATCTGTGATCTGGCCATTGCTGCGGCCTATATCGTGTTGGATCATACCGACCCCGAAGGCGCATTGGCCGCCTTGGTGGCAGGCTATCACAGCGCCTATCCGTTGACCCCGCAGGAGGTCGACTTGGTCTATCCGCTTCTGCGCGCGCGCCTCGCGGTTAGCGTGGTGAACTCCACTCTGATGGCCATTGAGAACCCCGATGACCCCTATGTGACTATTTCCCAGGCCCCAGCCTGGCGCTTCCTCGAGGGGCACGATCTGCACCCCGGATTGCTTTCAGCCCGGCTGCGCGCCGCCTGCGATATGCCTGTGGTCGATGGTGCGGATCGGGTGATGAACTGGATCAATGGCGAGTGCGGAAATTTTGCCCCCTTAATGGGTCAGGATCTGGCGAATGCCCCGATGGGATCGCTGTCGGTGGAACACTCCACTTGGCCGAAGAATCCGTTTCATATGCCCCTTCAGGAGGCCGCCCGCGTCGGTGAGGAATTCGAAGAAAACGGCAGGATCTGGCTGGGCTACTATCACGAGCCACGGCTGATCTATGCCGAACCCGCCTTTCGCAAGGGCCCCTATAAGGCCAGCAATCGCCGTACCGTGCATCTGGCGGTGGATGCTTTTGCGCCCGACTTTACCCCAATGTACGCGCCACTGGATGGTGAAGTCTTTGTGGTTGAGAACCGCAAAGGCCATCTCGATTACGGTGGTGTCATCATCCTGCGCCACGAGACACCAGCGGGCGATGCCTTTTACACGCTCTATGGTCACCTGGACCCCGAGTGCTGCGACCGCTTGAGCCCCGGGGACAAGATCGCCAAGGGCGAAGAATTCTGCCGTCTGGGGGATGCCAGCATGAACGGCGGTTGGGCCCCGCATGTGCATTTTCAACTGGCCCTCACCACCGAAGGCATCGAGACCGACTGGCCTGGCGTCGGTGACCCGGATGAGATGTATATGTGGCGCGCCATCTGCCCGAATCCAGCAGCTCTGCTCAATCTGCCAGATGAAAAATGCCGCTATACCCCCACCAATAAGGAGGAGATCCGCCAAGGGCGTCAGGATCACTTTGGCGGCAACCTCAGCCTGACCTATTCCGATCCGGTGATGCTGGTGCGCGGCTGGAAACATCATCTGTTTGATGAATGGGGCCGCCCCTATCTGGATGCCTATAACAATGTGCCTCATGTGGGCCACGCCCATCCGCGTATTCAGGCGGTGGCGGCAGATCAGCTCAAGCGGATGAACTCAAACACCCGCTACCTGCATCCCGCCCAGACCGCCTTTGCCGATAAGATCCTGTCCAAGCTTCCGGACCATCTGGAGGTGTGCTTTTTTGTCAATTCCGGCACTGAGGCCAACGAGCTGGCGCTGCGGCTGGCGCGGGCTCATACAGGGGCCAAAGGCATGGTGACGCCGGATCACGGCTACCACGGCAATACCACCGGGGTGATTGATGTCTCTGCCTATAAGTTCAACGCCAAGGGCGGCATCGGCAAATCTGACTGGGTGGAATTGGTCGAGGTGGCAGATGACTATCGTGGCAGCTTCCAAAGAGACGACGCGGATCGAGCGCAGAAATTTGCTGATCTGGTCGACCCCGCAATTGCGGCCCTGCAAGAGCGCGGCCAAGGTGTTGCAGGCTTCATCGCTGAAACTTTTCCCTCGGTTGGTGGACAGATTATTCCACCCAAAGGCTACTTGCCGGCAGTCTACGAAAAAATCCGCGCTGCGGGTGGCATTTGCATCGCAGATGAGGTGCAGACCGGGCTCGGCCGACTGGGTGATTACTACTTTGGCTTTGAACACCAGGGCGCCAGCCCCGACATCGTAGTCATGGGCAAACCCATCGGCAACGGCCATCCCCTCGGAGTGCTTGTCACCACCCGCGCCATCGCCGACAGCTTTGCTGAGGGACCAGAGTTCTTTTCCACTTTTGGCGGCTCCACCCTGTCCTGCCGCATGGGCAAAGAGGTGCTGGATATTGTCGACGACGAGGGCCTGCAGGAAAATGCCCGACTTATGGGCACGGATCTGATTGCTGGTCTCAAAGCACTAGAGACAAAACACGCCTGCGTTGGCGATATACGCGGTATGGGACTGTTTCTTGGGGTGGAGCTGATCAATGCGGATGGCTGTGAGGCGACGCAGATCTGTTCCTATGTGAAAAACCGCATGCGGGACCACCGTATTCTGATCGGCAGCGAAGGGCCAAAGGACAATATCCTCAAGATCCGCCCCCCTTTGACCATCGACGCGGAGGGCGTTCAGATGATTCTTACGGTCCTGGATAGCGTGTTGTCCGAAGTCGCGCCACCCTAGGCAGCCGGCTGGCCCCTAGGAGACAACAAATAGGCAATAAAAAAGGCGGTGAAAAATCACCGCCTTTTTAGAGTCTTACGCACAGCAATTAGCTGCTTGCAACAGCCGCGCCAACCAGGACGAGCAGCAGCAGTGGCAGCAGGATGCCGCTGGAAGAGCTGGTTGCAGCTTCTTCGATTACTACGGGCTCAACGATTGGCTCAGCCAGGTTGCCAGCAGAAGCGGTGGATGCAGCGGCGGTCAGAGCGGCTGCGAGTACAAGTTTGTTCATGTTAACCTCCAGAATTAGCGCAGACCGAAAAATGGCCTACGCACCCAAGACTTACCTCGTGATTTTTTCTAACCAGTAAACCCTCGGAATTGCAATTGCTTGTTGATATTTTCCGACCTTCGAAACGCAGTATGTCGTCAAATTAGCAACACTTGCGTCCCCACCTTAGCCACCTCAAACAGTTCCGCAATATGCTCATTGTAGAGACCGATACAGCCATTTGAGGATTTGCGGCCAATCTTGCGGGTATCATGGGTTCCGTGGATCCGATAATACTTCCAGCCAAGGTACAAAGCGTGTGTTCCCAATGGGTTATCAGGGCCTGGCGGAATATAGGCTGGCCACTCCGGGTTGCGTTTACGCATGTTCGGAGTGGGTGCCCAACCAGGGCCATCAACTTTGCGTGTAATGGAGGTGCGCCCCCTGCGTGTCAGGTCATCCGACAGCGGTACAGATGAGGGGAAAAGTCTGTAGTTATTCCCATCTTCAGACCAATAGTGCAAAGCGCGGCTGTCGATATCGACAAGAATCGCTCCCTTGCGCAGATGATCAAAGTAAGGTTGCCAGCGTTTTGCCCGAAAAGCTGAGATATTCCGCTTTACCGGCGGCTCTGGTTCGGGCGGCGGGCGCAGCGGGTCAAAGGCCTGTTCTTCCTCAGGTTCTGGCGCCACTTGCGACAGGGCAGGCGAGGCAACCAAGGCCGCAGATCCGGCAAGGAACTGTCGGCGGCTGCCGCCGTTTAAAAAGAGTCGTGTCATCTGAAATTTCCTGCGCGATTAAATCCGAGCTGATCTGCATAGTATGGCCGGAAAGCCGCAGTCGCAAATCAAACCATGAATTTTCTGAGCAGATTTCTGCAGGCCTGTTTGCACAGCCCTCAAAGGATAGGGTAAGTGCTTGGACGAACGATAGAGCGAGATTTGAGATGAAGCGTGTATTTTTGATCCTGATGGCCGCCACGCTGACTTTGGCCGCAGCCTGCACGCCCACATCAGAAACGGGAAGCGGCGGTTCGGCCTATCGCATCCGCAACGCTGACAAGGTCCAACTGCGCATGTTGGATTCCGTAAACGCACTGCGACAGGCCGCTGACGCACCTCAGGTTCAGTTAAACGCCCAGCTTAATGCCGCAGCCGCAACTCATTCTCGCGATATGTCGGTACAAAACCGCCCCTGGCACTTTGGCTCTGACGGTTCGTCTCCGCTGGATCGGGTAACGCGGACCGGATATGTCGGCACGGTTCAGGGAGAAAATATCTCTGAAACCTATGAAAACGAGCTTCAGACTCTCACCGCCTGGATGGAAGATGCCAGCACCCGCGCGGTCATTCTGGACCCTAAGGCGACCAATATGGGGTTCTCTTGGTTCCAAGAGGCCAATGGGAAAATTTGGTGGACCATGGTGATGGCCAACTAGGTCAGTATCAACACTCCTAGACCAGCAAAAAGGGGCCTCAGCGGCCCCTTCATTTTGGTACGAACGACTTGCACAGCGGTTCTTAGCCCCTAGGCGCGCAGGGCAATGGGCGTTCCATCGCGGACCATCGCATAGATCTCTTCGATCTCGTCGTTCTTCACCGCAATACAGCCGGCAGTCCAGTCCGAGACCCGCGCCGCGCGTTTCCGGTCTTTTTCATTGTTTGGCTCCCCATGAATGAAGATCTCGCCGCCAGGACGTTTGCCCATCGCCCGGGCATGGGCGCGATCCTCGGCGTTTGGATAGGAGATGCCAATGGACAAATGAAAAGCGCTATTGGGATTACGCCGATCAATGCGATACAACCCCTCAGGAGTCTTGCCATCGCCTTCGATACGTTTGTGCCCCAGCGGCGCAAAACCGAGATCCATCTTATATTCCCGCAGGATGTCCTCGTCGTTCAACAGATAGACTTTGCGGGCACCCTTGTTGACCACAACGCTGGTCACCTCTGGCCCGTCATAGGTCTTAAATCGGCTGACCTGAGGGCCTCTGCCACAGCCTGCCACTGCCAGGCTGGCAGCTGCCGTTAATCCGAATGCGCGTCTGTCCATGTCTTTTTCCTGTGTGGCCTGCTCGCCCTTTTTTGCGGCATACCCCAAATCGTCGAAAGTTCAAAATCACAACTTGCTGTTTGGCTGATCAACCTGTGCGGGATCGGCAACTCGCGACGCAGAAATCTGCGCCTCAATTGCCTTTAAGCGCTCCAGCACTTCGTCCCGGTAGGCATCGGTACGCTCCCCCTCTTCAGCGGAGTGCGCATCCTGCATCGAGTTCACAATCAGACCCACTAGCAGGTTCACCACGGCGAATGTTGTCACCATGATAAAGGGCACAAAGAAGGCCCAAGCATGGGGGTAGACCTCCATAACAGGCCGTACAATGCCCATGGACCAGCTTTCCAGGGTCATGATCTGGAACAGCGAATAGCCCGATTGTCCCAGGGTGCCAAACCACTGCGGAAAGCTATCGCCAAACAGCTTGGTCGCCATGACCGAGCCGATATAGAAAATGATGGCCATCAGCAGAAAGACAGACCCCATGCCCGGCAAGGCAGTGACAAAGCCCTCAACCACCCGGCGCAGACTGGGGGCCACAGAAATCACCCGTAGCACCCGCAAAATGCGCAACGCCCGGAGTACTGAGAACCCCTGAGCGCCGGGCACCAGCGCCACGCCAACGATGACAAAGTCAAACAGGCTCCAACCACTGAGGAAGAATTTGAAACGCCGCACGATGAGCTTGATCGCGATCTCTACGATAAAGACGCCAAGACAGATTTTATCGATCAGATGGATCAGCCCGCCGGCCCGTGCCATTGCCGCGTCCGAGGTCTCAAGCCCCAGTGTCACAGCATTGACCATGATCACCACCATGATGAAACGGGTGAAACGGGCGTCTTCCAAAAGTCTGTTCAAGCGATCAATCACAGTCATCCGGCTCCACTATTGGCGTAATTTTGGATTAGTCATCCAGTGAAAAACTGGCAACCAGTTCGGTATGGGCGGACCATCTGAACTGGTCAACAACCTGCACCCAATTGAGGCGATAGCCTGCCGACACCAGCACCTTCGCATCACGGGCAAAGGTCACAGGATTGCAAGAGACATAGGCGATCACCGGCATCCGGGTCTCGGCTAACTGAGCCACCTGGGCCTCGGCACCGGCACGGGGCGGGTCAATCACTGCTGCCTCATAAAACGCCCCAAAGGGTTTCAGATCCTCAGGCAGCAGCGGATTGCGGAACAGATCTCGCACCTCAGCCGTGATTTTCTTTAGCCCCCTGGCCTGACGCCAGCCATTCTCCAGCGCCTCGATCATTGCAGGCTCACCTTCCAGCGCCAAAACCTCGGCCTGCGCCGCCAGTGGCAGCGAGAAGGTGCCGCAACCGGCAAAGAAATCTACGATGCGCTTGGCGCCTTTGGTGATCTCCAGAACGCCCGCCAACAGCGCGGCCTCTCCGTCGCGCGTGGCCTGCAAGAAAGATCCAGCAGGCGGGCAGACCCGCGCCGGGCCAAAAGCCTGCAAGGGTGGCTGTTCCATCGCCACCTGCTCGTCTTCCCAGGTCAGCCGCGCCACCCCGTGCTGCCCTGCCAACGCGGCCAGGGCACTGCGCAACCCGCTATCCAATGGTTTGCCTTCGCGCACCAACACATCCAACCCGGTTTCAGAGGTGGTGAGCGTCACCGACAGCGGTGTTTTGCGGCTGGCCCCTACCATCGCCAGGGCCTCGGCCAGCGGAATGGCTGCAATCAGATCCGGGTCCAGCAGCTGGCAGTCTGGGATCGGCGTAATCACCCCTGAGGCACGGCCGTGAAACCCGGCCATGGCACCCTTTTTGGTGCGCCGCACTGCCAATGTCGCGCGGCGGCGCGACTGGGCAGATGAGGTATGGATCGGACGGAATGTGGTCTCCAGCCCCTGAGCCTGCAGCGCTTTTTCCACAATGCCCTGCTTCCAAGTCGCGACAAAACCATCGCTGGCATGCTGTAACTGACAGCCACCACAGGATTTGTAGTGGCGGCACGGCGCCGCAATGCGGTGCTCGGATGGGGTCTCAATCCGGATATCGGTGAGCTGCGCGCCATTTTGCACACCGCTGACCTGCTCATCCGGCAGAGTACGGGGGGCATAAAGCGGGCCATGGGCGACTCCGTCGCCTTGATGGCCGAGGCGGAGGATGGTTGCTGTGGTTCTGGCTACATCTGTCATTCGCGCTAGATAGCGACTGCGGCCCAATGTAAAAAGGGAAAAACCCGACAATCACAGAGAAAGCCGGGTTTTCTATCAACAGGCCGCAGCTTTGGGGGCAATCACTCCGCTGCGGCGTTGTCTTCCTCGTCGGTGCAGATAAAGCCACCAGATTGGCGCGCCCAGAACTGCGCATAAAGCCCGCCCGAAGCCAAAAGTTCCGCATGGCTGCCGACCTCGGCAATTTGGCCCTGCTCCATCACGATGATCCGGTCCATCT
>CAJXIL010000087.1 GCA_913054455.1 uncultured Roseobacter sp.
GCATTGCGCCCAACAAACAGTGACAGTTTCAAAAACTGATAAGGCCAAAATGCCGAAACACACTAAACCATGGCTCCAGTTTCTGAACAACACCGCTCGATTCTCCTCAACAGTCACACGATAAGGTGGTGTTGTAACAGGAGTTTGCGCCTACCTAGCCCTTCCGTCAATGCTAACAGCTGCTCATTGTAGCACCTCCCTTCCGAATGCCTTTCAAACAGACGATCCGATCATGGCAACTCCGACGGCCATGACCACCGCAGCCCCCAAACGTCGAATCCAGTTGCCTTCGCGCAGAAAGATAAATCCAATTAGGGCAGCAAAAATCACCGAGGTTTCACGCAGGGCGGAGACCGCCCCAAGCGGCGCAAAGTTCTTTGCAAAGAGCACCAAGCCGTAGGCTGTCATCGAGACAAAGCCTCCCGCAAGGCCGATGGCCCAACTACGCGCTGGGATCTGGGCCAGCACCTGGCGTCGGCGTAGGCCGATAAAGGCGGCGACGAACAGATGGCCAAACGCACCCCAGGCCCAATAGCTGAGCGTATTGCCCGACAGGCGCACGCCCAGACCATCCACCAGAGAATAGAGCGAGATGCAGAACCCAGTGCCCAGTGCATAAAGCAGTGCTATACGGCCAACTCCGGATTTCAACGCCTGCCAACTGCTGAGCTGGATGCCGAGGCCAATCAGGGCGATGCCACCCCAGGCCTGCAACGGCAGAACTTCATCCGCAAAAACCATTGCCCACAGCGCCACCAGGGCCGGCACGATACCCCGCGCAACCGGATAGACCACGCTTAGATCGCCATGTTTATAGGCCTGCCCCAACATGTAGAAATAGCCAAAGTGGATCAGCGTCGACAGTGCCACATAGCCAAGACTTTCCAGCTCGGGCAGCGGCAGATAGGCCACCATGACAGCCCCGGGAATGACATGGCCCAGCGCCACCAACCCGAGGGTGGTCGTACGGTCTGCCGCCGTTTTCACAATGGCATTCCAAACCGCATGCAGCATGGCAGCTGACAGGATGATGGCGACTACAAAGGCTGTCATTCTAGGAATGTCCCCGTTTGTTCAGGCAACAAATTGCACAAGTTAGAGCCTTTTTTTGGTCTCAGCTGGCTTCCAAGTCTTCAATCAGCCGTGTCTCGAGCAACTGGCCATTCTTGTAGAGCAACGGATATGAGACCGCCGCCACATGGCTATTGAACTCGCGCAGGGCACGCAGGGTTTCCAGGTGGATATCTGAGGTATCAAAGCTGTGGCGCTTATTGTTCTGCAATCGCTTCAGGTGACGTTTGCGGCTATCGCTCTCCATCCGCTTCAGCTCTGTTTTTTCCAGGTTGAGCAAGCGGGCGCTTTCCAGATCATCTGAGATCAGCACATTGGAGGCGAGCCGCAGATTGGCCATGATCGCCTCATGCATATGCAGGATTTCCGTCCAGCCTTCGCTGGAAAAGCGTAGGTTCTTTTTGTTCAGCCGAGCAGCAAGGACCGCCAATCGCCGGGCAGCCACATCGCCAGCGGTCTCCAGACGGATAGCATATTCCACCATCTCGCGGGCCTGTTTCAGCTCTCCTTCGGCAAAGCTTTCGCTAGGGATATCTGCCACATAGGCGCGAATGGCTGACAGGCAGCTGTCCACCTCTGGGTCCAGGGCTTGCAGGGATTTTATCTGCGCCGCATCACCGGTTTGGTACAGATCAGCCAGCGGGCGAAACATCGTCTCCACCAACTCGCTCATCCGCAAGAGCTCCCGCTTAAGGTTGGCCAGCACCTGCACAGGCGGGCCGTAAACACCCGGTTCCAGGGCGCTCACTGGCCGTCCCGAAAGGCTTGTTTCGGCTGCCGCCGGTTCAGAGATTAACGCCCGCATCAAGGGCTCGATCCGGGAACAGAGTGGCAGCGCCAGTACTAAAAGAGAGCCGTTGAAAGCCAAATGCACATAGACCAGCATCTGCCCTTCATCTGCACCGCCCAGCACACCAGCAAGCCATGCCGTCCCTAGGCCAGAGTTCACCGCCAACAAACAGACCAGTGCCCAACTGCCGCGCAGACCAAGGTTCGCATAGGGAATACGCCGTGCGTTTTGGCTCATACCGCGACTGAGCCAGACCGGAATAAAGCCAGAGCCAAAATTGGCCCCCAGGACCAGGGATAGCCCTGCTTCAAACGGAATGGCGCCGATCTGCACCAGGGTCACACACATCAAAATGGCCGCCACTGAGGAATGCATCACAAAGGCAAGTCCCGCCCCTACCAAAAATGCAGTGATGTAGTCCCGCGCCAAATAGCCCGCGACAGCAGGCAGAAAGGCACTGTCCCGGATGGGGTCCATAGCCTCTCGCAAAAAGCGCAGAGAGATCAGAATAAATGCGACCCCCATCAGGATCCGTCCTGCTTGTCGGGTTTTCTTGCCCTCGGTTTTGACAAAGAGATAGCCACCCAGCGCCAATAGCACCGGCACCAGCCAGTCCAGATCAAACGACAGGATCTGAATGATCAATGCCGAGCCCAGGTCCCCCCCAAGCACAATCGCAAGGCCAGTAGGAAAGGCGAGATAGCCGCCGGAGGCAAAGCCGGTCACCAGCAGCGTCACCGCAGCCGAGCTTTGCAAAATCAGCGCCAAACCGACCCCGACACCACTGGCCTGAAGCTGACTTCCGGTGCCCGTGAGCAATCGCTGAAAGGACGCGCCATAGCTGCGTTCGATGCCTGTGCGCACCATACGCACCGCGAACAGCAAAAACATAGTGGCCCCAGCAAGACTGATAAGAAAGGTCAAAATCGCCATTTCACTGCCCCTCGGAGGCGGGCGTAGCCAGGGTAAAATGCACCCTCCAGTCCTGCATTGCCCGCGCCAGTTTCTTTCCTGGTTCGCGGTCACTGACCAACTGGGTTAATTTCTGCGGCTCAGGACCACGATGCGGCGCGCTTTCGGTAAACTTTGAATGGGTGGTCACCACAATGACCTGATCGGCCGCGGCGGTAACGGCACGAGTCAGCTCTGCCTCGGCGGCATTGTGGAACAGCAAGCCATACTTTGGCGACAGCGCATCGGCGGATAAAATCGCCAGATCGAAAGCAAACCGTGCTGCCTGCGCTTGGGCCACCGGACCAAAGGTACCACGATCATCACCACACATCTCCCCGCCCAGCAGGTGCAATCGGTTGCCATTGTGATTGGCCAGAAGCTGCGCCACGCCGATGGAGTTCGTGACAACCGTCAGATTGCGCCGTTGCCGCAGCGCCTCTGCCACAAAGGAGGTGGTGGAGCCCACATCCAGAAACACTGTCATACCATCGACGATCTGTGGCATCACCGCCGCGGCTATCTGTGCCTTTTCATCCGGGTTTTCACCCATTCGACGGAAGAAACTAGGCCCTGTCTCACCTGTGCTGCGCGGCCCCACGAGATAGGCGCCACCATGTACCCGCTCGACCGAGCCCGCCTTGGCCAGGGACTTGATGGTGCGCCGCACGGTTTCCTCGGAGACATCCAACATCAAGGCCAGTTCAGTACTGCGCCCCGATCCGCCCAGGCGGCGCAGGGTTTCGAGCAACTCGACCTCCCGGTGTGATGGCGTAGATGAGCGGGGCATGGGGTAAAACTCCACATGAAGGTGAAAACAACGCACTAACTGCCAGTTTAGCGCCAACAAATCAACTTTAAACCCACATTACCACATGAGAACCATCACAAACGGTCAAAAACACTCACTCACGCTAGAGAAATACCTTCCCAAATCACAAGTGACAGGCTTATCTGGCGGCGTTCAGGCACCCCAGCTGTCAAAGGGAAACGGCATATGAGCAAAGATACGGCCCAGACAAAGAATGTACTGTTCATTCTGATTGACCAGCTGCGGGCAGATTGCCTGACAGGTGCCTTGGCAGAACATGTTGCCCTGCCCAATCTGCGCGCCTTGATGTCAGAGTCAGTGACATTCGAAGAAAACTATACCGTGGTGAACCCCTGCGGCCCTTCGCGCGCCTCAATCCTGACCGGGCAATATGCAATGAACCACCGGTCAGTTCGCAACGGCACCCCACTGCGCCATGACATCCCGACCCTGCCAGGCGAAATGCGTAAGGCTGGCTATGTGCCGATGCTCTTTGGCTATACCGACACCTCACGCGATCCGCGTATGCATCACCCTATGGATCCGGCCATTCACACCTTCGAACAGCACATGGAGGGCTTTCAGGAGATGCTGGAGATGCGGCTGGAAATGTCCTACCCTTGGCGTGCAGATCTGCTGTCAAAGGGTTACAAATTTGCCGACTACTGGGACCTGCACAAACCGGCCTCCCCCACTGGCGGTACCGCAAAGTTGAATGATCCCGCCCCCTACAAGGCCGAGGACAGCGACACTGCTTTTTTGACCGACCGCTTTCTGGCAACGCTGCCGGCCTATGGCGACCAAAGTTGGTTTGCCCATCTTACCTATATCCGCCCGCACCCG
Source organism: uncultured Roseobacter sp. (assembly GCA_913054455.1). Lineage (GTDB taxonomy): Bacteria > Pseudomonadota > Alphaproteobacteria > Rhodobacterales > Rhodobacteraceae > Pseudophaeobacter. The sequence goes on from CAJXIL010000087.1 coordinate 4,467, forward strand.
CCGCTGGTGGCGCCTGCGCCCTATAATACGATGTATGACCCCGCTGATCTGCCCCTGCCCCTGCGCCTTGGCACGGTGGCAGAGGAATGCGAGATCCATCCGTTCTTTACCCTCACGACCCAGGCTTCTCCCCCGGCTTCTACGGTTTTGGGCTTTCCGGATCTGCAGCCAACAGATGAAAATATCCAAACCCTGCGGGCGCTTTATCTGGGGCTAGCGAGCGAAGTCGACGCGCATATTGGCCGGGTTATGCAGTTCCTGACGGACAGCGGACAAAAGGACAACACCTTGATAGTGTTGAGCGCCGACCATGGGGAAATGCTGGGGGACCGCCACAGTTGGGGTAAATTCACCGTCTATGACGCTGCCTACAAGACACCGCTGATCATCCGGATGCCTGAAAATACCGCACGGGCAGGGTCGGTGGTAAAACAAGTGACAGAATCCATCGACCTCACCCCGACCATTCTGGACTGGGTTGGGCAAGAGATCCCCAATGCCATGGACGGTGCATCACTGCTGCCCCTGGCGCGCGGGCAAACCCCAGCCGGTTGGCGCCAGCACTCCTATTCGGAGCTGGACTTTGGCGATCCCGAACAGCCGACGATCTGGCAAGAAGCCCTCGGGACTTCGATATCAGCCTCCAGCCTCGCTATTATCCGGGATCGGCGCTTTACCCTGGTGGAGTTTGCAGCTGATCTCCCACCACTGCTGTTTGACCATGACGGTGCCGGTGAGATGGAAAATGTGGCGCAGGACCCTGGTAGGCAAGGGGATCTAGCCCGGCTTACGCGGCAAATGCTGCGTCACCGGATGCGCAATGCGGACCAGACCCTTTCTCTGCATTCCATCACACCCCAGGGACCACGTCGGCACAAACGTCAGAGACCCTAAGGCCAAGCCCGCACTTACTAGTCTCCCTTGACCTCTGCACTTTGTTTCGGGCAAAACCGCATCAGTTTAGCGGTAACAAATGCGCTAATGTTCTGAGGCGGAGACTTAAATGAACACCCTTCTTCAAGACGCCCACGCTCTGTTTGACTCCGCCGTAGCCCGCGCGGACCCAGCTCAGTCCCTGCGACAGACTTTGCAATCCGCCCCCCTAGTTCCACGATCTCATGGGGGGCGGGATTACCTGCTCGCCCTCGGCAAAGCAGCTGTGCCGATGATGCAAGAAATGCTAGACCATATCCCTGAACCACGTCAGGCGCTGGTCGTCACCAATCCGGAAAACCTAGAGGAGCTGCCCGGCGTGCGGGTTCTGGCCGGGTCACATCCGGTGCCTGATCAGGCAAGCGCCGATGCTGGTGCAGCCGCGATTGACTTCCTGTCACAGGCGACTGAACAGGACCGTGTAACCGTGCTGGTCTCCGGCGGTGGCTCAGCTCTTATGGTGGCCCCCGCTGCCGGACTCAGCCTCTCAGATAAAGCTGCGGTCAATGCGGCTTTGCTCGCCTCAGGGCTTGAGATCAACGAGATGAACCTAGTGCGTCAACAGTTGTCGGACCTGAAGGGCGGCGGGTTGTTGCGTCATGCTGCCCCAGCATCCGTGCAGGCCTATCTCTTGTCGGATGTCATTGGAGACGATCTGCGTGCCATTGCATCGGGCCCCACAGTTTCTCCCTTGGGGGATAAGACTACAGCCCGCGACACCTTGCAGCGGGCCGGGATCTGGGACGATCTTCCTGCATCCGTCAGAACCCACCTGACCGCCACCGCAGTGGAAACACCGCTCCCCGAGGCGCAAAACACCCTCATCGGCTCCAATCGGCACAGCCTTGTTGCCATGATGGAGCAGGCCGCAACTCTTGGCTGGCAACCACAGCTGGTAAGCGACCATCTGGTGGGCGATGTGGCAGATGCGGTTGAAGAAGTTCTGCACGCCGCGAAGGCAGCCCCCCTGGACCAACCCGTGGCGCTGATTTTTGGCGGCGAAACCACCGTGCGGCTGCAGGGCGACGGCCGTGGGGGACGCAATCAAGAGCTGGCCCTGCGTATGGCCCAACGCGGCGCGGCAGAACTGAGCGGTGACTGGCTGTTCCTGTCTGGCGGAACGGACGGTCGCGACGGTCCAACCGATGCCGCTGGTGGCATTGCGACGCCTGAGACTTGGACAGATATTGCCAAAGCAGGCGCGGATCCCAGCGCTCTGCTGGCCAATAATGACAGCTATGCCGCGCTCAAAGCCGCAAACGCCCTGTTGGTCTGTGGCGGCACTGGCACCAATGTGGCGGATGTTCAAGTATTCCTGCGCCGAGCGCGCTAAGCTGGCCTAGAGGTCGATCTCGTCGAGTTCGTTCAAAAGATCCAAGAGAGCCTCATAACGCTCCTCTCCCATTTTCTCGCGGGTGCGGTCGACGATGGCAATACTGGCCGCGATATTGGCCTCGATGATTTCCCCACCTGCTGCAGTGATGCGGATGATCTGACGACGCCTGTCGACCTTATCTCGCTCGCGGCTAATCAGCCCTTTCTCGTCCAGCTTTTGCAAGATCCGCGTCAGGCTAGGCAACAACAGGCAGGCCTGATCGGCGATCTCGGTTGGATCGATACCGGCGCTTTCCTGCACCACCCGCAAAACCCGCCACTGCTGTTCAGTCAGATCCACATCGCTCAACAGGTTGCGAATTGGCCCCATCACCCGCTCGCGGGCGCGTAGCAGGGCTATTGGCAAAGAGCGGGCGGTCGAAGGCAATCGGTTTTTCATACCCGCTTATCACCCATATTCCTGACCAAAGGCAATTGCGGGTGGGATTTTTCAGCATTTGACAGCGCGCCGTGAAAAAGATACACATGTTAACTACAAGAGCGAAGCCTTCCTTTTCTCCGGCCCCTTCGCCCGGATCTCACAGCAAGGAGTCTGCCCATGCCAGTTCCCGCCCACGTGCTTTATCCGCCCTTCAATATCGTCCGCCTCTCTCATCTTGAGTACCGGGTCACGGATCTGGCGGCCTCGCGCAAATTCTATGTTGAAATCCTTGGCCTACAGGTCACACAGGAAGACGAGAACCGGATCTATCTGCGCGCCATGGAAGAGCGCGGCCATCACTGCATCGTATTGGTCCAGTCGGACAAGGCCGAAGTCGGCGTCCTGGGCTTCAAGCTTTTTGACGAGCCCGACCTCGACAAGGCTGCCGCGTTCTTTGCCGGTAAAGGCCTGCCGGTGGACTGGGTCGAGCGCCCCCATATGGGGCGCACCCTGCGCACCCGCGATCCCTGGGGCATCCCGCTGGAGTTCTACGTCAAAATGGAGCGGCTGGAACCAATCCACCAGAAATACAAGCTCTATAATGGGGTGAAACCGCTGCGCATCGATCATTTCAACATGTTCTCAGCGGATGTGGATGCCTCGGTCGCCTTTTATAACGAGATCGGGTTCCGGGTAACGGAATACACAGAAGACGACGAAAGCGGCAAGGTCTGGGCGGCCTGGATGCACCGCAAGGGCGGCGTACATGATGTGGCCTTTACCAATGGGACTGGCCCGCGCCTGCATCACTCGGCCTTTTGGGTGCCGACACCGCTCAACATCATCGACTTGCTAGACCTCATGTCCACCACCGGCTATGTCGCCAATATCGAGCGCGGCCCGGGCCGCCATGGTATTTCCAACGCGTTCTTCCTTTATGTGCGCGACCCCGATGGCCACCGGATCGAAATCTACTGCTCGGACTACCAAACCGTTGATCCCGATCTGGAAGCAATAAAATGGTCCCTCAAAGACCCACAGCGCCAGACACTCTGGGGCGAACCCGCGCCCCGCAGCTGGTTTGAGGAAGGTTCCACCTTTGAAGGGGCTGAAACACAGGAAAGCGCGCTCACGGCGCAGCCGATCATTGCACCCTAACAGGACATTAGGACAGCCCCCAACCCTTCCATGGGGAGGATCGGGGGCTGTCCGGGCAATGGCCCGAACACTGGAGTTTTGAAGATGAAATGGGATGAATTCTCAGGCTGGGGTCGCCGTATTGCCGACTGGGCGCAGGACTACCACTTGACGGTGGGCGACAAACCGGTTCGCGCCAATACTGAACCCGGCGATGTGCTGAAGGCCCTGCCCGCCATCCCGCCCGAGGATGGGGAGGGCATGGAAGCGATCTTTGCTGATTTCGAAGAGATCGTGATGCCCGGGATCACCCATTGGCAACACCCACGCTTCTTTGCCTATTTCACCTCAAATGCCGCTGCCCCCTCGGTTCTGGCGGAATTCCTGACCTCGGCCATCGCGCCGCAATGTATGCTCTGGCAGACCTCACCAGCTGCAACCGAGATGGAAACCCGGATGATGGACTGGCTGCGCCAGGCGCTGGACCTGCCCGGTGAATTCCAGGGCGTCATCCAGGATTCGGCCTCATCGGCGACGCTAGCCGCAGTTCTAACCATGCGCGAAAAGGCCTTGAACTGGCAGGGCAACCAACAGGGGTTGTTCGCGCAGAAGCCGTTGCGGATTTACTGCTCCTCCGAGGTGCATACCTCGGTTGATCGCGCCATCTGGGTCGCGGGCATCGGCCAGCAAAACCTGGTACGGGTGCCGATCAAGGGCACCTGGCGCGGTATGGACCCGAAGGCCCTGCGCAGCGCCATTGAAGCAGATATCGCCGCAGGCCTGCAACCTGCCGGTCTGATCCTTTGTGTGGGCGGCACCGGAACTGGCGCCACCGATCCGATAGATGAATGTCTAACAATTGCAGAGGAATACGGGCTCTATAGCCATATCGACGCTGCCTGGGCGGGATCGGCAATGATCTGCCCCGAATATCGCCATTATTGGCCCGGGGTCGAGCGCGCCGACAGTATCGTCTTTAACCCGCATAAATGGCTGGGCGTGCAGTTTGATTGCTCAGCACATTTCCTGAAGAACCCTGATGATCTGGTACAAACCCTGGCCATAAGCCCCGAATATCTGAAAACCCATGGCAAAGACGGCATCATCAATTACTCCGAATGGTCCGTGCCGCTGGGTCGACGTTTTCGCGCACTGAAAATCTGGTTCCTGATCCGCACCTATGGTCTGGAGGGCCTGCGCCAGCGACTGCGCAATCACATTGACTGGTCCAACCAACTCCATGACAGACTCGCACTAGAGCCTGATTTTGAGATTGTGACACCGCCCATGTGGTCGCTCTGGACCTTCCGCTACGCCCCCAAAGGGGCCTCCGATCTGGATGAGTTGAACCTGAGATTGGTCAATGCAATCAATGATGACGGGCGTATTTACCTGACGCAAACCCGGGTCGATGGCGATCTGGTGATCCGCTTCCAGGCTGGACAGTTCGAAACCACCGAGGCCGATGTGATGATGGCCCATAGCGTCATTACCGAAATCGCCGCAACTCTGTAACAGGTCTCCCATCCCTTCTCCTTCCTCTGGCTGCAACTTGCAGCTGGGGGAGAGGCACAGTAAGCCTGTGGTGCGGGAGAGAGCCGACATACGTATTTCCCTGCAATTGACCAAAATGTGAGGCCGCCGTTAGCCTGAAGGCACAGGAGCGAGACTGCGCCAGCCCTATACACTGGCGCGCCCTCAGGGAGGAACGACATGAAACGCACTTTGCTTGCAGGAATGGTTTCTGCGTTGGCACTGGCTTCGGCCGCCACAGCAGATATCAAAATTGCCCATATCTATGGCAAGACTGGCCCGTTTGAGGCCTATGCCAAACAAAGCCACGACGGGCTGATGCTGGGGCTGGAATATGCCACTGGCGGCACCATGGAGATCAATGGTGAGCCGATCGTGATGATCGAAAAAGACACCCAGCTGAAACCAGAGAATGGCAAGGCGCTGTTGGAAGAGGCTTACGGCGACGACGAAGTTGATCTCGCCATTGGCCCGGTCAGCTCGGGCGTGGCACTGGCCATGCTGCCGGTGGCAGAAGAATATGAAAAGATCCTGATTGTTGAGCCCGCAGTGGCCGACAGCATCACCGGTGCCAACTGGAATCGCTATATCTTCCGCACCTCGCGCAACTCGTCGCAGGATGCGGTCTCCAGCGCCATTGCTCTGGCGGATGACAACGTCAAGATCGCCACCCTGGCGCAGGACTATGCCTTTGGTCGCGACGGGATCGCCGCCTTCCGCGAGGCGCTGGCCACCCAAGGGATCGAATTGGTCCACGAGGAATACGCCCCAACTGATACCACCGACTTTACCGCCGCCGGCGAGCGCATCTTTAATGCGATGAAAGATCTGGACGGTACCAAAAAGCTCTTTGTGATCTGGGCCGGCGGTGGCAACCCGCTGGGTAAGATCAACGCTATGGATCCGGGCCGCTTTGGCATCGAATTTGCCGGTGTTGGCAATATCCTCGCGGCGCTGAAAGGCTTCAAAGACTACGAGGGCATGGAAGGCGGCACCTATTACTACTACGAGCTGCCTGACAACGACGTGAACGACTGGCTGGTCAAAACCCATTTTGAACGCTTCGACAGCCCTCCGGATTTCTTCACCGCTGGCGGCATGGCCGCAGGCATCGCCGCTGTTGAGGCGATCCGCAAGGCAGGCTCCACCGACACCGAAGAGCTGATCACCGCGATGGAAGGCATGGAGTGGGAAACCCCCAAAGGCACCATGAAGTTTCGGGCCGAGGATCACCAGGCCCTGCAGACCATGTACCACTTCAAGCTGACCGTTCAGGACGGTGTTGAGTGGGCAGTGCCAGAGCTGGTGCGCGAACTGTCGATCGAAGAAATGCCAATCCCGATCCGCAACCAGTAAGCCTATCTTGACCCAATATGCCTATGGCCCAAGGATCGCAGTCTTTGGGCCATGGTTTTAGCAGGGGGGCTTTGTGCCCCGTTCTGCTCCGGCTCTCAGCACCGGCGCGCGGCCGCCTCAGCGGCAAGCCCATCAGAGAACACTCCGAGATCAAAATGACAGAACCCATTCTGAAGACCCGCGACCTGACCGTCCGATTTGGTGGCCATGTGGCCGTTGATGCCGTGACCTGCGCCTTTAACGCTGGTGAGCTCACCGCGATTGTCGGCCCCAATGGAGCTGGCAAGACCACCTATTTCAATCTGATTTCCGGCCAGATTCCTGCCTCTGGCGGTTCGGTCTCGCTGCGCGGTCACGACATCACCCGCGCGTCGGTGTCGGCCCGCACCAAGGCCGGCATTGGCCGTGCCTTTCAGCTCACTAATCTGTTCCCCGGCCTTTCCGTATTGGAAAACCTGCGGCTGGTGGTACAGGCTAAACTGGGACGTGGCTTCAACCTCTGGTCCATGGTCTCGCGCCATCAGGATCTGACGGATCAGGCCGAGGAGATCCTCGCCCGCGTGCGCCTATTGGACCAACGCGATCAGGTGGTCTCGGAACTGTCCCATGGCAACCAGCGCAAGCTCGAAGTCGCCCTGCTGATCGCCCAGGATCCGGATGTCTATATGTTTGACGAGCCGACAGCGGGCATGAGCGTCGACGAGGCCCCGGTGGTGCTGGATCTGATTGCCGAGCTGAAGGAGCAAAAAGACCGCAGCATTCTGCTGGTCGAACATAAGATGGACGTGATCCGCAGTCTCGCCGACCGGATCATCGTTTTGCACAATGGTGCCCTAGCCGCAGATGGTGCCCCGGCTGAGGTCATGGCCTCGGATGTCGTACAAGAAGCCTATATGGGCCGCGGTCTCGAAGGAATTCTCGCAGATGTCTGATGTCATTTTGACGCTGGAAGGCGTCTATACCAATATCGCGCAGTACCACATCCTGCAGGGGGTCGATCTGGCTGTGCCGCGCGGCGGCGTCACCATGCTGTTGGGACGCAACGGCGTGGGTAAAACCACCACGTTGCGCACGATCATCGGCCACTGGCGCGCCCATCAGGGCCGCATCCTGTTTAACGGCGAGGACATAACCAAGCTGCCAACCCCGGCCATTGCCCGGCTTGGCATTGGCTTTGTCCCCGAAGACATGGGCATCTTTGCCGATCTCACGGTGGAGGAGAACATGACCCTCGCAGCGGTGTCCGGCCCGATCAATTCTGCCCGGCTGGACTGGATCTTTACCGCCTTTCCACCGCTCAAGACCTTTTGGAAATCTGACGCCGGCACCCTGTCGGGAGGGCAAAAACAAATGCTGTCGATTGCCCGCGCCATGGTCGAAGAACGCAAACTCTACCTGATTGACGAACCCACCAAGGGCCTGGCCCCCGCGATCATCTCCACCATGGCCAAGGCGTTGAAAGACCTTAAGGATCAGGGCTCTTCCGTGCTCTTGGTCGAGCAGAACTTTGCGGTGGCCAAGGCCCTGGGCGACAGCGCCAATGTGATGGACGATGGTCGCATGATCTGGACTGGCGAGATGGATGAGTTGGGCCGCGATGCAGCCCTGCAAGAACGGCTTATGGGCCTCAGCATGGAGGCCCATTGAATGTCATCTCAGCACAACCTTCTCGCAGGTGCGGCCATCGGCCAAATCACGCCCCCACCCCACTGCACAATGCTCCCCCCCTGTAGACTGACGGAGGCTCAGACATGAGTGCCGCCCCCGAACATGCGCCAACCATGGCGCAGGCCACCTTGCCCGAGCGCATTGGGCCCTATATGCCCGTGCTATTGGTGCCCCTGCTGGCCCTGGCCGGCTTCATAGCCATCATGAACCCGGCGAGCTGGCTGACGCTCACTGTATCGGGCCTGGCCATGGGTATGATGATCTTCATCATGGCCTCGGGGCTGACTCTGGTCTTTGGCTTGATGGATGTGATCAATTTTGGCCATGGCGCATTTGTCTCAGTCGGCGCATTTGTCGGCATCTCCGTACTGATGCTCCTAGGCCATATGACCGAAGCCCCCTCACTGATCCTGAACCTCTCTGCGGTTCTGCTGGCTGTCATTGGCGCCATGCTGGCCACCGGGGCCATGGGCTGGGCCTTTGAGAAAGTCATCGTCGCGCCGGTCTACGGCCATCACCTGAAACAGATCCTCGTCACCATGGGCGGGCTCATCGTGGTGGAACAGCTAATCATCGTGCTCTGGGGCCCCGAAGAGATCTATTTCAACCGCCCCGAAGCCCTGAAAGGCGCCATCACCTTTGCTGGGGCCGCGATCGAGAAATACCGGCTGGTCGCTGTCGCCGTGGGTCTTGCGGTCTTTGCCGCGATGCGCTGGGTGCTGCGGCAGACCAAAATTGGTCTGATCGTGCGCGCAGGCGTTGAGAACGGCGAGATGGTGCAGGCGCTTGGCTATCGGCTCAAGCTGGTCTTTGTCGGCGTCTTTATCGCAGGCTCTGCCCTGGCAGGTCTCGGCGGTGTGATGTGGGCGCTCTACCAGGAAGTCATCACCGCCCATATGGGCAACCACGCAATGATCCTGATCTTTATCGTGGTGATTATCGGCGGGCTTGGCTCGGTCGAGGGCTGTTTTATTGGGGCGCTCCTGGTAGGGCTGATGCAGAACTACATCGCCTTTATCGAGCCAAAGGCAGCATTGATTTCCAATATTGCCCTGATGGTCACCATTCTGATGTGGCGCCCTATGGGTATGATTCCGGTGGTAAAAGCAAAATGATCCGCACAGTTCTCTCTGGTGACACCCCACGTTCGCTGCCTCTGGCCCTGATCCTGGGTGGCATCCTGCTCTGCCTGGCCCTGGCGCCCTTCCTGTTTCCAGGCGTGCGCACCGTCGATACAGCGGCGCGGATCTGCATCTTTATCGTGCTGGTAGCCAGCTATGATCTTTTGCTGGGCTATGGCGGCATCGTGAGCTTTGCCCATACAATGTTCTTTGGCATCGGCGCCTATGGCGTTGCCCTGACCTCAGTCCATATGGGGCGTGGCTTTGACGCCATCGCCATCGGCGCCTTGGCGGGCGCTGGCCTGGCCGCGACTCTGGCATTGCTGATCGGATTGTTTTCGCTCCGCGTGCGGGCCATTTTCTTTGCTATGATCACACTGGCCGTGGCCTCTGCTGTGGCGGTTCTGGTCAGCCAGCTCTCAGGCCTAACTGGCGGCGAGGATGGCCTCACCTTCAAAACCCCGCGCGAGCTGGGCCCCGCCTTCAAATTTGGCAAAGAGACGTTTGACGGCAAGCTTTTGGGGGTCAAACTCAATGGCAAGCTCTTGGCCTACTATTTTGTCTTCATCGGCGCGACCCTGTTGTTCCTGGCGCTGCTGCGGGTGGTGAACTCCCCCTTTGGCCGAGTGCTGCAGGCCATCCGCGAGAACGATTTCCGTGCCGAATCCATTGGCTACCGCGTCGTCTACTACCGCGTTGCCGCTACCTGCCTCTCAGCAGCTATCGCGGCGCTGGCAGGCTCACTCTATGCGGTTTGGTTGCGTTATGTTGGGCCGGACACCGTGCTGTCGATGGAACTGATGATTGACATCCTGCTCATGGTAGTCATCGGCGGTATGGGCACGCTCTATGGCGCGATGATCGGCGCCACCCTGTTTGTACTGGCACAGAACTACCTGCAAAACCTGATGGGCGCCGCCTCTCATTTGCTCGAGGGGCTGCCGCTGCTGCCTGAACTGCTCAGCGCTGATCGCTGGCTTTTATGGCTAGGCGTATTATTCATCCTCAGCGTCTATTTCTTCCCAACCGGCGTGGTGGGCCGCCTGCGCGAAAAAGCCTGAAAGACAACAGCAGAACAGCACCTGCTTACGGGTCAAGGGCCGCCAAAGGCGGCCGCGCACCAGCGCGGCTTACCCTTGACGCGTAGCGGTCTCCTTAAACTCAAAAAAGGCCCATCAGGGCAGCATTGCGCCTAATGGCCTTCTCAGCCGATCTTCTGTCTTGGGCACCGCGACAGCGGTGCCGGGCCAAACGGGACCGGATGGATCTTTGATCCATCCCAGTTCCGGGCGGGAGCCCCCCTTCTTTAGGGCAGAACCCGCGCCGCACCACGGCTCAGCGCAGCAGCTTGCCCTCGGGCCAGCTCAATGTGGTTTCAAGCCGGATCAACTTGTCCTCTCCTGGAGCCAAATCGAACTCCCAGGCCAGGATACCGCGCTGCTTATCGACATTCTCCTCGCTGACGCTTGGCTGGACACTCCAGGTGATCTCCAACTCTTCCTGCTCGCTATAGGGCACCCGGTCCAACAGGCG